>JAGPCK010000030.1 GCA_018058135.1 Bacteroidia bacterium | reverse complement strand
GGGGTGAGAAGGAAAACAAGAAGCTAATTAATGATTATAAAAAAGCAATTGAAAAACTGCAAAAGTTAGAAGAAGAAAGAGATGATATAGAATCCAACAAGATTTATGAAAATGCCTTTGAATGGCGTTTTGAATTTCCCGAAGTGCTGAATGATGATGGCGAATTTGTTGGATTTGATGTGGTAATTGGAAATCCGCCTTACATAAGAGTTCAAGACTTGCAACATAACCTTATTGATTATTATAAATCAACATTTGTTGTTGCCCACAAAAGGATTGATATTTCAATACTCTTTATTGAATTGGGTCATAAAATATTATCCCCTAAAGGTTATTTATCATACATAACATCAAACCAATTTTTAAAAGCAGAATACGGAAGGGCAATTAGAGGATTTCTAAAAGGCTACTTGCAAGTTAATATAGATTATTCCAAAGTATCGGTTTTTGATGGGTTAGCAACTTATGTATCCGTATTCCTAATCACAAAAGAGAAAGGCAATACCATAAATTATTTATTAGTAGATAATACAGACCAAACTCCTGAAAACTTTGCTCATTTTGATGTAAGTAATTTATCCGATGAGCCTTGGGATTTTAATACAGACCAAACACTTAAAACAAAGCTTTTCTCAGACAAAGAAACATTAAATGACATTTGCAATTTCACTTATGGCGTTATTACAGGTCTTGATAAGGCATTTCTTGTTCCGTCAGAAATGTCAGATGAATTAGGGTTAGAGAAAGAAATAACAAAGAAATTCATTCGACCGCAGAACTATAAGAAATACAATATATTCAGCCAAACATTCAATTTAATTTATCCATACAATTCTGACAATACAATAATTAAAGAACCTGAATTGAAAGCTAATTATCCAAATTGCTTTCAATTCCTAAAGCAATTCAAAACGGAACTTGAAAACAGAAAGGACAGCAGAACCACAATTAAAGAAAAAGGGATTGAATGGTATTCTATAATGCGAAGAGTTGATATATCCGAAATTGCCACAGAAAAAATTATTTTTTATGATGTTGGTATGTTGCCAAATTTTATGATTGATACTGATAACCACATTTTTGGTGGCGGGACAAGCCATTCCATAAGATTAACTGAAGAAGAATATTTATATAAATACATTCTAGGTGTTCTTAACTCCAAATTAATGCAATGGATAATTTACGACTTGTGCCCTGTAAAAATGGGTAATGCAAGAAAATACGGTTTGGACTACATTAAAAAACTCCCTATCAAAAAGGCAGAGATTAAAATTCAAAATGAAGTCGCAGAATTAGTTGATAAAGTTATCTCAATTAAGAAAGATGGTTTAGAAACGACAGACTTAGAAAATCAAATAGACCAATTGGTTTATCAGCTTTATGGGTTGACAGAAGAAGAAATAAAAATCATTACTAAAACACAATGAAAGAAAAATTGATTCAAATATTAACCAAGCTAAAAAAGGACGGGGAAACGATTTTGGGGAAACTTGACCAAGTTTCTAATACCACTCAACTTGATTCTATAATTCAAGAATTTGCTGAATGGAATAATTATACTAGTAATATCTTGAAAAAAGGTTTTGTTATGCCTCAGTTGCATAATATGTTTAACGGTGCTACCTCATTAGGTAATCTGTATAGTAACCCAAACTCATTTCAAGTAAAAAGAGATGAAATATATAATTCATTGCCCAAAAAAATTGCACACATTAATAAAGCAATTGCAATTGCATCAAACGCAAGACCTAAAGAGCTACTTCCAATTGAAGATGAAAATATTGACCTTTTTATTAGCAACACTTTAAATAACACACCTGTGAAAAAACTATTTGTTAGTCATTCTTCTAAAGATGACAAATTGATTGAACCATTGATTACATTAATAAATCTAATTGGCTTACCTCACGATAAAATATTCTACTGTTCCATTCCAGGATATGGATTAGCACCAGGAGAAAACATTTTTGATGGGTTGAAAAGGGAACTTAGCAATGAAGTATTTGCTTTGTTTATGCTTAGTAAAAACTTTTATGAGAGTCCAATATGTATGTGTGAAATGGGAGCTGTTTGGATTAAATCTCATAAACAGATACAAATTCTCATTCCTCCAATGGAATTTAGAGATATTGATGGTGTTTTCCCGAATCATATTGTATTCAAACTGAATAACAAAAGCGACCTAAATTCATTAAGGGAAGAAATTGAAAATTATTTTGATTTGCCTAAAATGAATTCTACACGTTGGGAAGAAAAAAGAGACGAATATTTATTTAAAGTAAACGAGGTTCTTAAAGAATCTGAATAGCATAAATATGAAAAAGCCAACGCTTCACAGCCACACAATTACTCACGGCTTGTTTATTTTTAATGGTGTTTGTGATTTGCCAAGTTGCACCAACTAACCCCACGAGCCAAAGTTTGGTGGCAGCGTGTGTCTGTCCCACCGCACCAAAGAGACAGCGAAGCCCACGAAAGACAAGAAGCGTAGCAGCTAACCATAAAATAGGAGCAAAGGCGTTTACCTTTTAAGTAAAAGGATAAATTATGCTGATAGCCTTGTTTTTAACTTCATAAGGTGTATTTTCGAAATAGATATTACATAAGTATGAAGCCATTTTTTCTGAGAATTTGTGCACTGATTTTTTACTATTGCGCAGACTCATGAATCGGAAGTATCTGTGTCTCGTGTTGTCAGTGTTAATGGGAACAATTTGCCTGGCTCAGGAAAACCCCGATTCTACAAAAACCTGCTGGTACATCAAATATAATCCGGCCGCATCTTTACGTGCCGATCATGAGCTGAGCATTGAACGTGTGGCAAAAAAATATTCTCTGGAACTATCAGCAGGGGTTACTACGCGCAATGTTTTTTTTGAAACCCTGCAGGGGCGTTTGTTTGACAACAATTATACTGCGGTAGAAAACCGAAAATGGTTACCGGGTTTCAGCTTAAAAGGTACAGCTAAATTATATTTGGGAGAGGGTTTTTATTTGGGAGCACAAGGGGCGTGGATTCGTTATAATTATAAGTTTCCTTTAGCAAATGTTGATCCGTCACAAAGCGGATACCAGAAAGAAAACATACAGTTTTATGAAGGCCGGGGTTTGTTGGGTTGGCAATGGATGCCGGATAAAGACAGACTGACAATTGATTTGTATATGGGTGCAGGGTTAAAGTACCGTACCATCACTTTCTTTGAAGAACAAAGCTACTATACCGGTAATGGAGATTATGTTTTTCAACCGGGTAATTTCACAACACACCGTTTGCTGTTGGGAGTTTATGCAGGAATAAAAGCAGGAATTCGAATTAACAGATGAAAAAAATAATCCATATCGCTTTTATATTATTGGTGTTGCAATCCTGCGACCAGGATGATTACCACAAGAATGAGTTTAGATGTGTGATTAATGGCGAAAGGCTATCTTCTTTTATAGACAGAACGCCTTATTTTGAGAAGTTTGACCCACCTCCGCAAGTATACTGGACTGACTCAACTGAAACAGGTTTATTCATTAGAAGTAAGCTATCGGGTATTGCTTCTACTTATTTTTTAGACCTGCAAGTGGATTCTATTAACGGAACAGGGTTGTATTTTGCTCCAAAATTTACTGCAACATTAAGCGGTAGTAGTTCATTTTATCAAAACAGCTTTGAAGGCAACGTTGATACAACTTATGATGCACTCATCAACATTACCTACTTTAATAAAAGCAACGGTATTGCCGGTTATTTTCATTTTATGGCTCACGACACTCTTACAAATGAGCGCATACCTGTTACCAACGGCAGATTTAATGTAGAGTGGGCGCCCTAATGAGTTAGTTACTATTTCTTAACGGGTTTTTTCTTTTCCTGCACTTTGGCCATGTCTTCCAAACGTTGCTGGAATTTCGATTTTTGAACAGGCTTCTTTTTATTCTCCTGAATTTGCGCATGAAGTTTTTTCTCATCCACAAACTGGCGAATGCCCCACTGTTGTCCGAAGGTAATCATGTTGGATACAAAGTAGTAGTAACTTAAACCTGCAGCATAGTTGTTAAACACGCCCAAAAACACTATCGGCATCATGTAGCCAATCCATTTCATTTGGCCGGTTACTCCGGTCATCTGGTTGTTAAGGTGTGTATAGATTAATGTAGAGATAGTCATGAGCAAGGTGAACAAACTCACGTGATCGCCATAGATGTATTCTATAATGGGGTATTTGCCGAAGGTCCAAATCGTGTCATAAGAGGATAAATCAGTGGCCCACAAAAATTCCTGCTGACGTAATTCAAAGGCAGACGGGAAAAAGGCAAACATGGCAATAAGGAAAGGCATTTGCAAAAGAATTGGCATGCAACCTCCCATCGGACTTACACCTGCTTGTTTGAACAACTTCATGTTTTCCATTTGTACTTTCTGCATGTCGTCACCAAACTTTTCTTTGATTTCATCCATCTCAGGTTTGAGCAAACGCATTTTGGCTGTAGAAAGGAAGGAACGGTAAACCAATGGAAACAGGAATATTTTGATGATTACAGTCATCAACAGGATAATGATACCGTAGTTGCTAAAAATCTGGCTGAGGAAATGGAACAGGTTAATAACAATATATTTATTCACCCAACGGAAAATGAGCCATCCTAAAGGAATAATTTTTTCCAGATTGATGTTGAGTGCTTCTAAAGTTTTGTAATGGTTAGGTCCGTAGAAAAACCTCATCTTGTAGTTTTCACTACCGGTATTGCCAAAAGGTAAACCCAGCGAGGCGGTATATTTCTTCACGAAACGTCCGCTTTGGTCGGTATGGCTTTCTAAGGTAACCTGTTCAAATGGCTTATCGCTGATGAGTGTGCTGTTAAAGAACTGCTGTTTGAAACTTACCCACTTTACCGGTGTTGCAAGTGCCTTTTCTTCATCCTTTGTTTCAGCTAAATAATCAACGGTTTCATCTGTTTGTTCATAGTAAATAGTAGAAGCGCGTTGTTCTGCCTGCGCACTCTTTTCCTGAAACGGTGTGCTGTTTTTCCAGTTGAGAACAATGTGTTTGGTTCCGGGAGCAAGTAAGGCATGCATGCCGTTCAGTTGTAAGTCATACCCCATTACAAAACCATCTCCTTGCAAGCTATACACTTGTTTGATGGATTGTTTTTCGCTGATGGGAATGGATAAAGTAATGCTGCCGCTTTGCCCCTCGGTTACATTTACGTTCTTCTGGTCGGGAGTAAAGTACAGGTCTTCGGTACTCAGTATTTTACCGTCAAATGTGGTAAAGGTATAGTCAAACTGATTGCCGGTACCTTCAAATAGTGTTACCGGAGTAACCTTATCTGCCCGTTTGTAGTTTTTTAAAGTAACTGAATGTACACGACCACCCTTGGCAGAAATTTTCACCAACAGCTCTTTGTTTTCGAGCGTGTAAAATTCATTACTGCCATTTACAAATTTGCCGAAAGTACCGTAACGGTTAGCTGCGGCATTACTATCAGTGGCCAGTAAGAGTTTTTCTTTTTGTTGCTCTATCGCTTGCACCTTGCTCAGACTATCTTGCATGAGACCTGCTTTCAAAGCAGAATCCTGTTGGTGTTGCAACTGTTTTATTTCAGCCTCTGTGGGCTGACTCATCCAGGCATAGCCTATAATAATGGCGAAAATGAGCGAGAGTCCTATAATTGAATTACGATCCATGGAACTTGTGTACTACTTGGTAAATGAAGCGGCAAAGGTAAGTGTTGAAGGGGCAATTAGCAAACCGTCCGCTAATAGCTAAGTGTCTGATATTCTGAAATTAGTAGCTTCTATTTTCAAACGAAGTTCAACAAAGCTGATTCTTACAATTGAAAAAGGCTCACTAGGATGAGTTTCTCAGAGACAATAAATTACAGGCTTATCGGTGGTTAGCGTCCCCACTAAACCACCACTTACGACTTGCTATACTCTATAGCAGCTTTCACAAACTTAGTAAATAGCGGATGCGGATTTTCTACCGTGCTCTTGTACTCAGGATGAAATTGTACCGCAACAAAATACGGGTGATCTTTCACTTCTACAATTTCCACCAGCTTGGTGTCGGGGTTAGTGCCTGAAGCTATCATACCTTTCGCTTCGTAGTCCTTCATGAATTTGTTGTTGAACTCGTAACGGTGGCGGTGACGTTCCTGTACCTTCTGTTTATCGTATGCACGGTAAGCTTTAGTATCTTTTTTAAGTTCGCAGGTGTAAGAACCCAAACGCATGGTGCCACCTTTAGCCGTAATATTTTTTTGCTCTGGCATCATATCAATTACCGGGTGTTTGGTTTTAGGATTCATCTCTGTACTGTGGGCATCTTTAAAGCCCAGCACATTTCGGCCAAACTCAATAACGGCACATTGCATACCTAAACAAATACCGAAAAACGGAATTTTCTTTTCGCGTGCATATTTGATGGCTGATATTTTACCTTCAATGCCTCGGTCACCAAAGCCGGGAGCAACCAAAATGCCGTCTAAGTGTTGCAACTTGTGTTCGGCATTGCTGTCGGTAATTAATTCAGAGTGGATGTATTCCAAATTCACTTTACACTCGCGGCTGGCACCTGCATGTATAAAGGCTTCGGCTATAGATTTGTAAGCATCAGGTAGCTCAACATATTTACCCACCAAACCAATTTTTACCTCATGTTTAGGATTTTTGAGTCGGGTTAAAAAGCCCAACCAACTCTCCATATCGGGTTCTTTGCTGGAAGGAAGTTTGAATTTGCTCAGTACGGTTTTGTCCAGCTTTTCTTTGAGCATGGCCATAGGTACATCATATATAGTAGGCATATCCAGGGCTTCAATCACTGAACTCGGAGATACGTTACAGAACATGGCCATTTTCTTTTTCAGGTCCTTGCCCACAGGATGTTCTGCACGGCACACCAAAATATCGGGCTGCACACCCATTTCCAGTAACATTTTTACTGAGTGTTGGGTAGGTTTGGTTTTTAATTCTTTGGAGGTGTTGAGGTAAGGCAACAGGGTTAAGTGAATCACAATACAGTCTTCCTGTTTCAGTTCCCATTTTAACTGACGAACTGTTTCAATGTAAGGAATGGCTTCAATATCGCCTACTGTGCCGCCAATCTCCGTAATAATGATATCAAACTTGCCGGTTTCGCCCAGCAGTTTCATTCTGCGTTTAATTTCATCGGTAATGTGCGGAATTACCTGTACGGTTTTTCCTAAAAAAGCACCCTCGCGCTCTTTTTCAATCACATACTGATATACACGGCCGGTGGTTACGTTGTTGGCCTGTGAGGTGGGTACATTTAAAAAGCGCTCATAGTGCCCTAAGTCCAAATCTGTTTCAGCACCATCATCGGTAACAAAACATTCTCCGTGCTCATACGGGTTCAAAGTTCCGGGGTCAACGTTAATGTAGGGGTCAAACTTTTGGATGGTTACAGAATAACCACGTGCCTGAAGTAATTTGGCTAATGAAGCGGAAATGATTCCTTTACCTAAGGAAGATGTTACCCCGCCAGTAACAAAGATGTATTTGGACTGTTTCATAAGGATTTACAAGAGAAGTAGTGCGGCTTTGCACTACGTTACTGTACGGGATTCAAAAGTAGCGAAAAGGCCGCGGGCGCCCAAAAAAATTATCCGAGGCTTTTCAAATACTTTTCAACAAACTCCAAATCAGCCGGTGAATCAATAGCCAATGTTTCATGTTGGGTTTCCTTAAGGGCAATGCTGTAACCGTTTTCCAGCCACCTCAATTGTTCCAGTGATTCGGCCAGTTCCAAACCCGAAGGTTTTAGTTTGGTCAATTCCAATAACGTGTTCAAACGGAAGGCATAAATGCCCAGATGTTTGTAATACAGGTGTTGCATGAACCAGGGCTGTGGATGGTTGCGCAAATAGGGAATGGCCTGTCGGCTGAAATACATGGCTTTGTTTTGTGCGTTTTTTACCACTTTTACCACGTTGGGGTTGTGCAGGGTTTCTTCATCGGTAATCTGCTTGCACAGGGTAGCAATGGTTACTTCGGGTTGTTCAAACGCTGCACACAACAAATTGATTTGTTCCGGATTAATAAAAGGTTCATCGCCTTGAACATTGATGACCACATCAAATTGTCCTCGAAAACGGTTAGCCACTTCAGCACAACGGTCGGTGCCGCTGGGGTGTTGGTCAGAGGTTATCTCCACCAAACCGCCAAAATGTTTCACCACTGCTGCAATGCGGTCATCATCTGTGGCTACAATTACTTCCTGAACGGCTGAGGCCTTTTTAACCTGACGGTATACCCGCTCAATCATGGTTTTACCCGCAATGTCAATTAAAGGTTTGCCCGGAAAACGGGTGGAAGCATAGCGGGCAGGAATAATGGCCAGTGTTTTTTGCATGATACAAGTTGAAAATGGGAACAACCAAACAAAGGTAAATCTTGGCTGGTAATATGCAAGGTGGTCGAATCAGATGTTATAAATGAATAGTTTACCTAACTTTAGTGAAAACCCTAAAATAATTTAGGGTTTTCACTAAAAATAAATAGGGTTTTCCCTATTGCAATTTCATTTACTTAGTAGGAATTTTGATAGACTAAAACTTTACAGTATGAAAAATTCAAGTTGTATCAAAAACGGTTTCCTTACACTCACACTCATTTTTTCTTTTTTCAACCTATTTGCCCAAGAGGGTTATTTTGAGCAAGGGTACGGAAACGATAAGAAAGAATGCGGCTATGGCATTATTATCAAAGATAATTTTAGAGTAGCTATGGCCGGTTATCAGGAAGTAACACTTGGAGGGCAAAAAGATTTCTTTTTATGTATGACCGACTCACTTGGCGATACCCTTTTAACTAAAAGGTATGGAGGTAGCAGCAATGAAGAAGCCTACTCCTTACTTCATACGTCAGATAATGGTTATTTACTTACAGGATATACTGAAAGTTACGGTGCAGGCTCAAAAGATGCGTATCTGGTAAAAACGGATAGTAATGGTGTGGTGGAATGGACCCGCACCATTGGGTCAAGTGATGAAGAGGTGGCTTATTCAGCTATTGAAGTGCTGGGTACAGGTTTTATGGTTACGGGCTACCGTAAATACAGCAACGGCAAAACAGATATTCTGGTTGCAATGGTTGATCAGGTAGGCGCAATAAGCTGGAATACCAATTATGGCGGAAATGATAGTGAAGCAGGTTATGACCTGAAAGAAAAATCATCTTCCAGTTTTATTGTTGTAGGTACAGATAACAGTACCACACCCTCCACTTCATTCATTCTTGAAATAAATGCCTCGGGCACACAACAAAGCTACATGCAACTTTATACTACTAAACCTTTGAATATTAAAGCACTCGATTTTGACCGTAGTCAGGGATACCTTGTTGCAGGCACAGTTGAGCAAAGCAATGGAAAAACCGATGGGTATTTTGCCAAAGTAAATGTTTTAGGCACAATAGAGCAAAGTCGTGAATACGGAGGAGGAGGTAATGATGGTTTCAACGATATTAAAAGATTGGGTGGAGCCATTGCCTTACTTGGTTTTACAGGCAGTTACGGGGAAGGCGAAAGTGACCTTTGGATAGCCTTTACAGATTCTATTGGAGATACCATTCGCACCATAACGGCAGGCGGTATAGGGGATGATGTTGGATACGCCATGTACCACAACCGAGGCAGAATATACACCACAGGATACAATGATTCTTACGGCATTGAAGAAACCGGCAATATGTATGAAGCACGGTTTGAAATTTTTGGGATTGGTACTTTAGCCTCACATGGTGAGCAAATGCCTTTGTTTTATAGCGAAGCCATAGACTGTTCCATGAAAAGGGTGATGTATGTAAGCAGAATGTTTTACGGAAAAGATAGAGATCACAACGAAGAAATTTGTTGGTGGTGTGATTTGGAGGAGGAGGGATATAGCCAATATAATGACGACTATGGAGGAGATGAATATAAATTAAGTAGTACAGAGTTAGAAGATGATAACTTGAATCTTGGAATTATAGGAAATACCTCAGAAGAAGATAAACTTATAGAATTTTGTAAAATACATGATATAAAAGAGATAATATTCTACGATTCTCATCATCTTTTTCAACAGCAGTATGATGAAAGCCAGCCTTATGATAATCCTAATTTTGACTATTCTGTTGAGGTTGAAATTAGTCCCGGTAATTATCAATTTGTTGAAATGGAGAAATACTTAAAGCAAAGATTAAACAGGTTCATTAAAAATGCAATGACCCCTGATCAGGATGGTTTTTATCTAACAAATGTTGGAATATCTGTTGGTGGGAGCAGAACCACTAATTCAGAATTTGGTTTGCCAAAACTTATGGCTGAGTACAATTATTACGTGCAACAGCAAAATTATAATTATACAAGCACAGGTAAAATATCGACTGTTACATTAGAAGATGAGTTTTGGAGGTCGACAGAATCTTATAGTGTTTTTTTGACTGAATTTGATGACCATAAAATATATTTACAAAGGCTTTTAAATCTCAAGCCAAGGGACTTGAACATACAGCAGGCAAATGATTATATAGGATATCTGAATAAAGAGAAAAACCCAGATGACGAAGAAAATGATCATACAAATACACAAATTAAAATAAGGTCGCAAGAAATAGAAGACATAATAGATAACGTTAGTAATAGCTATAGACTAGATAGAATATACAAGATGTACTATACTACTTGTAGCAATGAGGAAATAAGAGGAACAAACGACCAACCTTTTCAATGGGATAAATTTGCCTACAGCACAACCGTATTCGGTAAGCGTAGCGGAAGTAGAGAAACACAGATATTCCCGCTTTTTTCATCAGAAGCAAAAAGTATTCCTGCAATCGGTGGTGATGATGCTGATTTTCTTGGCTACTGGTGGGCTACACGTGACCCTAATGCACCAGCTGAAACACGCACAATGATAGATGCAGAGCGTAAATTTATGAATGCTTACCCCAACAATACATATATTAGTCATGCCGATGCTGGTGCAAACAAGGCATTTAACGGATTTTGTTATTTCAGTTATCAGTTTCTGCAAAAAGTGAGTGCATACAATATTGATCAAAGTCAGAGCCTAAATTTTAGCAATAACAATGCAACAGGTAGAGTACAAGAGTCAGAATACTCTACCTTAATTACTAACCCTTGTGTGAGGTATATTCCTGTTTTTGTACCAAAAGGCAAAAGAGGGCAATTAACCAATGTTAAAGAGCAAGGAGAAACCAGTCGCTTATTAGCTTACCCCAATCCGAGTAATGGGAGTTTTAATATTCAACTTTCAGGAATCTGCGAGCAACAACTTTATCTAAAGATAATAGATATACAAGGGCGTGAGTGTTTTACAACAACACTGAAGAGTAACTCAGATATCCCGAGTATTGATTTGGGACATCTCCCTACGGGCATATACTTTATGGAAGTATACAGTAGTACCTCTTTGTTAACTAAAAGTAAAATTATTATCTTTGATTAGGTTATGAACAAGTTCATCTATTTGTTATTGTCTATACTTTATTGTTTTAAGGTATATGCCCAAAACAGTTTTGAGGTAAGGCTTACTGGTTGGAAACCTGTCATTGGCATACAACTACCTGATTCAAGTTACAGAGTTATTACTAATGGAAAAGAATATGGTCCGGAATTTATGAAGATGGAGGTTCACAACATTAGTTTATCTGGTGTTCAAACAGAGAATTTTGGAATAACTATTCCTGATTGTGCTGATAATACTATTGATGATGCTGTTGTTGATAATAAAGGTTATTTATATGTATCCGGTGAGTCAAGTGCTTGCCCAATTGATGTGCAATTTCTTTACGTTTTAAATGCAGCCGCAGATTCTGTAAAGTATATTGAACACGATACTAGCAAAGCGCTCAGCAATTACTATAGATTAAGTGTTAATGCTCAAGGTAGTTTAATGAGTACCTATGGTAATCGGATATTTATCTATAACAATGCACACCAAAAGATACTCATAACCGACACACTTCCATTTAAGTATGGCATTGTTTTGCAAAAAGCAAACAATTCAGGCTACATAGCTTTGTATAATGGAACCGTAGTTGACATTAATGCGAATGGGACCATAGCCGGCTCATTGAATTTCTCTGCAATAGACACAACTGCTACTAACTTTACGTTTAGTGAAGTAAAGTTGATAGAAACAACAGGAAACATACTTGTAAATTACCGTAAGTATAATCCTGTAGACTCTCAATGGACAGATGCTATTGCCTTATTAGATGTCAATCTTAATCGAAAGTGGGTATACACTATACCTAATACAGTAGCACGATTGCAGATGAAGTATAAGTTAAAGACACTTTGTGTAGTGCGACCTGATAATACACTGCTGGTTATAAAGCATGAAGACACACAAGTTTCTTTTCCAAGCAGGAAGTTGCTATTGCACCACATTGATTTTATGGGTTCTTTGTTTAAGGTTGATACACTGCTCTTAAAAGTAAGTGAGTCTGCTAAATCAAATGTTACAATATTGGTTTCTGCCGTTAACACATTTGATAGAGGTTTGTTGTTAACAGTGAATCAATATATGGACGATGGGGCCAGATATAAAGGTTCACCCTACCTCATTAAAACCGATAGCAATTTAAAACTGCCGCACAGAATAAATACAAGTGTTGGTTCAGGGTTATACAATACATCATTAAACATTTACCCCAACCCTAATAACACAAATCAATTGCACATCATTTTCCCTGAGCAGTATAACTCAAACGAGAATGTTGAAGTCACTTTTTACAATGCTATGGGGCAGCAGGTAAAGTTTTTGAAAGGTGATGTAGAGGAATTGAATGAGGTAGATATTGGGCCGTTAGCAAATGGCTGTTATGTGATGGAGGTGAGATGTGCCAACAATACTTTTTATCGTACCAAACTTTTGAGAAGTGGAGGTTATAGATAATGCTCCCACTTTGACTGGGTTCAATACTGGGATACACAAAAGTGATGCTATGGTAAAAATTTATTTATTGGCCAGTTTTCTTATGATTGTGTCAAACACTCATGCACAAAATTCATTTGTCAATGTTGGTGATATTGATAGCGTATGGCGGTATTATCCATCGCACGTAATTCAAAGGAGTGATGGTAAATATGAAATGTTGTCAACGTATATATCGGCAAATGCACCCGCTTCAGAATTTCTATACACTATAACTGCAGATGAAGGAGGGAAATACCTATCAAAAAAAATCACCATTTTGGACTCCTTATGTTCTTCACCTATAATACATTTTGCAACAAACAATTCATTAAATGACTTTGTGTTTTCGGGTTATGCTGAAGGATGTAATCAAGCATTCGTTGCTTGTTTGGGTGTAGATGGTAAACAAAAGTGGGTGAGAAATAAAATTTCAACAAAGCGGATTTTAATTTCGCGTAAAAATGAGATCGTATTTTCGACACAAGAAAGATTGATGAAATATGATATGGAAGGTAACTTGATGTGGCAAGCCGTAGAAAGGTTGACCCCAAGTAGTACAGATTTGTTACATATTGTTGAGTTGCCTGATTCCGGATTTCTTGTGCCCAATTATTTCGTATCAAGTAAGCTTAACTTTACAAGATTCTCAAAAACGGGAGAAGTTTTATGGACCAAGCAAATGAGCGATACCAATGATCATTTTATATCGGCCATTTTATTAACTTCAGATAATGGATTACTTTTTTTAAATTCTAAAAAAGTACAGGATACTACTTTTACCCGATACAAGATTTTTCTAACCAAAACAGATACGGCACTTAATACACAATGGGAAATTCCCACAACCTATTATGGAACTTATCAGAGTGGTCTAATAGAATTACCCTCTGGTCAATTTATGGCAGTTTTGGCTCCTGTTTTAAACGGAAGTAATATCGGGGCATCCATTTTAAAATATACAAAAGAAGGCACAAACATTAATGAATTGTTTATTGGCAAAGAGGAGTTATCACCCATTCAAAATTTTCCACTGTTTGAAATATATTATAAAAGTACTCAGGTTCTTTCTGACAAAGGTGTTCTATTTTGTATGAGCGTTGGAAATTACGGTGTTGGTAGAACATACTGTCTTATCAAGACTGACTCATTAGGTAATTTAACGTTACCTCACAATACAGGGAAAGAAGAAGTTGATTTTCTTAGAAAGATACAAATTTATCCCAACCCCAACAACACAAATCAATTGCACATTAATTTCCCTGAACAGTATAGCTCAACTGAAAATATTGAAGTCACTTTTTACAATGCTATGGGGCAGCAGGTAAAGTTTTTGAAAGGCAATTCCCAAGAATTGAAAGAGGTGGATATTGAGCAGTTAATAAATGGCTGTTATGTTGTAGAGGTGAGAGGTGCTAACAATACCATATACCGCACCAAGCTTTTGAGAGGTGGATGTTTATAGAAAACCATTAACCCTGTCAGGGTTAATACGTTTTAGTCATGCGCTCAGGAATGGCAATGATGTAATCAGCGAGGCTATCATTTTCTTTGTTCCATTCTTCCGCATTTTTTAATTCAACGCTGGAAATGGTGAGCACTTTCAAATCGGGGCGGTATTGTTTTAAGTACCACTCAATACCCTGGTGGTGGTTAGAGTGGTAGGCTCCGTTAAAGTGAAGAAGCTGTTCACCCGCTTTTAGATTTTTGACAATGAAGTGGGCCATGGTAGCATCTTTAATGGCTTGTGATTTTGGCAGGTTCTCTCCACCGTGCCCTTGTGCCGCTTCGAAAATTTCTTTGTACACTTTCAGTTGCGCATCGTAAGGAAAAGGCAAAGGTGCCATATACCTGCGGGCTTCGGTATCTATACTGTCTAATGTTGCGGTGCCTTTGCTGTAAACTAAATTCGCGTACCTGCGGGGAATGTTGGTGGCAATAAAAGCCAGCTTATTTTTCTTTGCAAATTCTACCAGTGGTTTATAATCTGTAGCGTAATTGTTCCACAGTTTGGCTTCATCTTTAAACGTTTTTTCAGTCATGCGTCCGCTTAAATATTCATTGAGCACCAGTTGATCATCGGCCTCCAGCATTTCAGCACCTAGTTTTAAGGCAGTACCTTTTGTTTCGAACAAGTCAGCCGTCAGTTCAGCCTGTAACCAGTGGCACACGGGGTTGTTGTGCAACTCGCCAAACAGAATCACATCGGCTTTTTGTGCCTCTTTGAGCAACTTTTCCCAAGCGGTGCTTTTGCCGGAGGAGGTGTACAATACATAAGCCGATTTATTGAGCGTAAAACTGCAAAGGAGTTGTAACAGAAAAAAAGCAAAGAGCGGTAGTGTAATTTTTTTCATGCGGTGATTTAGATAAGCCGCAAGTTAGAAAAAAAGCATGAAACAACTAACGAATGAAACGATAGGAATAAGAAATGCCGTTTATACTTACTACTGCGGTGTATATGCCGGGTGGCAAATGTGATATTGATACGGGAGTATTTGAATTAACTGCAGTTACATCCTGACCACTCATGTTGATTAAAGCACTTATTTGAATATCATCATCAGGGTTATTGGTGAAAAGGAACAATTGATTGTTCTTTACATAACCGTTCAATACTAAAGCTCCTGTTTTGGAATGCATTGTTGCAACTGCCAATGGAGAATAGTCAAAAGTTCCGTTAAAATCTGTTTGACGAATACGGTAGTAGTGAGTGCCCGCACCTGGGTACTTGTGAGTGTAGCGGTAGGTTTGTACAGTATTGGAATTTCCGGCTCCGTTAATATCTGCCAGCCTGTTGAATGATTCTCCGTCAATACTGTGTTCAACGGTGAAGTAGTCGTTATCTGTTTCAGTTGCAGTGCTCCATTCAACTAAAACATAGTTTTCAAAAGCAGAGGCTGAGACATTCAGCCAGCTTACAGGCAGCACACCATTTGTGTTGAATTTTGCAACAAACGCGTTTATAAATCCACTTAAAGTACTTTGTGCGCCACCTTTTGCAATACCACTGGTACTGCTTGTATATCCTGTAATGATAACATTGGATGAAATGTCCAGACTAATGTTTCTGCAAAATTCAAAATCAGGACCGCCATAATAGGTGCACCATAATCTTACGCCTGACGGGTTAAACTTTCCCGTAAATCCATCAGAAACACCCCCAATTGTGGTTTGATATGCTCCGCTTGTAGCTATACCTGAAGAGCTGGTTGTATAGCCGCAAAAATAGGTGTTTCCTGAGGCATCCACTTTAATGCCGTATATGACTTCATCATTTTCTCCTCCATAAAAAGTGGAATAATTCATGGTTCCGTTAAAATTGAGGCGGAATAAAAATCCATCACTAATTCCTGAGAGGGATGTTTTGAAAGCCCCTGTTGTAGCAATAAACTGGTTACTGTTGGTATAGCCCCCTGCATAAATTCTGCCTGATGCATCGATGGCTAATGTATACACGGTCTCATCCTGATTTCCCCCAAAATAGGTACCCCACAAAAGTGTACCTGTAGCATTTAATTTGGCCACAAAACCCTCCTGATTTCCGCGCGAAAATGATTGATGGGTTCCTGTTGTAGCAATATTTGAGGTGCTGAAAGTGTATCCACCGATTATAATATTTCCCGATACATCAAGTGTAACATCAAAGGCAACTTCTGTATTTGCACCCCCGTAATAGGTTCCCCAAACCCGGCTGCCTGAAGCATTAAAGCGTGCCACGAATGCATCCTGGTCGGTAGTTGCTTTACTGGTTTTAAAGGTTCCGCTGGTGGCTATTCCGTTATTGCTGGTTGTATAGCCTGTAACGTATACATTTCCTGATGCATCTGTATGAACGGACTGAGCAAAATCGTCAAGTGTTCCTCCATAATACGTGGCCCAGATACGCTGTCCGTTGGAAGTGTTCATTCTGCACAACAATACATCTATATTGCCTTGTTGATTACTTTGGTGAGTTCCGCTAGTAGCTAGCCCCGTATTGTAAGTACTCATTGCCATTAGTAATATATTGCTACCAGATGCACTCACTGCTCCGGCATAGTCTGTATTTACCCCACCGTAGTAGGTGCACCATTGTCTTGTTCCGTTGCTGTTGTATCGAATGAGGTAAACATCTTCAGCTCCTGCTAGTGAAGTTTGAAATGTACCGCTTGTGGCCATATTAAAAAGAGAGGTACTGATTCCTGTTCCATAAACATTCATTGAGACATCAGTAGCCACGTCTTCTCCATAATCATAGTTTGCGCCTCCTGTACCTCCCAGGTAGGTTGCCCAAGGGTCAATAACTAAAGGAAGTGCAGGGTTGTAATTTTCAGGTAATTCAAACATTGCGGTATCACCCTTAAGAGACCATTTTACCTGTAGAGGAAGCTTCACTTCCTTATCTGAAAGTTGCCAGCTTTGCGGAATTTCTTCTTCAATTATGCCACATGGTGTAAGTAGCTCTAGTGTTTTTCCGTTATTTTTTACTTGTATTCTTTCAGCCCCTTTGATGACACATTTGAGAGATTTAATATCTGCTCCGGGTGCAACTACCACATTGTATTTAAAACGTGTTTCACTTAAACAGGAAAATTCGAAATGAATGCCTTTTAAAGCAGGCGTCCAAGTCATTTTATTGTGGGCGCGTAAGTTTTCAGCAGCAAAATTTTCTCTGTAAACATTTAGTGGTGCACCTGCTGGTTCAGATAACTCAAACTCAGCAACCTCAGATGAAGAAAACCATTGCATTTGAACGCGACTGATTAAAAGGCTGTCTGAACTAAATTTAGTTGCTTGTTTTAAAGCCGGATGGGCCATTAAAGTATCCGAATTATTGCGTAAAGATTTTTTCAGCTGATAACTCCACCCGTTTTTGGTAAAAAATGCCTGAAAGTTATTTCCCTGATAGGCCACTTGTATGTCATTTCTGCTTTCACCATATTGATTGGTGAGACGCCCGTTGTTGCTGTAAAATCCTGTATTGATGGCATTCTGATAATTGCTGAATGCAATATCCTGAGCAAAAGAACAGCAATGCCCGAAGCCTGTTGTAAAAAAACAGAGTAATATAAGGGTACGGTTCATGGAGTTTTTGATTTGCCTATGTAAGACAAATTAAAACCCTCTGATGTTTGTCAGAATTCAGTAAAAAACTAAAACTCGCGGTTCACGTCCCACTGCTCCATGTAGTCACCTACTTTACGCAGGAAACTGCCGCCCAATGAACCGTCAACCACGCGGTGGTCATAGCTCAGGGAAAGGAACATCATGTGGCGTATAGCTATTACATCTCCGTATTCGGTTTCAATTACAGCGGGCTTTTTCTTGATGGATCCGGTGGCCATAATGGCTACCTGCGGTTGGTTGATAATAGGTGTTCCCATTACGTTGCCAAATCCCCCCACATTGGTTAAGGTAAATGTGCCGCCCGAAATTTCATCGGGAGATAATTTATTGGCACGTGCCCGGTTAGCCAAATCATTTACTGATTTCGCTAAACCAACCAGATTCATGTTATCGGCATTTTTAATTACTGGCACAATCAGGTTGCCTGAAGGTAAAGCAGCCGCCATACCTACGTTAATGTTTTTACGCTTGATAATGTTTTGTCCGTCAATGCTGATGTTAATCATCGGGAAATCTTTGATGGCTTTCACCACGCATTCGATGAACATAGGGGTGAAGGTAATTTTGGTTCCTTCGCGTTTTTCAAACTGGTTTTTCACCTTGTCGCGCCACAACACCATATTGGTAACATCCGCTTCTACAAAAGAAGTAACGTGCGGTGCAGTATGTTTGCTCATCACCATGTGGTCGGCAATCAATTTGCGCATACGATCCATTTCGATGATTTCATCTCCGGGCATCAGGGCAATTTTTGAAGCCGTTTTTGCAGCAGGTGCTGCTGGTGGTGCTTCAGCAACTACAGGTGTAGATTTTATTTCAACTACAGGGGTACTCACCACCGGAGCAGGAGTGCTTACTGCAGGTGGTACACCGTTGCCTGATTTTCTGTTCTCCACATGAGCAAGAATATCGCGTTTGGTTACACGGCCTTCATTTCCGGTTCCTGCAATGGTTTCCAGTTCGCTCATGGAGATGTTCTCTTCACGGGCAATATTCAGTACCAGCGGAGAATAAAAGCGTGCTCCGTTGTTGCTGATGGTTTGTTGAATGTGCTGAATGTCTTGTGATATTTGAGCTGCAGCTTTTTCTGCAACCGGCTCGGTTTTTACTGGCTCAGCCACCGGAGCAGGAGCGGTTGGAGTGGCTGTAGCAGCAGCACTTGCCTCTGAGGCTATAATGGCAATGGTAGCACCTACGGCTACTACATCACCTTCTTTGAAAAGTATTTTTGAAATTACTCCACCCTGCGGGGTAGGAACCTCAGAGTCCACTTTATCGGTGGCAATTTCCAAAACAGACTCATCTGCTTTTACGGTATCGCCAACGTTTTTTACCCAGCGAATAATGGTTGCTTCAGCAATACTTTCACCCATTTTGGGCATTACCAGTTCAAAATCAGCCATAATGTTTCTTTTCTTGTGTGGTTGGGGCTTGTACCCGAAAGGGCAAAATTAGCTTTTTTAGCAATTATCTGTACGCGCTTCTTACAAAGGCAGATTATTTATTGTGCGCCTGAGCATATCAAGGGCACAAAGGGCACTCCGTTGTATGGTGCGTTCCCTGTTATCCCCCAGATTAAACTGTTTAGCCACAGTGCCTTGTGCCGAAGCAACAGCAATCCATACGGTGCCCACCGGTTTTTCAGGTGTACCTCCATCGGGGCCGGCAATGCCGCTGGTAGCCAAAGCGTAATCGGTGTTTAATTTTTTTCTTACTCCTTCGGCCATTTGTTTTACGGTTGCCTCACTTACGGCCCCCTGAGTGTTCAAAGTAGCCTCACTTACACCCAGTTCCTGCATCTTTACATAATTGGCATAAGCCAGCACTGAACCCATAAAGTAAGCTGAGCTGCCGGGGATAGAAGTGATAAGGTGAGCCAGATACCCGCCCGTACAACTTTCGGCTGTGGCTATGGTTGCTTTTGTATCTTTTAATAACTGCCCTACGGTTTCCTGTAAAGAAATTTCTCCTTCAGCATAAATGTATTCTCCTGCAAGTTGTTTAAGCGAGCCGGTTAAGGCTGCTACTTCATTAGCCAATTGAGTTTCATTTGCTCCGTAAGCGCTTAAACGTAATCTAACGGCACCAACGGTTGGCAGGTAAGCCAGCTTAATGTGTTCGGGCAAATTATTTTCCCAGTCTTCTATTTTTTTAGCCAGAAAAGACTCACCTATGCCTATTGTTTGAATGGTGTGGTGGTAAATTGCAGGAAGATTAAAACGTTCTTTTATACGCGGAATAACTTCTTCAGTAAAAATGGTTTTCATTTCAAAAGGTACACCGGGAAGTGAAACGTAAACCGTTTTTTCTCCGTTGAACCACATACCCGGGGCAGTACCACTGCGGTTAAACAATACATCGCAACAAGCAGGTACCATGGCCTGTTCAAGGTTGCTTTCCAGCATGGGGAGTTTGCGCATGGTAAAAATTTGCTTCAACCACTCCAGTACTTTTTCATTCACTACCAATGTGCTGTTAAAAAAATCAGCCAGGGTATGTTTGGTTACATCGTCTTTGGTTGGTCCTAAACCGCCAGTAATAATTACCAATGAAGCACGGGTTGCCGCCTCTTTTAAAGCCTGAAGAATGTGCTCTTTATTGTCGCTTACTGAGGTGCGGTGAATTACCCGTATGCCCAGTTTGCCCAGTTCTTGCCCCAGCCACGATGAGTTGGTGTCTATAATCTGCCCGATTAAAATTTCATCGCCTATTGTTATGATTTCGGCTAACATGTGATAGAATGATTGATGTAACCCGTACTTTTGAAATTGAAACGTTCAAACATAGGCATTGCCCGGCAATAACTCAAAACGGTTTGGAACGATTTTAGTTTAATGAGCATTAAATTTTACTTTATGAGAAAACAATATTTACTTTCATTAACAGCCGCAGCCATTGGTTTGTTGGCTTTTACCCGCCCTGTGCAAGACGACAAATTAACAAAGGGCTTAAAAGAGGCGTTAACTGTGGGTACTAAAAACGCAGTGGGACTGGCATCTAAAACAGACGGATATTATAAAAACCCGAAAATTAAGATTCCCTTTCCGGCTGAAGTGAAAGATGTAGAATCATCATTGCGCAAAATAGGCATGAACAAACCTGTTGACGATTTTGTAGTGAGCATGAACCGTGCAGCAGAAGGTGCCGCAAATGATGCTGCCCCCATATTTTTAGATGCTGTAAAAAATATGAGTGTAACAGATGGAATGGGTTTGCTCAAAGGTGGTGATAACGCCATTACCAAATTTTTCAAAAAGAAAACCGATGCCCAGTTGGTGCAAAAGTTTACACCCAAAATTGATCAGTCGCTTAAAAATGTTAAGGCAGTAGACTACTGGAATAAACTCAGTTCTTCCTACAATAAATTACCTATGGTAAAGAAACAAAACCTGAACCTTACCAGCTACACTACGCGCAAAGCAGTTGATGGTTTATATACACTTATTGCTGACGAGGAAAAGAAGATACGCAACAATCCGGCCTCGCGTGTATCTAATGTGCTGAAGGATGTATTTGGAAATATGTTGGGTGGAGGATAAAATGAGATCACATTTTTTCATTGCACTTTCGCTTGTTTCGTGGCTTACTGTTTCCTGCAAGAAAGACACAGGATCTACAAATAATTCAACCCTTCCGCCCGATAGTTTAACGGTGCAGATTGATGTGCCTGCTTGCGGCAACACACCTTGTGCCCCTACGGCCCATGTGGATGTGCGCGAATATTACTCAGGCACCCTTTTACATACCGAACCCAATGCTAAAACTTTTGGTTACAGCCATCGCTTTACGGTGAAAAACGGTTTTCGTTTAAGGCTTTTTGCACCCAACGGAGAGGCCACACTCAGGTTGTTGTCGCCCGACTTCACACGCCCCGACAGTGTGCGCTATCAATCAGTGGCCTATGAGCGTGCAGGCTATGATACCACTTACCAAACCTTCGATTACGTTTATTACATTCGGCAGTAAGGAATATTTTTCTATTTTTGCGGCCTTATGAACGGAGAACAACTAAAAGATTTGAAGAGCCGCATTGAGGCACTGAGGAGGTATCTTTGACATCGATGAGAAATTAAAATTTATCAGCGAAGAAGAAGAAAAATCACATGCACCCGGTTTTTGGGACAACCCCAAGGAGGCCGAAAAAATCCTGAAAGGTGTAAAATTAAAAAAAATCTGGACCGATGCTTTTGCCCAACTGAATAACCAGTTGCAGGATCTGGATGTGTTGTGGGAACTGGAAGCAGGTGAGGAGGAAGTGGAGAAACAATACCACACAGTAATAAAAGCTACGGAAGAACTGGAGTTTAAAAATATGCTCAGCGGTGAAGAAGACCAACTGAGTGCCATTATCAGCATCAACTCAGGAGCAGGCGGAACCGAAAGTCAGGATTGGGCAAGTATGCTCATGCGCATGTACCTGATGTGGGCCGAAAGCCACGGATACAAAGTAAGTGAAGTGGATTACCAGGAAGGTGACGGGGCAGGCATTAAATCATGCACACTCGAAATTGAAGGCGACTTTGCTTACGGTTACCTCAAAGGCGAAAACGGAGTACACCGTTTGGTGCGCATTTCTCCGTTTGACTCCAATGCCCGCAGACATACCTCTTTTGCCTCTGTGTATTGTTACCCCGTGGTAGACGATACCATTGAGATTGAAATTAAAGATGCCGATATCGAAATTCAAACCTCACGTTCAGGTGGTGCAGGCGGACAAAACGTAAACAAGGTGGAAACCAAAGTACAGTTAACGCACAAACCTACAGGCATTGTGATTGTATGCCAGGTAGAGCGTTCGCAAAGTGCCAACAAAGACCGCGCAATGAAGTTGCTTAAATCGCAGCTGTATGAAATTGAAATGCGCAAACGCAATGAAGCCAAAGCACAGGTAGAAGCCGGTAAGAAAAAAATTGAGTGGGGCTCGCAAATACGCAACTACGTGATGCACCCGTACAAACTTGTAAAAGACCTGCGCACTGATTTAGAAACAAGTGATGTGCAAAAGGTAATGGATGGTGGCATTGATGATTTTATCAAAGCGTATCTGATGGAGTTTTCAAAACACTAAGGCATTTTCAAACATACTACCTTTATTCAATATATAACTGACTGAAAAGTAAATGTATTTGATGAGTCATTTCCTGATTCAAGAAGTGTATTCATCAGCATATGAATATTGCAGATAAAGGAAAGAATTGCGGCTTCCGTTTTTTGGTGTTCGCAGCTTTTACGTTCTTAAGATTTTCTCCATGGCCTTTCCTTTGGCCAATTCATCTACCAGTTTATCCAAATACCGGATTTTTTGCATCAAAGGGTCTTCAATTTCTTCCACCCTGTAGCCGCATATTACGCCTGTAATTTTTGATACATTCGGATTAATTTGCGGAGCCTGCGCAAAAAACGTTTCAAAATCACTCTTTTTATCAAGGTGTTGTTGCAAGCCTGATGCATCATACCCCGTGAGCCAAAAAATCAAGGTATCCACCTCTGCTTTGGTGCGGCCTTTTTTCTCTGCTTTTTGTATGTACAGGGGATACACACTGGCAAACGTCATTTTAAAAACTCTTGTATTATCCATTGTTTACTTATTACTAAGAAATCAGGTTGGGATTGAAGTACATGCTATAGCAAACAACCATTACAATCCGTAATAATAACCAATATTAAGTCCGCCACTATATATGTATTCGGTTAGGGATTCATCAATTATTTTCAATACTCCGTACCTGAAAGTAGGTTCAACCCTCAAATTTGTTCTGTCGTTTATTTTGTAGTCAATGCCGGCACTTATTGTTGGTGATATATTTATTCTATTGAATTTGTAATTTGTAGGGTTGGTTTCCCGGCTTGTACGGTCTGTGTAAACTAAAACAAGTGTTTGTGTTTCCTGAAGAAAAATGTTTGTTGTTATACCGGCACTTGTAAAAAACCGAACCTTCTTTTTGCCGAAGGTGAAGTTGGCTTTTACAGGAATGTCAATATAATGAAAGTTATACCTTCTTTTTGCTTTGTAAGGTAGATCGGGCTCAGGTAGGGTATATTTTAAATCCCTCATTTTTGTCTGATAACCTTTGTTGGAATATTGAATACCCGTCTCCAAACCGATAGATTTATTAATGTTAAAACAAACATTTAATCCGGTAGTATAACCAAGCTTTGTGGTCTCCATGTCATTTCTTAAATTGATAAGAAGATCATTTGATATACTTAGACTCTTGTTTTTAAGTGTGCGGTAACAAAGGTCTGGAGAAAAATTAATGCCTATTTGAACTTTTCTGAAACCTGTTTCCGAAGTTGCTTTGGGCTTATCTTGCGCGTGTACACATACCGCGGTGAGTGCCATAAAAAAAAATGTCACATGTTTCATAGTTTTTCAGATTTGTTATTCATTCATAGTTGCGATAGTGTGTATGGGTAATCGCTAATTTCAATAGATAAAACTTCCCCACTTTGCTCCGTAAAATTGCAAATAAAAAGCGGCAAAAGCAAGTGATTTTGGATGCTTAAAGAGTTTCGCGAACAGTGTGTTTTAATAAGGTTAGCTGCTCTTGTAGCTACAAGCTACATAAAAGTAAATCGTAGGCAGGAGCCTACGATTAGGAAGGGAGGAATTAGTAAAGTCCGGTGGCGTCTATTCGATTACCTGCTGTTTTTAATTTTTTGCTCTTGTTCAATCATTTGGAGCACTATTGAAATTTTATCAGCATATTCTGAGTCAGCTTTTTCATTTTCAAAAAAATTTGACTCTAATTTTTTTAGTATATCACCTGATTCAAAAAATTGAATAAATTCTTTTCCTAAAACTTTGTTTTCAATCTTAAGTCCATCGTTTAGAATTTGAGTTCCATGATAATAAAAGAAGTAGACGAAATTTCTAAGGGCAAAATTGCTTGAATTTACTTTCCATAAGCTGATTAACGTCTCTATGTCGAAGAATTTTGCGTAATCAGCAAGCTGATTGTCTCTGATATTTGGATGGTTATTGTTTATAAGGTCAACCCAATTTTCAATCACAAAATCCTTAATCGCCCGCTGTTCATTTATTGGCCATTCAGTCCATTTTGCATAATCTAGTTTGGCGTGCAACTCGTCAATACCAATAAATCTAAAATCTTCGTGCTTTGATACTAATTCACAAATTCTTGGAAGGTAGTGCTTGTAATGTTGCACATCACCCCAAGTATATAATGCACTTCCATGATAAGAAATAAGGTCATCTTCTTCTAGTTGCCGAAGTGGTTTTGAGTGAAGTTTTATTAGATTTTCTTCTTTAATGCAACCACAGTTACAATGATGCATACCTTCAGTTGTATATTTACTAAAAGTATTGTAAAGATTATCTATTGTTGATTCAAGGGTTCTCATTTGAAAAGCAACTTTGCTCCGTAAAATTGCCAATAAAAAGCGGCAAAAGCAAGTTAATTTGAATGGTTATAGCGCTGTTTTCTTCTGTGCGTTTTAATAAGGTTAGCTGCTCTTGTAGCTACAAGCTACATAAAAGTAAATCGTAGGCAGGAGGGCGTTTTTCTACTCGAACTGTTTGTCAATCTGTTTTCTGTCATAATCAAGTATCCAATCATTGTGTTTCTTATAAATTGGTCTAAGTGTTTCTTTGTCGGTCGATATAAGGTCAAGTCCCCGGTCGTCATACATATGAAAAATAAGTTTCTTGTCAATGTTTATAAAGTAAATTTCTTTGCTTGTTAAAAATCCATTGTTATCAAGTCTTGGTTGTCTTGGCGGAAAGTCTGAGTGTCCGATTGCGGTTAGAATATTCTTATAGTTTATTCTGTCAGCAGTTAATTTAATAATTGCAACATTTCTTATGTCAAATTTGTCGCCTGGCTCATAAAGTTGTTTCTCTTTTGAAAAGCTAATTTCAAACTTTTTGAGATTGTCAACTTGCTTAAATGTAAAACTTGAAAATTTGATTTTTCTCCGTTTGTATTTATAGTCCATAAAAACCAAAAATACTTTGTCAGAATTGTCAAATGCAGTTTTAAAAATTGTCGAAGCTCGCTTTGTAACTTCTTGAAAGTATTCATCAGTGTCGGTGTCACCAACGTGTGGAATAACATTTCCTTCCCCGTCCAAAATTTGTCTGCTCGAATTAGAAGTTTCTCCCGTTTGCAGGTCAAAACGAAGTCCGAAGTCCCAACTATAAAACAAAGGTTTCCGAAGTCTTAGTCCTTTGAAATTGTCGTTTAAAAATTGTCTATATTCTTGTTTTGTTGTCAAGTTGTTGTTGTCTTTTAAAATGCCCTATAACGTTTTGCAGGCTTGTGCAGTGCGGGATTTAGAAGCAATTCATTGTCTGCAAGCACAAATATAATTAGAAATACCAAAACTCAATTTACCTTGTCAGCCCGCATTGCACAAGCGTGCTGTTAGCGGTACGTGGTACCTTCCCACTATTTAATTTGTAATAATGTTGTCGAAAGTTTAGTGTGCTGAGATTATCAGAAAATGGTTTTTTCAATTTTTTCCCGGTAAAATTTGATAATAAATTCAGGGACTTGGTAAGATTTAGCAAGGTCATAATTAGTAAATGGTCTATTTGGGTCGTCAATTAATGTGCGACCAATTTCATAAACTAACTTTCGATCCTTAGGAGCTACAATAATACTTACGGTATTTTTAAAGAATACATCTAACTCAATATTTTTCTCATATGCTTTTTCTAAAGCGGCTAAATAGTTTGCTTCTTTCTCTTTTGTACGAGATATTTCCCCCAGATTAAAATATATCTCAAATAGCGAGCGGATTATTGAGAAATTTCTCCAGCAACTATTTAGGTTGCCATTGATAAGAATATATATATTTTTATCTTTTTCAACCGTAAGACTATAAATTGCTTCGCCCATGTTATTATCATGAATGATTAAAATTTCGCTTCTCTCGCCTTTGATTTTTCCTACAGCTCTGGCCACTTTCGTAGCCAATTTCTTTGTGTTTAGTTTACTAAGAAAACGAAAATCTCCATGACTATTCTTATCTGTGTAGAGATCATCAATACTATCTTCAAATAAATTGTATTGAGCAATTTTGTCATCAAACAGAGTCTTGTAATAATCATAACGCTTTTTCTTCTGATAGGCAAGAATTTGAATCAACTGCTGCTTTGAATCTACATTGAATTTGCTTTTTGTTGAAAGTTCTATCTTCCATTTGTTTTCAGTCTTTTTTAGGGTGCTTTCATCTATAACAGTCCAATATGTTTCTTCTTTAATGGGTAAATGAGCAATCAATAAAACAGGAATATTTAAATTTAGCCAATAGTCGTAGTGTATATTTGAGGCATAATATGTTAATTTATTTTTAGAAACATGAAAATTTCCCTCTCCTGATTTTATCTGCAATGCAATAAATTTCCCTTTCGGATTATTATTTTCTACTTGCTCAATTATAGCATCAATACCCACATCACATATTGGCTGCTCTCTAAAAATCCATCCAATATCCTTTGTAACTATTTTATCAGTCGCAAGTACCCCTAATCTCTCAGTGTTAAAATATCTCATTTAATTTTAAATTCAGGTCGATTTATTTAACATTAATGTTTGAAATGATGCATAAATCCAAGCTACAGATAGAGGGTTGCGCGTACAGTGCGTTTTAATAAGGTCCGGTGCTCTTGTAGCTACAAGCTACATAAAAGTAAAATCGTAGGCAGGAACCTACGATTAGGAAGGGATTATTTATTAATGCTTTTCTGC
The DNA here is from genome assembly GCA_018058135.1 of Bacteroidia bacterium. Taxonomy (GTDB): domain Bacteria; phylum Bacteroidota; class Bacteroidia; order UKL13-3; family UKL13-3; genus JAGPCK01. The sequence continues at coordinate 7,515 of JAGPCK010000030.1, read as the reverse complement.
CCATTGTTTACTTCTTGCTTCTTGGTTGGTGCTTCATGTTAATTCAATAGAAACTCAATATTCTCTTTTAAAAACACACCTTGTTCATTGAATGGATTAAATTTTATTACATAGGGCTTAAATTCGCTTGGTACTTCAAAAGTAACTGTCCCTTTAGCTTGCCTGTCCGGATTTATTGCACCTGAATTTATTATATTGTTAGGTTGTTGAGCTGCTGAAGCAATATCGTATGTTTCACCCATTTCGTCCATTAGCTTAAAGAACCAAGGGTTTGGCGTGATTTGAATGTTTGAATTTTTCGGGTTTCTAAAAATTACTTCAATTGTAATGTATTTATTTCCTTGATCAGGCTTTATATATTCATCTTTCATTTTATCGTTGTCAATAACCTTAGTTATTGTAACAAAATAGTCGATTACCTGTCCTTCCTGATTTAACTTAAATGAACCAAGGAATCCATTGTCAGTTATTGATGAATTCTGCTTTTCAATTTTGGCAGCCCCTTGAAGGTTTTCTATATCTTCTATTGTTTTTTCTGTTTTTTGTTCTCGGTCTGTCGTTAAATTGCAAGAACATGACATAATTGATACAATAATCAAGATTTTATTTACTAGTATTTTCATATTCGATTTTGTTTATTCTTTATTTATCAGGTCGTCATACCTGCTTGCGCCTTTTAGCTGCTGGGCTTTTTTGTCTTGTTTGTATAATCATATTTTGCAAGTCGAAGCAATGCTGCTAATAATAAAAACATTTGGTCAGGATGGTATTCCTAATAGTCGTAAAAACAATGAGCCACATTATTTCTGAGGTTCAGTCCGCTATCAGAAGAGGTACTCATTGTCTCGCCAAGCTACTTGGAAATTCTTCTGCAATTATTTCGTCAACTGTCTTAGGTTTCACCTGTGAATTAAGTTTCTCAATAATTGCTAATGTTTCTCTATACTCCATTGCTTCTGGTAGTTTTGAGAATTCAGCATCAAGCCCAATTTCTTTTACTTTTTGTTCTATTTCGTCTAGTGTTACGTTGAAAAACTCCTTTCGATAATTCAACATATTAACTTTTTTGTTAGTAAATGCTTTGTGTAACTCGTTTTCAAGTGCAGGAGCTTCATCTGAATAAATCATTGCGTGAATATCAAATTGAAAAGGAACAGACGCATCACCCAACTCTTTGATTCTGTCTACAGGCTCTAATCGTCTTGTCATACCAATTTTGTATACATTTTCCCCGAATGAACCGATATTAGAAATTATATAAACGTGCCCTCTCTTCGTCTGTTGAGCCATTGATAAGGCACGTTCTTTTTTCTCCTGTGATTCTTTAAGTTCTTGCTCTAATTTTTCAATCTGGGCTTGAAGTTTATCATGTTTTTCACCAGTCGAAACTTCATATTCTTTTCTCGCTTTATCCAATGCCTTTTGATAGGCAGCTTCTTCTTTTTCGGCCTCCCGTTGAGCTTGTTCAAACTCTCTTTTTGCTTTTTCCTCCTCCCTTAATTCTTCCTGAATTGCTCGCATTTCCTCTTTTTCCTGCTGTCTTTTTAATTGGTACTCATATTCCAGAATAAGTTCCTTAAGTTTTAAGTCAAAATATTGTCTGTTTATAAATACCTGAAATCCCTGACCTAATTTATTTATAGCATCAAATAATTTTTGCATCCGTTCTTTCATCTGGTTCACATTATTCCACTTCACCTTAGAAATTAAGACGTCAGATTCACCATTAAATGCTCTCAACATTAGTTTTTTGTATACCTTCACGACCGCTCTCCCTTTTGCTTCGCTACCCTCTACTGTCCAGCTTGTGTTACAGATTGCAGCTGTGTCAGCTGAGATCATTTCTTTTTGAATTTGAATAATTTTGTTTTGTTCTTCTCTGTAATCGTCTGACCTTTCAAAGTCATAGACAGGTTCATATATCCCAAATTCAATTAGGTCTAATTTGCTTTCAAAAACACTTACTTCTTTACGAAGATTTTTATAGGTATCTAATGCACTTTGGTAGTTAATATTTAGTTTATCGAACTCTGTCTCAATGGCTTTTATTTCAGTGTTTTTTGAACTAATCATTTTCTCCAAACTCTTTTTCTGATTTTCAACCTCCACTTCAATGTCGGTAATAGGTTTGTATCTCTCAAGTTGTAATTTGAGTTGTTTGATTTCTTCAAACTCTTTTTTCTTTAAAAAATCAAATAGTCCCATAAATTTATATATCGTTTGTTAATTGCTCAAATGTTTCTTTTCCCACTACCGTTCCACTAACGCAGAACCCATGTTATGTGAAGTTTTTTAAAACATCGGAGCGTTGCTCAATTCTGAATGAATTACTTCTATGTTATATCCGTATCTTTTTATTGCAGTTTTTACTAAATCTACAAACCATCTCGGAGCGTTAGGGGCGACATAAATTTTCTCTATCAACTCTTCTATATCAACTTTAATGGGAACCCCTCCAGCTATTGTTTCCTCTTGAAAATCAATGCCATTTGTAGATTTTGGCCATTTCATTAGAACGCCTCTTAATTCTCTTTCATGTTCAAAGCTTTTTCTTTTGTGAACAAAAGGCCCAAACAAATTTCCAGCGTCAATGTAGTCCTTCTCGTAGTCAATATACTTTACTATTCCAAGGTATACTTTATTATCATCTATAATGCTTTTCTTTAATTTTTTATAAGTTGACTGGACAGCAATTCCTTCATCACTTTTAAGATAAAGACTCCACATTGCAGCTGACTCGTATTCATTCATATGCCAACAGCTTATAGCTGTATATCGTGGCCAATGCTTGTTTGTATTACCCATTTTTTTCATCGCCTCTAAATAATTTTCACTTTCTTCTTCAGGAATTTCTTGTGGCACAAAATTTCTTGCTTCAACATTTATCTTAGGATAAGAACCCTCAAATGGATCGCTAAAAAGATCAGCTCTTGTAAAAAAAAGTCTACGTGTGTCAATTAGTGAAATCATTTTTGTAAAATCCATATATCTCCAAACCTTTATTTCAATATTTTCAGGAGCTATGAAAACAGGATGCTCTTCTACCATAATTATTTGTTATTAATCAAACTTTAGTTCTATTATATATGCGAGCCTTTGTTTCGATTTGTAAAATAGCATTCTATCCATAAGTCTTTATGTGGAGATGCGATTGCGTTATAATTAAAACAGAAGAAGTAGTTAGGTTCAGCTATCATACAGATACATTTTTCAACTGCAAGATAACAAGTTTTAGTATTTCGCCAAGCGATACAATAAAAAAGCCACCCGTTTCGGGGTGGCTTTCAAAAAGTATGGGGTGTTCTTATTTTCCTTTAAACTCTGCTTTGCGTTTGCCTAAAAAAGCGGTGGTGCCTTCTTTAAAGTCTTCCGTTGCGAAGAAGTTGCCAAATTCAGTTATCTCCAGTTGGTTCCCGTCTTTGGTTTTGTTAAACGAGGTGTTTACACACTCAATAATGCTCGCAATAGCCAAGGGTGCCTTGCCTGCAATTTTACTCAGTATCTCTTCGCATTTGGGCAACAATTGTTCAGGGGCAACCACGTGGTTAACCAAGCCTAAACGGTGCGCCTCTGCTGCATTAATGGCATCACCTGTCATCAACAGTTCCAGTGCACGGCCTTTGCCAATTAACTGGGGCAAACGTTGTGTACCCGCGTAACCCGGTATAATGCCCAGGTTTACTTCAGGCTGTCCAAACTTGGCATTCTCTGCAGCAATGCGCATGTGGCAACACATGGCAAGTTCGCAACCTCCCCCTAAAGCAAAACCGTTTACGGCTGCAATTACCGGCTTGGGGCAGTTTTCAATGGCATTCATTACGGCATGTCCATCGGCACTCATACGTGCACCTTGTTCTACGGTAAAGTTGGCAAACTCAGCAATATCAGCACCGGCTGCAAAAGCTTTTTGTCCGGCCCCGGTAAGTATCACGCCTTTTACGTCAGCATTGGTGTAAATGCTTTCAACGGCTGTTTTAATTTCTGCCAGGGTTTCAATGTTGAGGGCATTCATCTTGCTCTCGCGGTTGATGGTAATGTAGCAGATGTTGTTTTTTATTTCAGTAACAATGTTGTTGTACATGGGAATTGTTTTTTACCAGAATCAAAAAAAATTAAAAATTACGGTGAGCAGCTACCCACTCTTGTATGTAACCGGCAATGTCGCCCGTGTTGGTACCCGGAGGGAAAAGTTTTCCTACGCCTGAGGTCATCAGTGCCTGCAAGTCGTTATCCGGTATAATGCCGCCACCGGTTAGCAATACATCCGTTAATCCTTTTGCTTTCATCAGCTCCAGCACTTTCGGAAACACGGTGTTGTGTGCTCCGGAGAGTATGCTTATGCCTATGGCATCCACGTCTTCCTGCAGGGCAGTGTTCACTACCATTTCAGGTGTTTGGCGCAGGCCGGTGTAAATTACTTCCATGCCGGCATCGCGCAGGGCGGTAGCAATTACTTTGGCTCCGCGGTCGTGCCCGTCAAGTCCTACTTTGGCCACTAATACACGTATGGGTCGTTTCATTTATTTTTCTTTAATTAATTCAAACCCGGGTTTTTTACGAATGGCTTTGCGGTAATAGCGAATGAGTGCTGCCTCATCCATTTGGTACACCACATCTTCTCCGGTATTCTTCAACACAGTCAATCGTCTTTTAATCTTATAGCACCCCACTTTGGGTAACACAGGGCGCAACACTATTTTATCAGGTGCACTTTTTTCAGCAATAAAAACGTACCAGTATTTACGGTTGTAATTTTTGACAGAGATAAAATAATAGTTGTCCGTTTTGCTCAACACAATGGAATCGCCCATGTAGTAGCGCTCTGTACTATCAATTCGTTTTAACTCCCACCAGTTGTTGCCCAAAACAAGGCGGGTGGAGTCTTCCATATCAGCCTTGTATTTTGCAGAAGGAATTTGTTTGTATACACCCTGAAACTCTGCAGGCACTTCGGCTAATCGTTCGCCAGGTGTGCGGTCAAATGTGGCCAGCATACACGAGGACAATAGACCCGTGCACAGCAGTGTAAAAAATAACAGGGCTTTTGAACTCATATGTTTATTTCGTTAACTGCTCGTTGCATGCGTTGGGTTACCCGTTCCTTGCCCAGTAATTCCACCGTTTCAAAAATAGGTGCCCCTGCACCCACACCTGAAATACTGAGGCGGAATACCTGCAACACGTCTTTACTTTGTAAACCTTGCGCAGCCAATACTTCATTGAACAAACGCTCGGCTTCAGCAGCTGTTAAATTATCGCAGGTCGCATACGCATCTTTTAAGGCCAGTATAAAAGCCGGGGTAGTTTCTTTCCAGCGTTTTTTAGCTACTTCGGTATCAAAGGTGGCGGGCTCCACAAAAAAGTAGCTGCCCATTTCCCATACGTCTTTAGGGAAGGTTACTTTCTCTTTCATCAGCGCACACACTTGTTCGATGTAAGTATCTTCTGCAGTAACTCCGTTAGCGGTTAGTACAGGTTTTAACCTTTCAGCAATCATGGCATCAGGTAGCAAACGCAGGTACTGTTGATTGAACCACTTGGCTTTGTTTTGGTCAAACTTGGCTCCGTGTTTACTTACGCGCTCAATGCTAAAGGAGTTAATCAACTCCTCTTTGCTGAACATTTCCTGGTTGTTGCCGGCATTCCAGCCCAACAGGGCCAGCATGTTCACCACCGCTTCAGGGAAATAACCTGTTTCGCGGTAACCACTCGATACCTCGCCCGAAGCCGGATCTTTCCATTCCAACGGAAACACGGGGAAACCTAAACGGTCGCCATCTCGTTTGCTTAATTTTCCGTTGCCTTCAGGTTTTAATAAAAGCGGTAAGTGCGCAAATTGCGGCATTACTTCTTCCCAACCCAGGTAACGGTACAGCAACACGTGCAGCGGAGCCGAGGGTAACCACTCTTCCCCACGAATAACGTGAGAGGTTTCCATCATATAATCATCTACTACGTTGGCCAAATGGTAGGTGGGCATACCGTCACTTTTGAACAACACTTTGTCGTCCATTTGCGAGGTGCTCACACTTACCCATCCGCGTATCATGTCATGGAATTTTACTTCTTCTTTCTTAGGCAACTTTATACGGATAACATACGGCTCGCCCGCTTCAATTCTGCGCTTTACCTCATCTTCCGACAAGGTAAGGGAATTTTTCATGGCCATGCGGGTAATGCTGTCGTACTGTGCACCAATGTTGGAGGCTTTTAACCGCTCGCGCATGGCTTCCAGTTCTTCCGGAGTATCAAAGGCGTAGTAGGCATGGCCCGAGGCCAGTAGTTGCTCGGCATATTTAGCATAAGTACCTTCTGCTTTACGGTCGCTTTGGCGGTAAGGAGCGTGGGAACCGTCACCAAATCCTATGCCTTCATTGGGTTCAATGCCCAACCATTTGAGTGATTCAATAATGTATTGTTCAGCACCGGGCACAAAGCGGCTTTGGTCGGTGTCTTCAATGCGCAGTACAAAGTCGCCCCCGTTTTTGCGGGCAAATAAATAATTGTATAGTGCAGTACGTACGCCACCAATGTGTAAGGGGCCGGTGGGGCTGGGCGCAAAACGCACTCTAACTCTTCTCTCTGTCATAAGTGCGGCAAAGATAATTTTTTCCCTCATTTAACGGGAAAAATGACAAGAAAACCTTAAGCTACAATACTTTCGAAAAGGGCTACGCCATCGGTATTGAAGAGCAGCTCAGAAGCGGCCCGCTCGGGGTGAGGCATCATGCCAAACACGTTGCGGCCTTCGTTGCAAATACCCGCAATGTTGTGCAAAGACCCGTTGGGGTTGGCCTCAGGCGTTACATTGCCCTCAGCATCGCAATAGCGGAACATCACCTGGTTGTTGTCGGTAATTTGTTTGATGGTGGCCTCATCCGCATAAAAACGGCCCTCACCGTGGGCAATAGGAATTTTAAGGGCTTTGGAAGCATCAATGTTTCGGGTAATCAACAAATCCGTGTTCTCGCATTTGAGGTACACGTTGCTGCACAAAAATTTGGTATGGTCATTACGCAACAAGGCTCCGGGCAATAAACCGGCCTCGCACAAAATCTGAAATCCGTTGCAAATTCCCATCACATAGCCGCCATTTTTGGCAAACTCTTTTACACTTTGCATAATGGGCGAAAGTTGGGCAATAGCGCCTGAGCGCAGGTAGTCACCGTAAGAAAAACCGCCCGGCAGCAGAATAAAATCGCATCCTTTCAAATCAGTATCCTTATGCCAAAGCTTCTCTACCGTTTGGTTGGAATATTCCTGTAACACGTTGATGGCATCCTGATCGCAGTTGGAGCCCGGAAAAATAACTACACCGAATTTCATATTGTGAAAATTGAGTGGCAAAATTACACCTTTTAAGCGAATGCTTCGCTTAATTTTGAATTCTTAATTCTTAATGTTTAATGAAGTGCTTTGTGAGTGTTTAGGTGTGTAAGTGTTTATGTGGAGGAGAGTAAATAGACCGTGAGCTAATTTGTGCAATCTGTGCAATCAGTGGCGTTCTTCGCTTCG
>JAGPCK010000075.1 GCA_018058135.1 Bacteroidia bacterium | reverse complement strand
TCTGAACTGGATATACAAAAAGTGGATTTAGTAGTAGGTGCAAGTTCTGCGTACTACGGACCAAATGCGTTTAATGGAGTTATCAGTATGCAAACAAAAAGTCCGTTTTTATTTCCTGGGTTAAGCGCACAGGTTAAGGTGGGTGAAAGAAGTTTGCTAGAGACCTCTGTGCGTTGGGCACAGAAGTTTAAGAATAAAAAAGAAGAAGAGCGTTTTGCCTATAAGTTCAACTTTTTTTATATGCGTGCCGATGATTGGAACGCTACCAATTACAACGTTACAGAACAATCTCCGGCAGGAAAAGATAACCCCGGAGGTTACGATGCTGTAAACCGTTATGGAGATGAATATTACAGTAGAATATTTTATACGCCACTAACCAATGTGCCCAGCGCAGGCCAAGGTTACTATTTGCGTGATGGGTATAAAGAGAAAGACTTAGTTGATTATAATTCTCATAACCTTAAGCTGGGCGCAGCATTCCATTACAAGTTCAAAAAGGACAATGAGATTATTTATTCCAATAATTTTGGTACAGGCACTACAGTGTATCAGGGCGACAATCGTTTTAGCCTGAAGAATATTTTATTTTTTCAGAACAGACTTGAAGTACGAAAAGAGGGCAGGTATTTTATCAGAGCCTATGCTACCCATGAAGATGCCGGTGATAGTTATGATGCTTATGCTACAGCTCTTATTTTACAAAACTCTGCAAAGTCTGATTTGGACTGGGGGAAAGATTACAACAATTATCTCACTCAAAGTTTGGGTAATCGTTTAATAACCTGGTATGGCGAAAACATAGGTGGCAATGGTTTGCAGTTAGATACTATTCCTGCGGCAAACGGGCAACGCATAAACTACATCGAAAATTATTGGAGAACAGTAAATAAAGATTCTTTAGTCATGTACCACTCTAAAGGGCGTCAGTTTGCTAACAGCGGGAATGGAATAGGCACTACTTATGATCGCTTAGAGCCTGGTACGGAAAGGTTTGATTCAGCGTTTAATGCTGTTACTACACGCACTAACCGTCAAGGTGGCTCACGTTTGTTTGACCGTTCAGCATTGTACCATATAGTAGGTGAGTATCGTTTTAAATGGAGCCGTTTTGATTTTATTTCCGGAGCTAACTTTCGTTTGTATAAACCAAATTCAAGAGGAACAATTTTCCTTGATACAGCAGCTAATCAGCGAATAACCAATAGTGAAGTAGGAGCATACTTGGGTGTTGAACGTAAACTGATAAAAGATAAACTTAAAGTAAGCTTTACTAACCGATTAGACAAAAACCAAAACTTTAATCTGTTGTGGTCTCCGGCCGCTACCGCGGTTTTCACTCATAAGCAACATGTATTAAGGGTTTCATTATCCTCAGCTTTACGTAACCCTACCTTAACAGACCAATACATTAACCTTAATGTTGGGCGGGCCACATTGTTGGGTAATTTGAATGGTTTTGATAGTTTGGTTACCTATGGCTCATTGATTGACGCGTTTAATAACGGCAGGCAGAACCTGAAATATTTCAATGTAGATAAGGTAAAGCCAGAGCAAGTAAGAACCATCGAATTTGGTTACCGTACCGCAATAAAAGAGAGGTTATTTTTTGATGTGAGTTATTACCACAGTTCATACACCAACTTTTTAGGATACATAATAGGTGCCCGGGTAGATTGGCCTTCTACAGATATACTCGTTAAAAGTGTTCAGTTTTATCGCGTTACATCTAATTCCAAGGATGAGGTAACCACACAGGGTGCTACAGTTGGAATTACCTGGTTTATCAAAGACTTCTTTAATTTCAGTGGCAATTATTCCTTCAATGAATTGAATATGCAGGGTTCCAGAGATTCTTTGATTCCGGCATTCAACACACCTGTTCACAAATACAATGTAGGTTTTAACGGCAGGGAAATTAATAGCCGATTGGGCAACGTACGAATACGTCATTGGGGATACAATATCAATTATAAATGGCAGGAAGGATTCGAATTTGAGGGTTCGCCCCAGTTTACAGGCTTTGTTCCGGCCTATGGTATGGTTGACGCACAAATTAATAAAAGAATTCCTGCCTGGTACGCCACAATTAAGTTAGGGGCCAATAACCTGCTCGATAATAAGGTTTTTCAAGTATACGGAGGACCTTTAGTTGGCAGGCTGGTTTATTGCTCCGTATTATTCGAATTAGACAAGTGGAAATAACATTGTTTGGTAAGTTATTTTTTTGTTAATTAGCCAATAAATTTAAATTAAAATTCAACATATGACCAAAAGATTTTTACCATTTTTAGTGCTAACCGTTTTAACGTGTTTAAGCATTTCAGGATTTGCACAAATCAGATATTTTGATGACGTGTTTCCTGCGGTTACTCGTGTAAATAGTATCATGTATGATTCTAATCGCACGATTAATCTTATTCCCCCAAATAATCCACCTATTGTTACTGCTCCATTAATGTGTGACATGTATGAGCCAACTGGTGATACAGCAACCATGCGTCCGGTTATCATTCTGTTGCACACAGGAAGTTATTTGCCTGCAATTGCTAACAAACAAACTACCGGAAACAATAAAGACAGTAACGTAGTAGAAACAGCCATGCGTTTTGCTAAAAAAGGCTATCTTGTTTTTGCAATGAATTACCGTTTAGGATGGAATCCTACTACTACTAATCAGGCTGAAGCTACTGAGCAGTTATTAAAAGCAACTTACCGTGGTATACAGGATGCACGTAACTGTGTTCGTTTTGTTAGAAGCAACGCTTCGGTATACAAAGCAGATACTTCTAAAATTATTTTAGGTGGATTTGGCACAGGGTCATATATTGCGTACGGTGTGGCTACTGTTGATAAAAGAGCCGAAATTGAATCTAACCTTAAATTTCAAAGAGGAGACTTCTCGCCAATGGTGAGTGTTGATACCTTAGGAGATTGGCTAGGCAGAGGCGGAATTCCATTCTTTAACTACAGTGGAGATTCTAACGTTTCAAGCAACATCCACATGATTTTCACTTGTGGAGGAGCCATGGGTGATTTGAACTGGTTAGAAGCGGGTGGTGTTCCAATTGTTGGTCTTCACAGTGTAAATGATCCGTTTGCCCCATACACTACTGGAAACGTTATTGTTCCCACAACAGGTATTACAGTTGTTCCAAGTGCATCAGGTGCACGTGATGTTGTTGTTAAGGCAAATTCAGTTGGTGTAAACAACAAAATTAACAGCAGAGCTTATCACGATCCTTTCAGTGTTAAAGCAGCAACACTATCTACTAACAACAACTTATATCCTTTTTATACTGCAACTCCTGAATCAGCACCTTGGGAATGGTGGAACCGCACCATTATGCAAAGCATTAATCTCCCTTCTGCTGGTGCCGGTCGTATTGCCGATTCTCTTTCTATGCTCACCAATCCTTCTATGACTGATGTAAAAGCCAAAGCATACATTGATACCATTGTTGGATTTGTTACCCCACGTATTGTAGTTCAGTTTGATCTGGCTCAGTTGTACACTAGCATCAAAGAAGTTGACATGAACAAATACCTGAGCGTATACCCTAACCCTGCTTCATCAATTGTGAATATACAGTTTACCGGTAGCGGAAATATTGCCTCTCTTCGTGTAATTGATATTGCAGGAAGAACTGTAATAAATGCTCAAAGTATTAACAGCAACAAATATGTTGTTGATGCAACGCAATTAACTAAAGGCGTATATTTTATTGATGCCAGTTTAAGCAACGGCTCGACAGCCCGTCAGCGTTTCGTGGTTCAATAAGTAAAAACTTCCTTATTTTTGAAGCCGGTTGTTACATCAACCGGCTTTTTTTATTTCAGCGTATTCCAGCCGTGTTATTTTTATTAAAATCAATAAAAATTGGAATAACTGAGAAATCTTGAACATGTTTTAATGCATTAAAAATGAATTGGACAGAAGAAAACAGTCAACTTAGTAAAACATTTAAGTTTAACTCTTTCGCTGAGGCTATCTCATGGATGGTAAAAGCTGCGTTTATTATCGAGAAGATGAATCATCATCCCGAGTGGACAAATGTTTACAATAAAGTACATGTGATTTTACGCACACATGATGCAGGAAACACCGTTACGGATAAAGACAGGGAGTTGGCTGAGGCATTAGATGCATTGTAATCACGGGCTAATGGTGAATTTTTTTTCAACCATAAGTTGCCTTTGTGGTGTCATCAAGCGTATAAGGTACTCACCCGACTCAGCCTTTTTGATGTATATCTCATCTTCACTGTTCACTTCAACAGGGGGGTGAGGAATATGGTTGATGATTAGCTGAACTACGGCTTTACTTTTTCTGCCCACTGATACATGAATTTGCATATCTCTATTTTCTTGATTGATAAAAGGGTTAGAAATATGTGGCGTATTAAAAGAAGTTGCTGTAAACTGTTCGAAGATACTTGTGCGTATTTCCAGTCCTGAATCACCAACAGCTGTCCATGCCGGTCGTACTATGCCATTTTGCGCAGCCACGGTGATGTAATCGCCAAAAAATGTTTTTTTGCCCGCTGCAGGTGTGGATTGTGTTAACCTGAATTCTTCAAAAGTTTCTCCTCCGTTTTTTGACACAGCCAGATAGGTATCCATAAAAGTAGATGAAGGGGAATGTCTGCGGTCATAATAAATTATGTATACATGTCCAGATGAAGGGTCAACAGTTATGTGGGGCAAAAACTGGTCTTTCCCGTTTTGAGCGGCATCACGGTTTACCCTTAAAGGGCTACTCCAATTAATGCCGGCATCATCAGAATGCATAAGCCACACATCCGCATCGCCCAGTTTATTATCTGCCCAGCACAGGTATATTCTACCTTTGTGAGGGGATGAAGCACAAAGATCGCTCGCTAAAAACGGCATTCCGTTGGTACGGTAAATATGAGAAATGTCCATATCCCAACCGTTGAATTGTCCGGCTACCATCATGTCTTTTCCAAAAGACTTCCCCCCATCGGTTGACCTGTCAAAAAATATTTTACCGAATGCGGCCCAAGCTATGGCTATGGTACCTTCAGGTGTTGTTGTGGTGGTGGCGCCTTCTGTGGTGTTGTCACCATCTATACAATCTCCGGATGAATCGGAAACCACAACAGGTTCAGTGAATGATAGCCCCCTGTCCGAAGAAGCAGCAAATCTGATTCTGGAACGATGTTCCTTATTTTTGCTTCCGTATTTGTCAAACTCAGTCCACGAAAGATAGAGGTTGCCATAGTATTTACTTTTTAGTGAGCCATCAAAACTCAACCATTCCTTATCCTGTGCCCGTTTGCCGTTTGAACCAATACCGATACCGGAGTTGAAGGTATTTCCGTTATCAGAACTTCGTTGTACAACAATACGGTCAATGTTCTCGGGAAACTCTTTTCCAGGAGTACGGCTCAGATGAGCATAATACACATATGCTGAGTCATCAATCAACATTACCGGATCGCCCCATACGCCCAAAGGAGAATTAACCTGTTTCTCCAGCCAGGTTTTTCCGCTGTCAGCACTGGTGTATACCCAGTTAATATTAGCTCCGGCAACCATGTGCCTTTGTTGTTGAGGCGAAATGAAAATACTTACTTCGTTGGGGTTTAGGTGCGTGGTATTAACTTTTACAAAAGGGGTTTGTGCGTAGGGACTGGAAGTACAGAGTAAAAACGAAAAAAAGCACAGGAAAAATTTCATTCAACCAAATTATATCTTTTCTGCTGAATTTGAAAGCTGGTGAAGCATATTTTTACTACTTTTACCCTGTGTTATTAAGAAACTGCCTCATATTTATTTTCTTACTCCACCTCAATGCTTCGGCTTCCACTATTGATAGTTTGGAGCGAATCATTCGTCATTACAAAAAGGTTAATGTGAATGATAGTAACCTCATTCTCTTTTACACCTCACTTATTCATGAGTACAGGGAAGTTGATCCTTACAAAGGACTAGGCATTGCAGAAGAAGCAACCGGCTACGCAATTGCGTGTGCAGACCGAAAAGGGTTGTCAAGAATTTTCAATAAAACGGGTAACATATATTTTGACCTGGGCCTTTACGGAACCGCTGTAAATGTTTACAATCAATGTCTGCTCATTAACTCCCGACTCGGAGATTGGGGTGCCGTTGCTTATACTCATAATGACATAGGTTATATTTACCACAAACGTGAGTTATATCGATTAGCCCTTTCACAATATAACCAAGCCATACCATTTGTGCAAAATGACACCTCAGCTTCATCAAGGGAAATACTTGCGCACACATACAACAATATCGCATTTGCTTTTGAAAAGATAGGTACAACAGATAGCAGTGCTTTGTATTTTATGAAGGCCCTTGCTATCAGAAAAAAACTAAATAAGCAGGACAAAATAGGTCAGTCACTGGCTTATTTGGGGCAGCTTGCAACGCAAACGCGTAAATACCAACTCGCTGAAAAATATCTTGATGATGCCATTGCCCTAAATTCAAAAACCGGAAACAATTTATATCTGTCATACGCGTGGATGTATAAAGGTGATAATGCTTTGAAGCAGAAAAATTATACTGCAGCACTATCTCATTTTCAAAGGTCAAGACAAATTCTTCTCACTAATGACTTAAATACGCATATAGTAAACGTTGTCTTGAGAATAGGTAATGCTCTTTTTGAATCCAACCGACTTAAAGAGGCAGCAGAGGAGGGTAAGCAGGCTTATGCTAAAGCAGTAGAATTTTCTCAATCAACAGAAAAGCGAGAAGCACTGCAGCTGTTATCAAATATTGCGATGCGCAGTGGTTTGAAAGATGAGATTATCAGGTACCAGCAGTTACTTATAAATGAGAATAATCTTTTACAACAAGAAATGTTGCACAGTACCATAAAGCAGTTAGAAAATAATCAGGTTTTACAGAACAATAAACTCAACAGAGTTATCCAGAATAAGAACGACTACATTGAATTTATGGAGAAACAGTCGAATGCTCAAACAAGACAGTTTCTGATTGCCTTACTGGTGTTCATTGTTCTGCTAACTATTATTTTATTGGCCACTATAAATTTCAGAAGAAAAACAGAAGAAGAACACAAGAAACTTCAGCATGAAAATTCACTTTTGCAACAAGAATCAAAAAAGTACTATGCAACAATCATAAATAAGCTTCAGGAGCCGGTGAGCAAGCATAATCAACTCATTTTGGCCCTGTCAGGTAAACGAAATCTTTTTTCTGAGACGGATATAGTAAACGCCATTAATGAATCAGAAGAGGTAATAAAGTCAGCAGAATTACCATTGTTAAATGTGTTGTATTGGGCTAAGTATAAATCAGGGAACATACTCACAGAAGCGGACTTGCCTTTGCGGAATATTGCAGAGCATGCCATTCAAACTGTTCAAAAGGAATTTGCCAAAAGAAATATTGACATTATAAATGATATTGACTCGGAAATAAGGGTTAAAACAAGCAAAGGAGCATTACAACTCATTTTCAGGAATTTGCTGGAGAATGTTATCTTACATGGAGGACATGTCAGTTCCGTTCGCCTCAGTGCCCGGGAGAAAAGTAAAATGATTGAAGTTGGTTTAAGAGATAATGGTGAAGGCATTGACGAGAAGCTTGTAGAAGCCTTTGATATTTCAGCCTCAGGCCACGATGTATTTGAAGGTATGGGATTACAGGTATGTAAACTTATTTGTGTAAAAATGGGTGGAGACTTGTGGGTGGAAAGCGCACAAGGGAAAGGTAATACAGTTTATTTTACTTTATTTAATTCGGCACAATAAACTGAACAAGATTAGCATTAAATTTGAGGGGAATTGAATCTAGTGAACGCTAACTCTCAGAATTATAACTTACTCATCCAAAAACTGGATGATTTTATACGCAAGTATTACAAAAACCTGCTCATAAAAGGCGTATTGTACACGATTACAGGGCTTACCGTTACATTTTTAATTGTAGCTGTATTGGAGTATTTCGGTAATTTCAACAGTATTGTCCGGGGGCTTTTGTTTTACAGTTTTATTGCTTTCTCCGTGTATGTGCTCATTCGATACATTGCTATCCCTTTAACCGGATTGTTTCGCATAGGAAAGGTAATCAGTTATACACAGGCTTCGGAAATTATAGGAAATCACTTTTCTGAAGTAAAAGACAAACTGCTCAATGTTCTGCAACTTCAACTGGATAAGGATTCAGTAAGCAGGGAGCTGATAGAAGCCAGCATTAACCAGAAAGCAGCTGAATTAAGACCTTTGCCGTTTACCAGTGCAATTAATCTTAAGGCGAATTACAGATATGCCCGCTATGCCGCACTTCCATTGCTTGCTTTTGTGGCAGTATTGTTCTTAGCCCCTTCTATAATCAAAGAAAGTTCCAACAGGCTGGTGCATTACAATACCTATTTTGCTCCAAAAGCACCCTTTCAGTTTGTTTTATTAAATAAGGAGTTGAACGTTTTGCAACAAGAGGATTTTGAGTTGCAGTTAAAAACAAGTGGCAACATATTACCTGAAGAGGTTTTTGTTGAAGTGAACGGAACAAAGTTCAAAATGCAGCGCAATGAGAAAAACTTGTTTACGTATACATTTCGCAATACACAGGACGATATAACTTTCCGATTTTTTGCGGACGATTTTTATTCTGATAATTACGAGTTGGATGTTCTGGCTAAACCTAACCTGCGCGATTTTTCTGTAGCCTTAGAATACCCCACCTATTTGGGTAAAAAGAATGAAACACTCAGTAACGCGGGTGACCTTACCGTGCCTGCTGGTACCCGTATCAGTTGGAGTTTTAACACAGCCAATGTTAATACCCTGCAACTTGCTTTTCCTGATGTAGTGATGAGTGCAATAGCCGCTGAAAAAAATCGGTTCACAATGTCCAGAAAATTTTTACGCAGTTCATCTTATGCAATCCTGACGGCCAACGCTGAATCGCCTAAAGGAGATTCCATGGTATATGCAGTGCAGGTTATTCCTGATGAATATCCGGTAATTCAGGTACAGCAACGTGCCGATAGTATACAAAATTCTACCATTTACTTCACCGGGGAGTTGAGTGATGACCACGGCTTGAAAAAGCTCATGATGCATTATTCATTAAAGAAGAAAGATGGTCAACTAAAGGTGCAAAGTAATCCGGTGCCTTTACGCCAATCAGGCAACCGGCAAAGTTTTTTTCATGTATTTGATGTGCGCACATTAAACATAGAGCCGGGTGATGAGGTAGAATATTATTTTGAAGTATGGGATAACGATGGTGTAACCGGCAGCAAGGCTACACGGTCGCAGGCCATGTTATTTAAAGCACCTACCAAACAGGAAATTAAAGAGAATGCAGAAAGCAGCAGCAGAGAGTTGAAGAATAAAATTGCCGAAGCAATTCAGGAAGCTAAATCCTTGCAGAAAGAGATGAAGGACCTGCAGCAAAAAATGCTGGATAAAAAAGAACTCAGCTGGGAAGAGAAAAAGAAGATGGAGGAGTTGATAAAACGGGAGAAGGAATTGGAGAAAAAGATTAATTCAATGGAGCAACTTTCAGAGCAAAAGATGCAACAGCAACAGGAATTTTCTAAGCAGGACGAGGAGATTATGCAGAAGCAGCAAGAACTACAGAAAATGTGGGACGAAGTGCTTAATGAAGATATAAAAAAGATGATTCAGCAAATGGAGCAGCTGATGAAAATGAACAACAAAGATGCACTACAGCAAAAAATGGAGGAGATGGAGCTGAGCAATAAAGAAGTAGAGAAAGAACTCGATAGGATGCTGGAGCTGTACAAAAAACTGGAGATAGAGCAGAAACTGAAAGAGAATGTAGATGAACTCAAAAAACTGAGTGACGAGCAACAGAAGCTATCTGAACAGACCAAAGAAAAAACAAATGCACCTGAAGGACTGAAACAAAAACAGGAGGAGATTAAAAAGAATTTTGAGGAGTTGAAAAAAGACCTTCAGAAGCTGGAACAGAAGAACGAACAACTGGAAGAACCGGAGCAGATGCCCGATACCAAAGAAGAACAGCAGCAGATTGAGCAGAACATGGAGGATAGTGAAGAACAGTTGAATAAAGGGAATAATAAAAAGGCATCAGAATCGCAGAAAAAGTCAGGTCAAAAGATGAAAGAGATGGCTGAGAAGATGCAACAGAATATGGAGCAATCGGAGAAGGAGGAGCAAGAAGAGAACTATGAAGCTTTACGAATGTTGCTCGAGAATCTGATTCAATTATCCAAAGACCAGGAAGACCTGATGCAACAGATGAGTTCTATTCAAGGGTATAATCCCCAGTATGTAAAAATGGGCCAACGTCAGAAAGAGATACGTGACAATGCCCGTATGATTGAAGATAG
>JAGPCK010000029.1 GCA_018058135.1 Bacteroidia bacterium | reverse complement strand
GGACTCGGTTCTGTGTGAGGTGTAACTGAAAATATGTTCTTCGCTACCCAAGAGATTAATAAAAACGGTAACGGTTATCTTTAACTTCAGAAAGTTCTTTCATGGCATTAAAGGCCTCAAACTCACTACGGGATTTTAACGGATTAATTAACTCATCCTTGAATACCTTCATATCTGTGGGTGCCTTTACGTCATTTATTTTAGTAACCAGAATTACGTATACACCGTTATCACCTTTAATTGGTGCTGATAATACATTGGCTTTCAAACCAAATGCTGTACCCAGTATACCACGCTCCATACCAATGTATGGGATATTGGCATTTTCAAAAGTTTGATTAGCGGCATCATTGGCTACTGTTCCCAATTTTACGGCTAATGCAACCGGATCTTTTGTTTGCGCTAAAGCAGAAGTAATTTTTTCTGTGATGATTTCTGCTTTTTTGTCTTTGGTAGCGTCTTGCGTAACCTGAGTTTTTACATCGTCAAAACCGGCTTTGTCTTTTTCACGCATTTCTTTTAACACAGCTACAACAAATTTATCACCGGCTTCAAATACTTCTGATACATCGCCTCGAGAAGCTTCTTCACGGTAAGCCCAGCGAACGGCTTCTCTGGAATTTTCAATACCGGGTAAAGTGCGGTCATTTTCTTTTATTGACTCAGCTAAACGTTTTGTGTAGTTATTAGCAGTAGAGTTTTTGTCAAAGTCTTCGGCAGTGCGGCTGGCTGCTGCAAACTGCTGTGCTTTGTTGTAAGCTGCCTGAACAGTTTTGCTGCCGGCTTCAATCTTACGTTCTACAGTAACTACCTGTACTTTTCTGTTGCTTTTGTTTTCAGTTACTTTTACAATGTGTGGCCCGAACTGAGTTTTTACCACAAACATATCGCCTTTGTTTCCGCGCTTAACGGCATCATTAAATTCTGCTACCATCTGGCCTTCCTGGAACCAACCCAAGTCTCCGCCACGTTGAGCAGTTCCGTCAGTTCCGTATTGTGCGGCCATAACTTCAAAGCTGGCACCTTTGCGTATTTCAGCCAATACCTCATTAGCTTTTTTAACCGCAGCAGCTGTATCGTTATTTTCTACTTTGAACAGAATGTGGCTGGCTTTCATTTGGAATGGACCATCAGCTTGTACTGCAGAAAGTTTGTAAATTTTGAATGAACCATTGTCACTCACAGGACCCACGGTTGTACCTTTTTCTGCATTAAACAACAAGTCTTCAACAGAAGGAGGCAATTGACCACGACCCTTGAATGTGCTATCGTATGGAGCATCGCTGTTCGAAGCAACAAAGGCTGAGTCGTTGGTTGAATTGCGGAAAAGTTCCACCTGGCTCTCTGCCCATTTCTGTGCATTGGCACTATCTTCACCCGAAGGGAAAATATCAAACACCACAAACTCAAGTTTACGACTGCGCTCTTTGTTTTTGTACTTGCTGATGTTTTTGTCAAAGTATTTTTTCAAATCATCATCGCTCAGTTGCACTGTTGAATCAGCAATGCTGGCGTAGTTTAATCCGGCAAATTTGATGTCAACGGTTTTGTTGCGTGACATGAATAACTCTTTTGCTTCAAGTGAGTTTACGTAAACTCCCCCCTTAATGAGGCTGTTGAATTTTTGTGTGAGGCGTTCTTTTTGAATGCCTTCTTCAAAAGCTAACCAACGCTTCATTTGTTCACCTTCCGGATCTTGTGAAATAGATTTGAGGAAACTGATAACCATGGTACGGTCAAACTGGCCGTTTTGCTGGTTTACAAATATGGGAGCACTTTTGATGGATGGGTGAGGGTCTTTTCCCTGAACCATTTCAAACAACTCATCGGTAGTAACATTAATGCCCAGTTTTTCATAGGCATCGTTCATTAATACTTCCTGCACCAATTGATTCCATGTTTGCTCACGAAGTGATTCCATGGTATTGTTGTCAACGGTTTCAGTTTGTGAGTTGATTTTGTAGTTGGCTACATTTTCTTCCACACGGGCTTCAAAATATTTTATAGATATTTTTTCACCTTTTATCTCGCCCACATCAGTGGCACCGGCTGAACCAAAGTTTCCTCTGCTTTCCAGCAAACCCTGTATTACAAATAAGCCAAGGGCTACTCCCACAAAACCGATTAACAATCCTGAACGGTTACGAATTCTTTCTAGTATCGACATAGTTGATTTTAAGTAAGACGGCAAAAATAAGGGGGACGCACCTTAAATTCAACTCTTTTATCAATACTGCCGTATATTTGGCCACATGACTGACTTACAGCCCACAAAAGGTAAATTATATCTGATTCCTAATACATTAGGTGCAGAAGGAGCTTCAGATATGCTGGCTCCCTGGGTAAAACAGCAGGTGCACCACCTCCTTCATTTTGTGGCCGAGAACGAAAAAGCCGCGCGCGCCCTCATTAAAAACCTGCAATTGGCTGCACCTCAAAGTGAGTTGCATTTTGTACTACTCAACCAACACACTTCTTTGGAAGAAAAACAGACCTTACTGAATGACGCTTTGCAGGGCCATGATATGGGTCTTATTTCTGATGCGGGTTTGCCCTGCGTGGCCGACCCCGGTGCCGAGGCTGTTGCTTTAGCGCACCAACTAGGTATTGAAGTAGTTCCTTTGCACGGGCCATCCTCACTTTTGTTAGCTTTAATGGCCTCCGGATTTAATGGACAAAGTTTCGCTTTTGTTGGTTACCTGCCCATTGATAAGGCTGAACGTGTTAGGCGCATTAAGGAATTGGAAAAAGAAGCGCTCACTAAAAAACAAACGCAGTTATTTATTGAAACCCCATACCGCAACAACTCTTTGCTGGAAGACCTGCTTAAAAACCTGCAACCCGATACACAACTTTGTGTAGCAGCCAACCTCACGCAACCCAATCAATTTATTCGCAGCACAACCGTACAAAATTGGAAAACCAACCTGCCCGATTTGCACAAGCAACCGGCAGTGTTTGTGTTGGGGTAGTTGTTTTTTGATGTTTTTTATTAGTTTTGTATAAACCTAAATATTATGAAAAAAGTCTCATTTTATCTGATTCTTGTTTTTTGCTTAAGTAATGGTGTATTCGCACAGTCAATATCACTAAGCTCAGATAGCTTAATGTCTCCATTCTTTGACGAATGGATTGAACACAAAAACTCTATTTATGTCGATATTAATTCGGTGCCAAATCAACAAGTGGTTAGGTATTTTGTTACACTCACATACTCAAGTCAAAAAGTATTTGAAACAGATACAGCCATCTTTGATACTCTTTTTTATGAGCAAGGTGACACATTAAATCAGAATTTTATTGATACTTTTTCATTAATTCTCAAGAATTATTCTGATACTCTTACTGCTGGAAATAATAGAATTTATGCTGAAGAGTTTATGCGGTACTCTTCTTTAAATTTCCCAGATTCATTGGGTTCAATAATTTATGATAATAGAAAATTGCCTTCTGGTAGTTATACATTAAATGTTCAAGTTTACAATAGTACATACACTTCTATGTTGTACAATGTATCAACGTCATTAAACGTAGGGGCATATCAAAGCCCAGGTTTAATTGGACCATATGATAATGCGTATGTTTATGCTGCAAGAACAGAAGAAATTCAATTTGAATGGTATCCGTTAACGCCAAATCCAGGGAATTCTATATTATACCAATTGATTGTTTACCCTTACACTGATTCTACGAAAAGTTATTATGAAACAATTACAGATACAGCCGAGGCACTTATTGATCTTTCTTTTATAGATTCAACCAACTGTATACTACCGCAAGCAGCAGCCCTTTTATTGCAGAGTGGTCAAGATTACGTATGGACCATCCGCTCTTTTGACTTAAATTCAGGTTTACCTATTGGGTCTAACTACGGTTATGCTGTTCCTTATATTTTCAGGATAACATCTAACTCAGGAGACACTTTTCCAAAGATTTTCCAGAAAAGAAGCGCAGGTTGCATATTTGATGGGTTTGAATCGGCTAGGCTTGATGTTGATGGTTGGAGGTACTTCAATGGCAAACATTCACTATACCCCTATACAGGGCCGAATGTACGACCTGATGGTATATCAATTACAGAAGGGAGGAAAGATATCGAAATTATGTCAACAGGGAATGATGGGCATTTCCCGGCACATATACCTTTGGTACCTTTGGGAGGTGGCAACCATTCTATAAAGTTGGGTGGTGCTATATTTGATGCAGGGAATGATGTTGATTTGATGCAGAAAGTATTTACAGTGACACCAGAGAATGCTCAGTTTAAAATTCACTATGCCTATGTCGGAGAAGATGGGAAACATTCATTCATGGACCAACCTGGTTTTCGTATTATTTTAAGGCGCAAGAACTTAGGCCTATCGCCAAAACGTAATATTATACAACATAAGGAAGTTTTCGCAGATGCAAATAACCCGAATTCAATAGTTGTTGAATTGATAGAACCAACTGTAGGAAAACAATGGAAATGTTATCAGGTTGATCTATCAAATTTTATCGGGCAGACAGTAATTTTAGAAATGTATAATCTTGATTGTTCCGCTAAGTGGCATGATGGGTACAGTTATGTTGATTTGTGTGTAGAGGATTTAGTTGCCCCTACATTAAACGGTCCTTCAACTTTCTGTTATGCAGATGAGACATACCAATTAGACGGAAGTGCAAGTGTTGCAGAGCAAGACCATTACATAGATATTGTTGAGCTCGACAATAGTCAACAGGAGATAGAGGATACTAGGGAAAGGTACATGTATTTTAATAAGCCAGCTGCATTATTTGATATAAAGGCTTTGTATGAAGGTGATGGAAGAAAATTTGCATGCAATAAATACTATAAAGTAACATTGGCGGTTAAGGATAATTGTACAGAATGGAGAACAACTACCAAAACGGTATTCATATCATGCCCGGCAGAAGGCAAAGCCGGGCAGGATTTGTGTTGTACAAGTAATCCATGTACACTTTATTTGGGCGATAACCCAAGCTTGGGTAAAACTTACTTGTGGTCACCCAGTACATGCTTGTCAAGTGCAAACGTTGCCAATCCAACTTTTAATTCAGGAAATTGTACACCCCAATGGGTGAATGGGGTGTTGAAATATGTGCTTCGGGTTGATGATGAATTTAATTGCAGTTCATACGATACAGTAAGAATTTTTAATGGCCCACCTTCAAATATTAGTATAATAGAAGAATTAGTAAATTGTGGTGTTAGGTTAACAGCCACATCAACCGCATTGGGTGATGTTTATTGGACTAACGATAAAAATTCTGAGATACTATACGGTAAAACGGTTTTTGCCAAAATAAACGGTGGTGATACAGTTAGATTTGTTGCTAATGTATCCAACCCTTGTGGACAAGATACTTTGGGTAAGGTGGTGATTAGTTCAACACTAAATTGGGGGCCAATAGATACATTGAGTTGGTATGATGTTGTTGGTAGAGAAGGGTTATACATATCAAGTGTAGAGGATCTTCAGTGGGAGTATAATTCATATAACTTAACTCAATATAAACTATACTTTAATGCAGAGTACGGTGAATGGGTAAAAGTAAAGGAAGGAAATATCTTTGATGGCTTCCACCCTTCGGGGTTTTACAATGGGGAGATTCATTGGAATTTAGTGTATGGTGGCAGAAGGTTGATGCCTGACGATTATAATTTCTTCCTTGATTTAAAAAATTGCAGCCCGGGTTATGAAAATACTTTTATAAATAGAAGATATAGGAAATGGGCGTGTAAAGATTATCATAGAACTTGGTTTGACATTGCTTTTGGACTTCCGGGTCGATGTTTAAATCCTAAATGGGAAACAAAGTCTGATACTTATAAGTTATATGGTGGGAGATTATACCTGTTTATTATTGTAGATTAGATGAGATACCTCATTTGCTTTTTACTTTTTTTTATACAAATTACTTTGACCTTTTGTCAAGGCTTAACAGAACTGAATGCTCAAACTTGGGTTATTGGACAAAATACGGTTCTCAAGTTCAATAATTCTGGTGATGTTCAAAAGGTATCTCAAAGTGCATCCTCTCAATTTTCGGGCAGCGAGGGTGTGGCAAGCATCAGCGACACAAATGGGAAACTTTTATTTTATACTGACGGACATAAATTGTTTGATAAAAATAATAAGGTTTTGCTAAACATGATCCTGCCTAGTTTTGGCAGCAGTTCAACGACTCAGGGGTGTATTTTTATTCCCAGTATAGAAAATACTCTTCACATTTATATGTTTAGCATTTCTGCTAGTTCAGGTAAGTTTTACCTCTCAGTTATAGATACTACCAAAGGTTCAGATAGTGCTGTGGTTATCAAAGCGGGTCGTTTAATAAGTGATTCAATTTCTGAGCAAATGTGTGCTGTACATCATTCAGATAAAAATGCTATATGGGTAACGGTAAGAAATTTTGGGGAAAGAGCGTTTTATTCTTACTTAATTTCAAGCAATGGGTTTGACAGCGTTCCCGTTAAGTCATTTACTGGCTTTAATACAAAAAATTCATACGTACTGGGATATATGAAATATAGTGCTAATGGAAAGTTTTTAGCTTGGGCCAACAACTCAAATAATATTGTACAGCTATTTTCATTTAATAACAAAACAGGCCATCATAAGTTAATTTGTACGATTAGAGGCGTTCAGGATCCATACGGTATTGAGTTTTCTCCCAATAATCAATTTTTATATGTTGCAGGTTATGGGCTGGTACAATTAGATTTACGCAAGCTTGAAAGAGAGTATATAGCATCAAATTATACTGTATTATTTAGAGATTCCAATTGTTCAACTTTTAAGTGTCCAATAAGCGCTATTCAGAGAGCCCCGGGTAACGTACTTTATTTTTGCAAGCAATATTCTGATAATTATATTGGTAAAATAACAAAGCCAGACCTTAAGGGATTAGCATGTTTGGTTAGTGATAATGAAGTCGATCTTTTATCAGCTCAATCGGGTGAAGGTTTACCCAATTTTATTGCGAGTATTTTTTCTGTGATTGAAGATTCGATTGAGATACCCCAAGATAGTTTCGAAGTTGAACTTGGGGCTTATGGTAGTCCCTTTTTTGCCAATGTTTTCACCCCTAACAATGATTTATTCAATGATACCTATACAGTTGATTGCAAAAATAATTTCATTTATAATTTCACTGTTTATAACCGATGGGGGCAGATAGTTTTTCAGCAAAACAATTGTTCAGATGTATTGGCATGGGATGGTAAAATCAATGGAATAGAAGCAGCGGCAGGCGTCTATTTTTTTACATGTGAATATTCATCATTTGAAGAAAGCCGGAAAGTTAAAAATGGATTTTTTGAATTAATTAGATAAACCTATATTTATGCGTAAGATATTTTTTATCAGCCTTTTTCTGTTTATTTCCTTTTTTGTAAAAGGACAGAATACTATCAATCTTCATACTTTGGCAGTAAAAGAAATGATGTTTATAATGCTTGATAGCAGTGGAAATGTTGTGTGGGCAAAACAAGGTAAAACAGATAGTGTATCCTATGCCTTTCATATATATGCTGAAAAGGAACCTAAAACACTTTTCTTTTTACATAACAAAAGTGTTTTGGATTCAACCATTCTCATTGATTCAAAGAGCTATTCTGCAATCAAGGGGGTATCCTTCTTTTCAAAGATTGACACAGTTAAGAAGTTTAAAAGCAACACTGTGACCAATTCAATTTATTCAAAATTTGGTAGAACAATTTTAATAGATAGTTTTGGTAATAAGTTGTTAGCAAGCAGCTATTTATCGCCATTTAGCGTAAATGGCACTCAATACAAAAGTTCTGGAGGTACAGATATCGCTTTATTTAACTATGATAAGCATAATACTCTTAAATGGGTAAGAACAATAGGCGGTGCTGGTAATGAAGGGGTATATTATATTGAAAAAGACTCTATTTCAAATATTTACATAGCGGGTTATTTTTCTGGTAAAGTGAAAATTCATTTTGATTCGAAAGATTCAACTCATAATAAATCTGAGAAAAAGTATAAGTTTTACCAAGAGGAAAATACTTCTTTAGGAAATGAAACAGCCCCATTATTAACTAAATGCAATGATTTCTTTGCCTACCCTAATCCGACACATAGTCATTTAACAATTGAGGCATCAGGCTATAATTGTGTTAAAAACTCTGACCTAAAAATCACGATTTTAGATGTTGCAGGCCGTAAATTTCATTCAGAAGATCTATATGCTCATACAACTAGTAAACTTTCATTTGATATTGAGGCTTATCCTAAGGGAGCGTACATAATTGAAATGGTTGATAAATCCACAGGTCAATCATATAGATTTAAGTTCATTAAGCTATAATGAAAAATTATTTGCACCTTAAAAATCAAAAACATAACTTGCCTAACAATTGTTTGGTAGCATTATGTCTGAAGCAATACAAAACCGTAAAGAACAGATTTTGGCTGTATCAGCCGGATTGTTCAGAAACAAAGGATATGCCGTAACCACCGTGCGCGATATTGCGCAGGCATTGGGCATTGAAGCATCAAGTTTATACAGCCACGTAAAATCAAAAGAAGAAATTCTGGAAACCATTTGTTTCACTATGGCCGAAAAATTTCTTCAGGGCATTGATGAAGTAAACGACATTTATTTCAACGCCACGGAAAAATTGCGCATGGCTATTCTGAATCACGTAAAATTACTTACCAATGACAGGGATGCATCAGCCGTTTTTTTACATGACTGGCGTTACCTGAGCGAGCCCCGTTTGTCTGAATTTAAACAACTGCGCGACCGCTATGAGCAAGGATTTTACCAGATAATGGACGATGGCGAAAAAGAAGATTTATTCGACAACGTAGATAAAAAATTTGCTGTGCTCACCATTCTTGCCTCAGTAAACTGGGTGAATGAATGGTACAGTGCCGAGGGCAAAATGAGCCCAGATGAAATTGCAGCACACCTCACTCATTTTATATGGAGTGGTTTGCGCAAAAAGATGATTACCGATATCAATTACAAACCCTGAAAAAATAAAAACAAAGTAATATGTACGGAAACGCATATATAGACCCCAATGACAAAGCCGCTAAAATGTTAGAAGGCGAAGACCCGGTTAAACTGGCTGAATTTGAGGCCCGCATTGCTCGTGGCGAAAAAATAGAACCGAAGGATTGGATGCCCGCAGAATACCGCAAGCAACTGGTTCGAATGATTGAGCAACACGCGCATTCTGAAATTATAGGAGCCCTGCCGGAAGGAACCTGGATTACCCGTGCCCCGGGCTTCAGACGCAAATTGGCTTTGATGGCCAAGGTACAGGATGAAGTAGGCCATGCACAATTGTTATACAGTGCTGCCGAAACTTTGGGTAAAAGCCGTGAGGCCATGATCAACGATTTGATTACCGGGAAATCAAAATACTCTAATGTATTTAATTACCCTGCATTCACCTGGGCCGATGCTTGTGTGATTGCCTGGTTGATAGATGCCGGAGCAATTATAAATCAGGTAGCCAATGCCAAAGGAAGTTACGGACCATATTGCCGTGCGCTCGACCGCATTTGTACCGAAGAAAGTTTTCACCTCAAGTACGGGCACGATAATGTGGTAACATTGGCTACAGGCACTCCTGTGCAGCGTAAAATGGTGCAGGAAGCGCTTAACCGCTGGTGGCCGCCCATCATGCACTTCTTTGGTCCGAGTGATAAAATTTCAAATCATACCGAAATACTGATGCGCTGGAAAGTGAAGATGGCTTCCAACGATGATATGCGTCAGCAGTTTTTGAATATGTATGTTCCGAAAATTTGGGACTTGGGATTAACCGTTCCAGATACCAATCTGAAGAAGAATGAAACAACAGGCAAATGGGAATACACCGAGCCCGATTGGGAAGAGTTTAAACGTGTAATTAACGGAGATGGTCCCTGCAATGCAGAGCGTTTGGCTGTACGCAGAAATGCCGAAGAACGCGGACGCTGGGTACGTGAAGCACTCATCAACAAAACTGAAAAATATGTAACCCCGCTGGCGTAGTACTGGCATGATTACAAATTGCAGATTATGAAGATTGAGAAATTCGAAGACATTGACAGTTTGTAACAAATAGTTCAAAAAATATTAAAAGCGGTATGAAATACCAGAGTAAGCACCAATCGAAAAAATCTGTAATCTCCTAATTTGAAAATTTTACAATTAATAAGATGATAAAATCACTGGACCCCCGAATTACAAGGGAGCAAATAGAACTTGATAATTCCATTGAGCCATTGAAAGAGATGGACAACTGGGAAACGTATGAAGTATTTCACCAGAAAAAACGTGGCGATCAGCACATGCACGTTGGCATTGTTCACGCACCAAACCCAGAAATGGCTTTGTTGTTTGGTAAAGAGCAATACGGACGCAGGGGAATTACAGCCAATATTTGGGTAGTAAAAACAGCACACGTTTTTGCCAGTGAATACGATGACCAGGACATTTTTGAAACCGTTCCCGAGAAGCAATACCGCGAGGCCGGTGGCTACAAAGTGATGGAGAAAATTAATAAATACAAAAAAGAACAAAAAGTATAGAGGTTCAAAATCATTAGTCAATACAGGGACTTGGCCTTTTGATTTTTGTAATCCAACAACCATATAATTTGTCAGAAAAATGAATCACGTTAAAGAACTTTTATATAAAATGGCCGATGACCTGCTTATCATCGGGCACCGCAATAGTGAGTGGACTGGACTTGGTCCTATATTGGAAGAAGACATTGCCTTCTCTTCCATGGCTCAGGATAAAATAGGGCAATCGCAAGCTCTGTTTCAACTTTTGCATGAACTGGGCGAACAGGAACCTGATACGGTAGCCTTTACCCGGCAGGCAAATCAGTTTCACAATTGTCAGTTGGTGGAGTTGCCCAATGGTGATTATGATTTTAGCACCATACGTCATTTTTTGTATGATGTGGCAGATCAGTTGCGTTTTGAAATGTTGGCCAACAGCAGCTATGAACCACTGGCCAAGGTTTCTCGTAAAATAAAAGGTGAACTCAAGTACCATGTATTTCATGCCAACACCTGGGTAACCAAACTGGGAGCAGCAACCGAAGAAAGTCATGCACGCATGCAAACCTCCCTCAACGAAGCATGGAACTATGCGCTGGGCATCTTTGAAGAAAGTGAATTTGAACAGCAACTTATCAGCGAGAAAATATTTGAAGGGGAAGCTGCATTAAAAGCACGTTGGCTCGAAACCATCCAACCCGTTTTGGCCAAAGCTTCATTAAAAATTCCTGAAGAAAAAACCTGGGAGCCGAAGCTGGGCGGTCGCAAGGGATACCATACAGAGCACCTTGATCCGTTGGTGGAAGAGATGGCCGAAGTATTTCGTATTGACCCGGGTGCGGAGTGGTAGAAAATACTAGTATGTCAGAAGAAAGAAAAAAGACAGTTGATTTTTTTATTAGTCATGCAAGCGAAGACAAAGATGAGTTTGTTCGTGAATTTGCCAATAGATTGCTAAAATTTGGTTATCTGACGTTCTATGATGAATATTCTATTAAGCTTGGCGATAGTATTGTTGAGAAAATAAATCAAGGGCTAATAGAATCTAAGGTATTCTTATTAATTATAAGCCCAGAATTTTTACGAAAGGATTGGACAAATAAAGAATTGAACTCTATTTTTTCCATTTCAACAACAACGGGCAAGCGAATAATTCCCATATTTCACAATATAGATCATTCTGACTTTGCTAAAAAGTATCCTCTTCTGCATGATATAAAAGGAACAAATACAAATAAGGGAATTGATTTTTTATGTCAGGAAATAATTGATCATTCAGGGATTTCAAATCATACAGGATTCATTGTTACAAAATTTGATGAGTCAATCGATATCGAAAAAGATGGGCTAATATTAATTATTGGTGCAGCCCTCCCACA
This sequence comes from Bacteroidia bacterium, assembly GCA_018058135.1. GTDB lineage: Bacteria > Bacteroidota > Bacteroidia > UKL13-3 > UKL13-3 > JAGPCK01. The sequence continues at coordinate 24,006 of JAGPCK010000029.1, read as the reverse complement.
TCTTTACAATCCACAGATGGAAAAGTGTCTGTACCAATTGGGAGTTAGAGGAAGGCGACATTCAAAGTTGTCAATATTAATTCATGAAAATAATTCTATTGCAGTCACATTAACTACTTCAAACAATATTGAAATTTCACTAAATGCTCGTTTAAGTAAAACTGGCCCTCCAAATAGCACGTTCTTCCTTTCATATAAGTTGGACATTAAAAACAAGATAATAGAGTTAATGATTAATGAGGAAATAGTAAGCTCTTTCAGTTTTGTTGATATTGACTTATCTGATTTTAAGAATAAGGACTTGATGGAAATTGTTGGTGGGACTATGGATTATACGAACCCTTGCCCTTTTTTGATTCAGATGCAAGGATTAGCTAAATGCGAAGTTGATATTATTAAGGTCCGAGAAGCTTTTTTAACCTATTTAAACGGGCTCAATAAAATTAAATAACATGTACAACGAACAAGATATCTGGAAAATACTCGAAGTAGTTAAGGATCCTGAAATTCCTACGCTCAGTATGGTGGATATGGGTATCATTACCAAAATAGAAGTGCGTGGTGAAGATGATGTGTATGTAGAAATGACTCCTACATTTTCCGGTTGTCCGGCAATAAAAATGATGGAAAACATGGTGGCCGACCGTTTGCGAGAAGCAGGTATTTCCTCACCTCACGTGGTGACCACCTTTGATAAACCCTGGGACAGTAATAAAATTACTGAACGGGGGTTGATGTGTTTAAAAAAACATGGTCTGGCACCACCGCCCAAACACAACGGAGAAATAACGCAGGAGTTATTGGAACATGTTCCTTGTCCGTTTTGCGGCAGCACTAATACGGATACCAAGTCGCCTTTCGGGCCTACTTTGTGCCGTTCACTGCATTATTGCAACAATTGTTTGCAAGCCTTTGAACAATTTAAACCTGTAGTATAATTTTTATATTTTTGCGGAGTGAGACCTTTCCGCAAATACATACTACTGTTTTTTTTGAGCGGGGTAATTTTACTACCCTCCTGCAAATCGCGTAAAACAGTTTCTTCAACATCCGCCAAAACGGAACGAAAGAAGATAGCGCAACTCTCGAAGCAACTCAACGTCAGCATCAACGAACAATCCAATATTGCTTTGTATGAATTAATTCAGGATTGGATAGGTGTTCCGCATAAGGATAATGGCTGTTCTAAATCAGGTACCGATTGCTCCTGTTTTATAAAAATGGTGTTAGCCGAAGTGTACCGCAAAGATGTGGGTCGTAGTTCGCATGAGATGTTTACCAAAACCCAACGAATTGAATCAAAAGATTTGAGAGAAGGTGATTTGGTGTTTTTTAAAATTAAATCAGTAAAGGTTTCACACGTGGGACTTTACCTCAATGAAAATAAGTTTGTACACGTGAGCAGCAGCAAAGGAGTGATGATCAGTGGTCTGGATGAAGCCTATTTTAAAAACAGCTTTGTGGGAGCAGGGCGCATTAATTGAAAAATCAATACATTTGCCTTGTGAATATCCGAAAACTCAGCATAGTTATCCCGGCCTACAACGAAGGAAAAACCATCCATTTTATTCTCAATCGGGTGAAAGAAGTACAATTGCTTAACGGCATTGAGAAAGAAGTGATTATTGTTAATGACTGCTCTAAAGACAATACAGAGGAAGCCATATTAAGTTATCAGGCAGCTAACAAAGACTTGCCCATCAGCTATTACAAACATGAAGTAAACCAGGGAAAAGGAGCGGCTTTGCACACCGGAATTGCTAAAGCTACCGGTGAGTACGTTATCATTCAGGATGCTGATTTGGAGTATGACCCCCGTGAGTACAACGAATTGCTTAAACCCATTGTCGAAGGCTTTGCTGACGTGGTGTATGGTTCGCGTTTTACAGGTGGGAAACCTCATCGTATCTTATTTTTCTGGCACACACTGGGTAATCAGTTTCTTACCTTTCTGAGTAATATTTTCTCCAACCTCAACCTGAGCGATATGGAGACCTGTTATAAATTATTCAGAACAGATGTGGTGCAAGGCCTCAAGTTGAAAGAGAAAAGATTTGGATTTGAACCGGAAGTGACTCATAAAATCGCCCGTATCAAAGGGTTAAATATTTATGAAGTAGGTATTTCCTATTACGGGCGCACTTACGAAGAAGGTAAAAAGATTGGCTGGAAAGATGGTTTCAGAGCAATTTATTGCATTCTGAAATACGGTTTATTCAAAGCTGATTAACCCACTGTACACCTCATGCAGCCCTTGGGGGTAAATACCTGACTTGCATACACAGGTTTTAATTATTTTCGTGGCCATTAAAACACTACATTGAGCGTAACAGTATCAAATCTGGTAAAAGTATACGGAACACAGCAGGCAGTGGATGATATTTCATTCACCGCAAGTAAGGGTTCAGTAATAGGTTTTTTGGGTCCGAACGGAGCCGGAAAATCCACTACCATGAAAATGATTACCTGCTACCTACCGGCAACTTCAGGCAGCATTGACGTTTGTGGATTTAACGTAGAGCAAAATCCCATGGAGGTGAAGAAGCGAATTGGTTACCTGCCTGAGCACAATCCCTTGTACCTGGACATGTACGTAAAAGAGTACCTTGAATTTGTGGCCGGTGTACATCAGTTAGGAAAGGGAACAAAAGCGGCTGTTGAGCGAATGGTGGAAGTCACAGGGCTCACAAATGAATACAAAAAACAAATCAGCGCATTATCGAAAGGATACCGCCAAAGGGTAGGGCTGGCTCAGGCTATGATTCATAACCCTGAAGTTTTAATACTTGATGAACCCACTTCCGGACTTGACCCCAACCAGATTGTTGAAATACGTAACCTCATTAAAGAGGCAGGAAAAGATAAGACAGTGATTTTGTCGACACACATTATGCAAGAGGTGCAAGCTATGTGTGATAGGGTGCTTATCATCAATAAAGGAAAATTGGTGGCCGACAGTACTTCAGAGGAACTTCAAAAAAGAGCCACACAGGAATTTACCTTTACTGCTGAATTTAAACATCCGATTAACGTTAATCTGTTACGCAGCATTCAGGGAGTGCGTCAGGTAAAAGCAGACGGCAATACCAAAGTAGTAGTAACAGCCGATAGAGACATTCGCGAGCAGCTTTTTGCTTTCGCGGTGGAGCATCAGTTGGTGCTATTGTCAGTAAACATGCAGGACACCTCATTGGAAGATGTGTTCAGAAAATTAACAGGGGCGCAATAGTATGTGGAGTGTATTAAAAAAAGAAGTCAATAGTTTTTTAAGCTCGCTCATAGCTTACATCACCATCATGGTGTTTTTACTTGCCATTGGTATGTTTACGTGGATTGTGCCCGAGATGAATATTTTTGATAACGGGTATGCTAATCTGGATACCCTTTTTTCTATGGGCCCCTGGATATTTATCTTTTTAGTATCCGCTATTACCATGCGCTCTTTTTCAGAAGAGAAAAAAGCCGGAACCATAGAATTACTCAGCACCAAACCTCTTACAGATTGGGATATTATTCTCGGAAAATATTTTGCCGGAGTTCTGCTGGTATTGTTTTCCTTGTTGCCTACACTACTTTATTTCTACAGTATTTACCAGTTGGGTGCCCCCAAAGGGAATATTGACATAGGGGCAACATGGGGCTCATATACGGGTTTATTTTTGCTCTCCTCCTGTTTTGTATCTGTCGGTATTTTTTCTTCGGTAATTACGTCAAATCAAATTGTGTCGTTTATCCTCAGCATGTTTTTGTGCTTTTTCTTTTTCATTGTGTTTGACCTGTTCAGTGATTTTCGTTTGCTGGGTTCGTTTGACCATGTAATTGAATATTTAAGTATCAACACACATTACGACTCCATCAGCAGAGGAGTATTGGATTCAAGAGATCTGATTTATTTTCTCAGTTTTATTGCCCTGTTTTTAGGTTTTACCAAATGGATATTCTCCGGCAGAAAATGGTAAAAGAAAAAAAAATACCGACTACCCGCAGCAGTGCAAGTAAATTACTACTGGCGCTGGGAGTGATTGTGCTCATTAACGTGCTTTCACAGCAACTCTTTTTTCGCGTTGACCTTACCAAGGAAAAACGCTATACCCTTTCGGCCAGCTCAAAGCGTTTGGCTTCCAAACTAAATGATGTATTGTACATTAAGGTTTATCTGGAAGGAGAATTTCCGGCAGGATTTAAACGCTTGCGCAACTCTACCCGTGAACTTTTGGATGAATACCGCATTGTTTCTGAAGGTAAAATTGAATATGAATTTATTGATCCGTTTGAAGGGAAAACAACGGAGCAGATTAATGAGATTGTTCAGCAATTAGGTGAGAAAGGTTTGTATCCTACCAATGTGCAAATAAAGCAAGACGATGAAATGTCTCAGAAGCTGATTGTGCCGGGCGCTACCTTTGCTTACAAGGGTAAAGAGTACCCGCTTAACCTGCTCAAAAATCAGTTTGGTGCAGATCCTGAGCAAACCATTAACCAGTCGCTGGAGTTGCTCGAGTACCAGATTTCAAACGTGTTGCGCAAATGCACTATAGAGGAGAAAAAGAAAATAGCTTTCTTAACCGGCAACGGAGAATTGCAAGGGAAAGAAGTGGCAGATTTTGCCCGTGAATTAGCAGAGTATTATGAGTTGGGACGCATCAACCTGCACGATTTCCCGGTGGAAAAACTTACTGAGTTTGATGGCATGATTATCGCCAAACCCGATTCATTTTTTACGGAATACGATAAGTTTAAAATTGACCAATACATCATGCACGGTGGCAAAGTTATCTGGCTCATAGATGCCTTGTTTGCCAACGTGGATAGCACACGCAACTCAGCCGGAGAGTTTATGACCTACAACTATGATCTTAATCTGGATGATATGTTATTTCGTTACGGAGTGCGCATAAATCCGGTTTTGGTGCAGGATTTACAGAGCAACTACATTCCTATTCTCAATAATTTTCCCGGAGCACCCGCACAAACCAAAATGCTGCCCTGGTTATTTTATCCGGTAATGGGTTCCAGCAGTAATCATCCCATTGTAAAAAATCTGGATTATGTATGGGGGCAGTTTACCAATACCATAGATACAGTGGGTGCTCGGCAGCTGAATAAGACGGTTTTGCTGCATACTTCCCTGTATTCACGTACGGTAAGTAATCCGGCCAGAGTAAACATCAACATGGCCAGGCTGAACCCTAATCCGGAGTTGTTTAACAGAGCGAACATGCCGGTAGCCGTGTTGTTGGAAGGTGGCTTCGAATCAGTATTCAAATATCGTTATAAAGGAGGCAATGACAGTTCTTTAAAAGCATTGCAATACAAAGAGAAAACCGATAGCAACAGCATGATTGTAATTGCTGACGGAGATATTATCCGCAATCAGATAAGTAAAGAAGGACAAGTTTATCCGCTTGGTTTTGATAAGTATAGTAAACAAACTTTCGGCAACAAGAACTTTATGGTGAATTGTGTTGACTACTTATGTGACGAATCAGGATTGATTGAGGTGCGAATGAAAGAAATCAAACTTCGCCTGCTCGACAGAGCAAAGTTGAAGAGTGAAAAATTGAAATGGCAACTCATCAATATGGTAATACCGGTAGTGCTTCTGGTTTTATTTGGCGGTTGGCATGCCTGGTGGCGTAAACGTAAATATACCTCATGAGTTTAAAAGGAAACAAGTTATACATACTGTTATTTGTGCTCTTGACTGCACTTACTTTTTTTGTGCTCAACAGGAATAAATTTTCTACACTCAAAAGTGAGCTACGTAATTTTGCCATAGCCGATACAGCTGTTATTGACAAAATTTTTCTGGCAGATAAGCAAGGCTTCTCAATTACACTGGAGCGTGTGAATGTGGGAGAGTGGAAGGTGAATAACAAGTATAAGGCAAGTCAGCCTAAAATTAACACGTTACTCGAAACTATGAAGTTGTTGGAAGTAAAATTTCCTGTTCCGGAGAAAGACTTTAACAGTGTGGTGGCTGACATGGCAACCCGTTCAGTAAAGGTGGAAATTTATCAGAAAGGGGAACTGGCCAAAACATACTACGTAGGTATACAAACCGTAGATCAATTGGGTACTTACATGCTGATGGAAAATTCCAAGTCACCTTTTATTACGCACATTCCCGGCTTTAACGGTTATCTCAATACCCGTTATTTTACCAAAGAAAAAGAATGGAAAACCAAGGCTATTTTTGAAGAGCGAGCTGCCGATATTGACTATGTTAAAGTAGAATACCCGATGGAGCCGCAAAAATCATTTGTAGTAAGTGCAGATGGATCAGTAGTTCCTCTCAGCGAAAAAACCGAGCCACTGCAAAACATCAATAAACAGTTGGTGCAATTTTACCTTGCCTCATTTGAACAACTCAACTACGAAGGGTATGATCAGGCATTCAACCAACAAAAAGCAGATTCAGTAGCTTCACTCACCTCATACTGCATTGTGGAGTTGAAAAATAAAAAAGGGAAAGTTACAAAATTACGCCTTTTCTTAAAAGCAGTTGATGGCCAAACCATGCAGCAGTTTGATGAAAAAACAAATCAGCCGTTGGAGTTTGACCCTGAGCGATACTATGCTTTGTTAGATGAGGAAAAAGATTTGCTTTTGGTGCAACATTTTGTTGTTGGAAAAGTATTGCGTTCCTACGCTGATTTTTTTGCTCCCTTACCTTAAATTTTCAAGACCTTTTTTTGTTTTTGATTGGTTGTCAAACGGATTAGTTACATTTGAGTAACTAAAAACCGCGAATAATGAACCTATGAACAAATATGCTGCTTTTGATCACCTCATTGAAGGGGCACAGGTTATTGATTCCAATTGGCGTTATGTGTATGTGAATGATGTGGTAGCCAACCACGGAAAGGCCCCTAAAGATACTTACATCGGGTGCACCATGATGGAGAAATATCAGGGTATTGAACACACAGAAATGTTTGCTCAGTTGAAGCAATGTATGGAAAGTAAGATCCCTGCACAACTCATTAACCAGTTTGAGTATACTGATGGTAGTTCGGGTTGGTTTGAATTAAGCATGCAGCCTGTAGAAGAAGGTGTGCTTATATTGTCGTTTGATATTACCCAGCTCAAAGAAACAGAAGCAAAGTTGGATGATAAACTGAAAGAGCGGTCGCGAATGCTTACACAGCTGACAGAACAAAAAAAGCAATTGGAAGACTTCTGTCACATTATTGCACACAACATCAGGGCACCATTGGCCAACCTGTTGCTGCTAAATGATATGATTACGTCAGCATTGGATGCAGCTGACATTAAAATGCTGGTGTGCAAGCAAAAGCCGGTGGTTGAATTTTTGCATGAAACCTTTGAAGAATTAGTAGACATCATTCAGGTACGTACAGATTATTCAGTTGCTGTTGATGTAGTTGATTTAGGGAAGATGGCGCACCATGTTACTGATTTACTGCAAGGTGAAATACTACAGACTGGCACAAGACTTAGCGTAGATTTCTCTGAAGCGCCATTGGTTAAATTCCCCCGTAAGTATATGGAGAGTATTATGTTTAATCTGCTTAGTAATGCAATTAAATACCGTTCACCACTAAGGGTGCCAGAGGTAGAAATAAAAAGTTATATTGATAACGGGTGGCTTCACCTTGAAGTAAAAGACAACGGGCTTGGAATTGATTTAAAAAAGCACGGGCACAAGATGTTTAAATTGCGCAAAACATTTCATCAGCATCCCAATGCAAAAGGACTGGGATTATTTATGACACGTAACCAGATTGAAGCGATGGGAGGGAGCGTGAGTGTTAACAGTACAGAAGGAGAAGGAAGCACGTTTATTGTTAAATTGAATAATCTTTAATAACTATGAAAAGGATAAAAACACTTTGTTTGGTTGATGATGATGATATCTTTCAACTTATTACCCAAAGAGTCATTGCACAAACTAATCTTGTAGATACAATAAAAGTATTTTCCAACGGATTGGATGCCATGGATTTTTTGAGATCAGTCGCTCAAAATGCTGCTCAGTTGCCTGAAATAATTTTACTGGATCTTAATATGCCTGTGATGGATGGCTGGGAGTTTTTGGAAGAGTTTACTTTACTTAAACCAAGACTTGAAAAGAAGATCACTATTTATGTTGTATCTTCATCCATCGCTCCTTCAGATATTCAGCGTGCCGAAGCTATTAATGAGGTTACAGATTACATTATAAAGCCTATTACCACAGAAAAATTATTGGATATGCTGAAAAACCTATGAAGCAATTGATACATTTTTATAGCATCAATTGGCTATATGCATGTTGAATAGAATCCTTATCTTGCCTTCCAAAAATCTCTATACTACATGGAAGCACTTAAAATTCTCATCGTGGAAGATGAGTCGTTGGTTGCATTGGACATTAGTGATATGCTCACCAGACTAGGTTATAATGTACTACCCTCTGCCATAACTTATGATGAAGCATTGTTGGCATTAGAAAACGCTTTGCCTGATCTAGTGCTGGTGGATATTGATTTAGGTGGGTTGAAAACAGGCATTGACCTGGGTCAACATATTCGAAGCAAGTATGACATTCCATTTGTTTTTATTACGTCTCATTCAGATAAAGCTACAGTTTCCTTGGCCGCAGAGTTACATCCAAACGGATATCTGGTAAAGCCATTTGAACAGGAGGATATATTTACTTCTATTGAGGTAGCTATTGCAGCACATACAGGTAGAAGTACAGTAAACCAAAATAAGAAATTTCTATCTGATTGCATTTTTGTTAAGACAGACCGGAATTATGTTAAAGTAAATGTTGCAGATATATTATGGCTTCAGTCTGATCATAATTATATCTACATCGTTACTGAAAAAGGGAAAAGTATTGTTCGCTCCAATTTCAGAGAACTATTATTGAATCTTCCAAAAGATATGTTTGTTCAGGTTCACAAATCATACATGGTCAACTTGCAACGTATTGATGCCGTTTCACATTCTGAAATTACCATGCATGGATCAGAGATACCACTGAGTCGAAACTTCAAAGATGAATTGATGAGCAAACTTAACAGGGTCATGTAGCGTATGTCGGATGTTATTTGTACCCTTTTTAGTGCATTTGGTAACATATTATATGCGGACCATTTTTTTTGTTGCAAATTCGATTACTTACATTCTAATTTTTAATGCGCCATTTACCCCGATGTTTTCTAATGTTGTATTTTAATCGCAAACTTCTTCTCTTATCAGTTGTCTTGTTTTGGGCTTTAGTTGCTATGGCTCAAAGTAAGGAGCAATGCCTGCGCGATAAAATTTTAACAGAGCAAACAGATACGGGCAGGGCATATTTGCTTGGACAATTGGCCTGGAACATTAAGTTCAGTGATCCTGATGAAGCGTTTCGATTAGCAAATGAAGAGATTAGCATTGCAGAAAAGCACAATCATTTTGGTTATATGGCAGATGGCTATCGTACCAAAGGATTTATTTTGGTGGTACAGTCAAAGCTGGTGGATGGCTTGAGTATGTATAATTTGGCATTGCAGTATGCCCGAAAGGCTGGTAATAAAATTGAAGAGGCCTCTTGTTTAAGTCTGGTTGCAGGAATGTATCAGGATAAAGGAGATTATGATCAGGCACTAAGTTATTACCTGCATGGATTAAAAGTTGCTGAGCTTACCAGTGACCACAACATGATTGCTATATTGTATAACAATACAGCGTCTCTTCTTGCCGAAGCCGGCCGGCCGGCTTCACAAAGTTTGCCTTATTTTCATAAAGCACTTATGCATGATACTTTAGTAAAGAAAGGATCTTTTGCGGGTATGATCAGCATAAATATAGCTGCAGACTATCACCGTGCCGGAAATAAGCCCATGAGCGAACTTTACATTAAAAAGGCCATTAAGTATTCAGAAAGAAAAGGCTCAGGCAGATATAACTATGCTACCATAAATTATGAAATAGGTAACATATATCTGGAGTCGGGCAAATATAGTGAAGCAGAAGCTTATTTGGCAGGCTCACTAAGAGTATTAGATAGTTTGCAGATGCCTGATAATTCTTTAAGGCCATTACTTGCACTATCAAAATTGTACATTAAACAGCATACCATAGAAAAAGCAGAAGTATGTGCTAAACGATTACTTGAGGATGCAAGTAAGCAACAGGCAAAATTTTATATTGGAGAGGCCTATAAGGTACTTTCACACATTGAACAAAGCAGAAAAAGGTATCAACAGGCATTAGTCTACTACGAATTGTACACTCAATGGAACGATAGTGTTTTTAATGAAACCAAGGAGAGGAGTATAGCTAATGTACAAGCTCAGGGTTTATTAAAACAAAAAGAGTTAGAGATGCGGTTAAATGTGAAGCAGCAACTAAGGGAGAACGATATTCTTAAAATGTCGAATAAGAACCTTAGTAATGAACGAATTATTGCTTTTGGTGTAGCAATCATTTTTCTGATATTGGGAATTTTTGTTTATACAGCTTATGCCGCTAAAAGGAAGCAGAATAAACAATTGGAGAAACAGCAACTCATTATTCAGAATCAATCTATTGAGAAAGATGTTTTGATACAGGAGATACATCACAGGGTAAAGAATAATCTACAGATTGTATCAAGTTTACTTAATCTGCAGGCTAATTCAGTTACGGATAAGAGTGCTTTGGAAGCATTGCGTGAGAGCCATAATAGGGTTAAAACCATTTCTATTATCCATCAAAAGCTATATTCATTTGATGAACTTTCGGTTATACTTCTCGAAGATTACATACAGCAACTGTGGAATCACCTCAGGAAAGTATATAATGCCGGACACATTGATGTTATACTGAATATTACACCTAAAGGACTTATGCTGGATATGGAAAAAGCTATTCCAATCGGTTTAATTGTAAATGAGTTAATTACTAATACAGTGAAGTATGCATTTGCTGAAGATACGCAGGATGCGCACATCCATATTTCTTGTTCAGATAATGGAGACGGTTTTTATACACTCGCTGTTTCGGATAATGGTAAAGGAATACCTGAAGACTTTGACCCGGCTTTATCTCCTAACCTTGGCTACCGTATTATGAATGAGCTTTCCCGTCAATTAAAAGGAACAGCTAAATTTTCAACAAATTTCGGTACTTGTTTTACACTTGTTTTTCCTTATTCGGGTCAACCGGAAAAGCCAGCCGATTCTGACTTTATGGTAAAATAGATTCTTTTTGTCCTCTTGTAGCACTTTCATTGCATTTGGTACCTTTTTTTTGCCCTCGCATTCGGTAAAGAGTAACATTGACGTCATTTCCTAAGAACCATAGCCCTGTTAATAGTTATCAGGTAAATATTTTAGGATTGAAAACAATAACCTGACCAATGACCCGATTTAACAATGTTTTGAGCATTAAATTCAAGAAGATTTTATTCCTCTTCTTGGTGTATTTATGTGCTGATTCAGTCAATGCTCAAAAAAATCAGATACTACCATCAAAAGTAATTCAGGTTAATGAATTGAAAGGAGCAGAGCTTTTTTCAGATCTAAAAGGTAGAGGTGTTGTTCAGGCACACCTTATAGTTTACTACTCCTGCTTATCCGATGCTCCGGAGAAAGAGTATATTTCTGTATTCGAATCAATGACTAATCGTCTGGTGCAAGTGCTCGAACTAAAGAAAGACACTTCTTTCGTTCAGAAGAACAATGTTTCAGCCCCATGTTTTAATGAACAACAAACCTGCATTTCTCAGGTGAGGTATTCGGCAGGGCTTGAAGTTGCCTTACCATATATGGATTATGACCTTACTTGGGGATACTGCTTTTTTGACCGTGGCTTGATTAACCTCAATAATATGAGTAAACAAGGTTTTGTATTGACGAATCATTTGTTTAATCCTTCGAATGCCGAAATAAATACGATGCCTTCCCTTCAGCGTATGTCGGGCCAATACCTTTGTAATAATTCTTCCATATCGTTTGAAACGGCTTTAAATAACACAGACAGTGATGAAGTGAGTTTTCACCTCATCGCTCCGTTCTTTTATGCTGAGGGTGTAAAGTACAATTATGCTGCTCCTGAAAAAGGCGTGGATGTGGCAAAGGCATTTTCGAATCCTGTTTATGTGGGTTCATTTCTAACTAATCAGCCACCATTTGAAACAGTTCAATATGCCAAAGGATACTCAGCAGAGAAAATATTCCAGACCGGTAATTTCTCCATCAATCACCTTACAGGTAAAGTGGAAATTAAGTCCGGTAGTTTTGGTAAGTATTTAATAAATATATCCGTAAAGGAGCAAAGAAATAAAAAAGCGATTTCGGATCATAGTGTAGTCCTCATTACAGAAATTAGATAACAACAAATAATAACCCATGATAAAGAATCAGATTTTCAAAAAAGTATGCCGGCTGGCAATGCTTTTTTTCCTACTCACCTCCGGGCTTAAAGGTTCGGCTGCTACCTATTATTGGGTAGGAGGAACAGGTGTGTGGACCGACCTTACCCACTGGGCTACCAGTTCAGGAGGTAGTGTAAACCCAGCTATTGTACCTACACCAATTGATGATGTGGTATTTGATGCCAACTCATTCAGTTCATCAGGCGGAACAGTAACAATTAACTTTGAAGGCTTTTGTAAAGACTTTATTGTCACCAGCGGTATTACCTCTAATGTTACATTCAACTTTACGGCAGGTATAAATGCAGCGAATGTGTTCAACATCAATCCGTCAAGGAAGATTACATGGAATCAGCTGTCCAGAATAACTGCAGGTGCTGGTGCAACATTCAGAAAGACCAACTTTACCATGAACTCAGGTCTTATACAAATATTTGCGGGTAACCTTAACCTGTATGACTCTACATACTTTGTAAAATCAGGTAATGGCGATAACACTAAAATTGACGCAGGAACTTTGATGCTTGACGGAACGTCAAAGTTTACCCAAAATAAAGGATACTTCTACACCAACCAGGGTGATGTGGTTGTTCCGGCAGGAGCAACATTTTATTCATCAGCCTACACTCACTACATTAAGAACGGTTCATTTGTAGGTCAACCATTAGCTATTATAACTATTGATGGTCAGTGGGAAATAACAGATGGTGGTTTTGATGTAAACAGCCGGGCTTTTTATACTAAAAATGCCAGCTATTCAGGACTGCCCAATAACACAGGCGGATATATGTATTTTTATGCTACACATGGTGGTACGTACAATATTCGTGGTGGCAATAAAGACATGCACCGTATAGAGTTAGGTGGTACTAACTATAATGTAGAGTATAAATTACAGGATACACTAAAGGTAACTGCTCTTGGTGCGGGAATTTATCCTAATGCAAATAAATTTATTTCGAACGGGTTTCCTTTTAGCACTACCTATTTCTGGGCATGGTCAGGCAATCCAGTAACTGTTGATTTAACAGGTACGGATACTGCAACAATAACCTATCAGTTTGGCATCTATCCGAACACTAACACAACCTATATAAATGGAGATGCAACCATTAAGTTTGATGGTACAAATAGTTTTATCTTCTATCCGGGCAACAAGACTTTCAGGGATGTTGTGTTTAATGCGACAGCAACCTATGCTACTCAGATTTATTCAGTATATGGTGGCACTTTCAGAGATGTGACAATTAACGCATATGGCCAGCAATATCTGGAGATAAATTCAAGCAGCGTATTTCGTAATTTTACAGTGAATCACTTAAGTGCCACATCATCATTTTATGCTCCCAAACTTAAATTCTATAGTCCTAATGCATTCAGGGGCATATTCAAAACAACTAGTGTAGGTTCAGGCATTCGTCCAAGTATAGAATTCCTGAATACAGATTCATTTGGAACAATCGATGTAGGCAATATAAGTGAGATGATTTTAGGATCGGGTTCCACTCAATACTACGGAAATTTTACGGCAATAAACGGCAGCTGCCAGCAAACTGTTCTCATTCGCAGCTCAAGTGGTGGTTCAAAAGCCTACATGCGTCAGAATTCAGGAACTGTATCAGTTAACTGGGCACAGTTACAGGATATTGACGGAGCTGGGGGTGCCACATTTACTGCAACCAACACCATTAACTTAGGTAATGTTAGCGGGTGGAACATCAGTACTATTCCCGCTCAGAATTTTTACTGGATAGGCGGAACGGGTAACTGGAGCGACCCTTCGCATTGGTCGCTCACTTCAGGCGGAACTGCAGGCTGTGCTATACCAAGCCGTATTGATAATGTTTTCTTTGATGCCAACTCGTATACAGCTTCCAATCAATATTGCACAGTAGATGTAAACGCTGAATGTAAAAATTTGAATTGGACCGGTATAACAACAGGAGCCGGAATTAACGGAAGCCAGCAGTTAAATGTTTTCGGATCCCTTAAACTGGATGCCAACATGAACTTCAATTACAATGGTAATTTATATTTTCAAGCTGTTAATACAGGTAACACCATTGAGACGCAAAACAAAACACTTCCATGTCAGGTTTATTTCCAGGGTCAAAACCAAACCTCAGGAGAGTGGAGATTACTTGATAAGTTGACAACTACCAGCACTCTGTATTTGAATTACGGAACATTTAAATCCAATGGTTATAATTTGGATATTTATTCTTTCCAATCTGGTTCAGGCGGAGCTGCCACAGCTGACTTTACTGGAGGTACTACACTGGTGAAAGTAAACAGCTATTGGTACTTATATTATACCATACTCAAGATTGGCTCTGCTGATATCCTGATGCAGGGGAACAATTATTTACAGTTTAACTCTTACGGATCAGCAACAGGCATAAACCGTCCGAGATACAATACCGTTACTATAGATAATCAAAATACATCAAATTACTACAATTATTATCAGGGTATGAACAATACCATGGCTAACTTTATTGTAAAGCATAATGGTGACGGTACTTTTTATGATTACAACCAGGGTGGGGACTCTATTGCTAATGCAACCTTTACTTTTGGTCGTGATTTTCAAACAACCAATTCATATTATTATCTGTATGGATACGGGGGAACAAAGTATTACGGTAATCTGACCTTTAGCGGAAATGGCGCCAACCTTCCACGCTTGGAATTGTATTATCCTATTGTAGCCAAAAAACTTACTATTAATAATTTGGGTACATTCAAATTTAATACATCTTATGCCTGTACTATAGACACGCTGATAATAAACGGTACCTGTCTATATAGAACCAATGTTGGGTCTATGACAGCCGGAACTCAGGCAACATTGAACAATGTTAAATGGGCCGTTGCAACTTATGCTAATGTTGCTGATTTAAAATTAAACGGTGGAGGTACTTACTCAGGAACAAATTCTGTTTTATTGGGTAACGTAACTAATTGGACTATGAGCAGCACCCCTACTAATTATTATTGGGTAGCAGGTGCAGGCAACTGGAACGATGTAAACCACTGGTCAAATACCAGCGGTGGAAGTCCGGCCGGTTGTTTGCCGGGTGCTGGTGATAATGTCTTCTTTGATGTGAATTCATTTACTGCAGCCAACCAAACTGTGAACCTTAACGTCAATGGCTATTGCAATAACATGGTTTGGAACAACGTAAATAACCCGCGTTTTTCAGGAGGCTATGAATTGCATGTGTACGGATCTATGGTTCTTGCACCAAATCTTACATGGCAACAAACTGGATTTGTATACTTTGATTCACGCAAAAACGGAAATACAATAAATACCAACGGTGTTAAGATGTACCGCGCACAATTCTATGGAGAAGGCGGATATCTTGGCGAATGGACTTTACAGAACAACCTTACAGTAACAGATGAACTTTACCTGCGTTCTGGTAAGTTTATTTCTGCCGGTTATCAGGTAAACGCTCGTTCAATTACCAATGACTATAATGATTCCAGAATTACACTTGATTTCACCGGTACTGACACTATCTACGCAAGTCATGAAGTAAGGTTCTCTTCCTTGCCAACTGCGATGATGAGTGGAACAAACATTAAATTTACCAATTCATACAATAATACTAACCGTTTGTATGGTGGAAATAAAACATTTAAGGATGTACAATTTAACCATACCTATAATAACGGATTGAGCGGACCTACTATTGAGGTTTATGACAACAATACCTTCCGTAACGTAACATTAAGTACAATCGGGTGGCCTGCTATTACTTACTCAGGTTCAAACGTGTTTAATGATGTTACTTACAATTTCAATAATGCCACTACCAATATTCCTACTGTTACGTATCAGGGAGCCAATACATTTAACAACCTCACCGTAACTTCTACCGGAAACGGTGGACCTTACCTGAGTCTGAACCAAAACAACAGCTTCAATTCATTAATTGCTGCAGGATTGGGTACACGCTTATTACTTGGTGCGTCAACTACGCAAACGGTAAATAGTTTACTTGCCCTTGGTAACGGAAGTTATCCTGTGATTGTAAAATCACAAACACAAGGAACACAGGCAACAATTTACAAACCATCAGGAAAAGTTTGTCTTGATTTTGTATTGATGCAGGATATTAGAGCTAATGGTTTGCCAAATGGTTCAGGTGGTATACAAACTACCTTCTTTGCGGGTGCAAGCAGTGTTAACTTAGGTAACAACACCAACTGGAACTTCAGTTCATGTAACGCGTTCTATTGGGTTGGTGATAACGGTAACTGGTCAGACTATGCTAACCACTGGGCTACTTCATCGGGTGGTACCACTTTCCAAACTACAGTTCCCGGAGCAAATGACGATGTGTATTTTGATGCCAACTCATTTACTACAGGTGGTCGTACGGTAAATGTTGACGTATCAACAGTTAATGTTCGCGACATGAAATGGGGATCAGCAACCTATAATCCAACCTTCACCGGTAGCACAGAAATTCGTGTGTACGGTGATCTGGAACTGATTTCTAATATGAACCAGAATTTCACAGGTGAGTGGAAATTTATGGCCTCAGATACTGGCCACGTGTTGAACAGCGGAGGAAAGAGCATGACCAACGTTAGCTTCATCGGAGGAAACTCAGGAGCAGGAGCATGGAAACTTTTAAATCCGTTAAACGTATCCAACAATCTGAATTTTGATAACGGAACATTAATATCAAATAATAAGGATATAAATACAAAGAACTTCAACAGTACAACAAGCAACACACGTTCATTGCAACTAGGTAGCTCAACGGTAACTGTTCTGAACGGCAGCTGGAATCCTGCCACACTTACTAACGCACAGTTGGTGGAGGGAACATCTACTATTGTGATGACAGGAACAGGAAGTTCTTCTGCATTCTACGGTAATAACCTTACCTACAATAATGTAACCTTTACTACTACGGGTACATTGGCTGCTTCTCTTGCAGGTTCAAATACATTTAATACACTTAAAGTAGAAAAAGGTCTTACGCTATCCGTAGAGTCAGCTAATCAGAATATGAATCAACTGGTGGCTAACGGTACCTGCGCAAATCTGATTAACATTAAATCTTCAACTCCAGGCACACAAGCCACATTTACTAAAACCAGCGGTGTTGTTAATGCCACTTTCCTTAATCTTACAGATATCAAAGCACAAGGTGGAGCCACCTTTAACGCTAACTACAGCAATAATATCAGCAACAACACCGGTTGGAATTTTACAACTCCTCCAAGTCTGAATGTTACAGTGAACACAACCGATGTAAGCTGTACTTCTAACAACAACGGCACAGCAACAGTTACTTCGGTAACCGGTGGTATTTCACCATACAGTTATTTATGGTCAACAACCGAGACTACACCAGGCATCAGCAACCTGATACCGGGTACCTATACCGTTAAAGTAACGGATTCTGCGGGTTGTTTCTTAACACAAAATGTTGTTGCTATCAATACACCTTCCTACATTTCAGCGGTGCCTTTCTCAACATCAGCAGTGGATGTTTGTTTAGGTACAACAATTAATTTTACAGCAGGTTCACCTGCTCAAACAGTAACGGGTTACAAATGGAATTTTGGTGATTTCACTACTACTACAGTACAGAACCCGAGTAAAACTTTCACTACCGGTGGTACATATCAGGTAACACTCCAGTATCTTGATTCGGGAGGATGTCCGGCTACAGTGAGCAAAACAATCCGTATTTCTGATATCAGCAGATCAATAGCCAGCACTAATGTTCAGTGTTTTGGAACAGGTGATGGTTCAATAACCATTACTGCATCAGGCGGAGTTCAACCATTACAATACTCTATTGATAACGGAACTAGTTACGCAAGTTCAGGTGTCTTTGCTAATCTGGCACCGGGTACTTATCAGGTAAAAGTGAAAGATTCAATCAACTGCACTACCAATGCTACAGCAGTTACAATCACTCAGCCTTCCGCTGTTCTGGCACAAACCAATACCCCTACAGGCACATCTTGTCAGAGTACTTCGGATGGTTCAATTGTGTTCAGCGCTACGGGCGGAACAACTCCTTATAACTATTCCATTAACAACGGAATTTTGTTTGTAACAGGTAACAGTTTCCAGAATCTTACATCCGGTACATATAATCTGGTAGTGCGTGATGCAAGAAATTGCGCAACTACGGCTCAAACAATTAATCTTTCTGTTTATGACACAGTGAAGCCGGTAATTATTTGCCCTTCTAATGTTTCAGTAGGTCCTGATTCAGGATCTTGTTCGGCAAGTGTTAACATAGCTGCACCTTCAACGGCAGATAATTGCGGTGTAGCATCGATTGTCAACAATTTTAATAACACCGGAAACGCAAGTGGATCATATCCTATTGGCACTACCAATGTGATATGGACCGTAACTGACGTTAACAACAATACCAAGACCTGCACACAAACAGTTTATGTAAGTGGGTTACCTATTCAAACTTCAAATGGCGGACCGGTTTGTGTTCGTGATACGATTAAACTGTATGCCAGCGGAGGAGTTTCTTATTCCTGGACAGGACCTAACGGATTTACATCAACTCAGCAGAACCCTGTTATTTTGAATGCAACTGCTGCAATGGCAGGAACCTATACCGTAACTGTGGTGAATGCACAGAATTGTTCAGGTACAGGAACTACAAGTGTTGTAGTAAATGCGCTACCTGTAATGTCAGCAACCAACAATGGTCCGATATGCGAAGGCGGAACAGTTAACCTGAGTGCTTCTGGTGCAGTTTCATATATATGGTCAGGTCCAAATAGTTTTGCAGCAACTACACAGAATACATCAAGAAGTAATCTTCAGGTGAGTGATAGCGGTGTATATACTGTAGAAGGAACAGGTGCAAACGGATGTCGTGATGATGTTTCTACATCAGTTGCGGTGAAACCATTACCTGAAGCTACTATTACCTCTGCTTCCAACGCATTTTGTACCGGAGGTTCATTACTCCTTAATGCAAATACAGGTAGCGGATTAACTTATGTATGGCGTAAAGACGGGAATACCATCAGCGGAGCAACAAGTTCTTCGTATACTGCTACAACAGCAGGAAGTTATACGGTAACAGTTACCTCCAATGGTTGCACTAAGACATCGGCTGCAAAAGTGGTAACTATCAATACTAACCCTTCACTTTCTATTGCACCGGCTACTGCGGTAACCTGCGCTGGCAGTCCGCTTACTTTAACCGGCAGCAATAATGTTTCTACTACACGTACTTATAATATTGCCTTAAGTAATCTTATCAACCAGAGCTCAAGTTGTGCTACAGGTTCATACTATAATGGTTGCAGTAGCCAATCACCCGGATTTAGCTGGGTGGATATAGGCACAGGATCTGTAACCAATGTTCAGATTACTTTCGCTATTGGGGTAGAGTGTCACAACGGATTTACACATACAACAACTTTGAACTCAGTTGCAGGACCGTCATTTGCACAAACACCCGGATGGTGCCAGTGCGCAGGACAGGCTTCTTCAACAGCATCGAATGTTACCCTGAATTTTGCCAACCCTAATTACAATACCGGGTCTACCAATACATTCTATATAGGTAATGTAAACACTTGTATGGGCTTTATTCAAACAGCAGCACTTAGTAACAACTTTGCTGTAGTTACAGTAACTTATGCAGGTAGCGGTTCAAGCATTGCTTCATGGTCATGGACATCTGGCGGAGACACTACTGCTTCAAAAACAGTAAGTCCTACCACAACTACCACATATTCATTAACCGGAACAACTGCTGCGGGATGTAGTACAACAGTTTCAAAAATAGTTACTGTTAATGCATTGCCTGCTGCACCTACAGCTAACAATGCAGCCCGTTGCAGCACCGGTTCAGTTACAATTTCAGCTTCAGTAGTAGCAGGCAACACAGTTGATTGGTATACAAATGCTACCGGAGGATCTCCTTTGGCAAGTGGTACCGTTAATTATACCACACCTGCAATTTCTGCAACTACAGTTTATTATGCTGAGACCAGAAATACAACAACCGGATGTAAATCAAGCACACGTACTGCAGTTACTGCTACGGTAAATAGTTTACCTACTGCAAGTATTTCAGCAGGCAGCTCAACTTCGTTCTGTCCTGGCGGTAGTGTGTTGTTGACTTCCTCAGCAGCTTCTTCGTATCTGTGGAGTAACAATACTACAGCAACAACACTTACTGTAAGCTCATCAGGTAACTATTCTGTTATTGTTACAGATGCTAACAATTGTTCAGCAACGTCAGCACCGATAACGGTTTGGGTAGGCGATACCATTCAACCTACGGTTACCTGCAAAACAGACACTGTGTTGCTGAATGCCAGCGGTACAGCAACCATTACTGCATCAAATGTGGTGTCAGCTTCTGCTGATAATTGTGGCAATCCTTCTATCTCTCTAAGTGTATCTTCATTTACTGCGGCTAACGTTGGAAACAACTCAGTTATAGTGACTGCAACTGATGCGTCAAACAACATAGCGAGATGCACAACCAACGTATATGTAATTGAACCGGCACCGGTTGCTTTATGTAAAAATGCAACGTTGTATCTTAATGCAGCCGGTAAGGTTGTTTTAACGCCTTCAGTAATTGATAATGGAAGTTACAGTTTGGTTGGCATTTCCAACAGAACAGTGAGTAAAGATACTTTTGATTGCAGTAACGTAGGAACTAACTCGGTAACGTTAACTGTATATAATTCCTTCAACAAGGACGCAAGTTGTACAGCAACCGTTACTATTATAGATTCTATCAAACCCACAGTTAATACGCAAAATTACACCTTATATCTTGGTGCTAATGGAGCAGGATCATTAACAGTAGCCAATATCGACAACGGTTCATCAGATGCATGCGGAATTGCTTCACGTACATTGAGCAAAACATCGTTTGATTGCACTAACGTTGGTTCTAACACTGTAACCTTAACTGTAGTAGACGTAAATGGAAACAGCAACACCGGCACAGCAACCGTAACTGTTGTTGACAACACTGCACCTAGCGTAACTACGCAGAACTACACGTTGACACTTGCCGCAAATGGCACAGGTTCTATCGCTGTAGCTGATATCGACAACGGAAGTTCAGATACTTGCGGTATTGCTTCACGTACATTGAGCAAAACATCGTTTGATTGCACTAACGTTGGTTCTAACACGGTTACCTTAACTGTAGTAGACGTAAACGGCAACAGCAATACCGGCACAGCAACAGTAACAGTTGTTGACAATACTGCACCAAGCGTAACCACACAAAACGTAACCATCAACCTGAGCGCAAGTGGATCAGCTTCTATTGCAGTAGCTGATATTGACAACGGAAGTTCAGATGCCTGCGGTATCGCTTCCCGCACCTTGAGCAAAACTTCCTTCGATTGCACTAACGTTGGTTCAAACACCGTAACCTTAACTGTAGTAGACGTAAACGGCAACAGCAACACCGGCACAGCAACAGTAACAGTTGTTGACAACACCGCACCAAGCGTAACTACACAGAACTATACCTTGACACTTGCTGCAAACGGCACAGGTTCAATTGCAGTAGCTGACATCGACAACGGAAGTACAGATGCATGTGGTATAGCTTCCCGCACGTTGAGCAAAACATCGTTTGATTGTACTAACGTTGGTTCAAACACGGTAACCTTAACTGTAGTAGACGTAAACGGTAACAGCAACACAAACACAGCAACAGTAACCGTGGTTGACAACACCGCACCAAGCGTAACTACACAAAACTACACGTTGACACTTGCTGCGAACGGCACAGGTTCAATTGCAGTAACCAATATCGACAACGGTTCATCAGATGCATGTGGAATTGCTTCACGCACATTGAGCAAAACATCATTTGATTGTTCTAACGTTGGTTCAAACACCGTAACCTTAACTGTAGTAGACGTAAACGGAAACAGCAATACAGGTACAGCCACAGTAACAGTTGTTGACAATACTGCACCAAGCGTAACTACACAAAACTACACGTTGACACTTGCCGCAAATGGCACAGGTTCTATCGCTGTAGCTGATATCGACAACGGAAGTTCAGATACTTGCGGTATTGCTTCACGTACATTGAGCAAAACATCGTTTGATTGCACTAACGTTGGTTCTAACACAGTTACATTAACAGTAGTAGACGTAAACGGCAATAGCAACACCGGCACAGCAACAGTAACAGTTGTTGATAACACCGCACCAAGCGTAACTACACAAAACGTAACCATCAACCTGAGCGCAAGTGGTTCAGCTTCTATTGCAGTAGCTGATATTGACAACGGAAGTTCAGATGCCTGCGGTATCGCTTCCCGCACCTTGAGCAAAACTTCGTTTGATTGCACCAACGTTGGTTCAAACACAGTAACCTTAACTGTAGTAGACGTAAATGGAAACAGCAATACAGGTACAGCCACAGTAATAGTTGTTGACAATACTGCACCAAGCGTAACTACACAAAACTACACGTTGACACTTGCTGCGAACGGCACTGGTTCAATTGCAGTAACCAACATCGACAACGGTTCATCAGATGCATGCGGTATCGCTTCACGCACGTTGAGCAAAACTTCGTTTGATTGCACCAACGTTGGTTCTAACACTGTAACCTTAACTGTAGTAGACGTAAACGGCAACACCAACACAGGCACAGCAACAGTAACAGTTGTTGACAACACCGCACCAAGCGTAACTACACAGAACTACACGTTGACACTTGCTGCAAACGGAACAGGTTCAATTGCAGTAGCTGACATTGACAACGGAAGTTCGGATGCATGTGGAATTGCTTCACGCACGTTGAGCAAAACTTCGTTTGATTGCACCAACGTTGGTTCTAACACTGTAACCTTAACTGTAGTAGACGTAAACGGAAACAGCAATACAGGAACCGCAACAGTAACCGTGGTTGACAATACATCGCCAAGTGTAACTACACAAAATGTAACAGTTACTTTAGCCAATGGAGCAGCCAGTGTTACGGCAGCACAGATAAATAACGGTTCATCAGATGCATGCGGTATTGCCAGCATGAGTGTGTCACCAAGTTCATTTAATTGTA
The DNA here is from genome assembly GCA_018058135.1 of Bacteroidia bacterium. Lineage (GTDB taxonomy): Bacteria > Bacteroidota > Bacteroidia > UKL13-3 > UKL13-3 > JAGPCK01. The sequence goes on along the minus strand of JAGPCK010000029.1, from coordinate 573 downwards.
CCAACATTGGTAGTAACACAGTAACTTTAACCGTAACAGACGTAAACGGCAACAGCAACACCGCCACCGCCACAGTAACTGTTGTAGGTGCTATTCCATCAGTAAGTATAGCACAAGGTTTACAACCGGGCTTTACTCAGGGTGGAGCTATTGTATTAACAGCAGCATCAGCTACAGCTACCAGTTATGCATGGACCTCAGGTCCGTCAACTCCTGTTAACTATGTTTATGCTTCAGGTAATTACACCGTAACAGTAACCAACATTTACGGATGTACAGCCAATGCAACAACGGCAGTTAACTATACGGCCAACAACCTGCTTTCTTCTTATGTGATTATTTCTAAGAAAGAGGTAGAGTTAGAGGATCACGTAACAGTACATAACGGAGGCGTAGGGTCAACAAGCAGCTGTGGAGAAGTTGAAGTTAAAGATGCATCAACCATAACCGCTTCAGGAACATTTGTAAGAGCAAAAGATATTGAAGTGAAAAGCGGTAGTTCAGTGACTACCAAAACATTCACAGCAGTTCCTACATCAATTCTACCTACATTCCTGTATAATCCATATTGTA
>JAGPCK010000074.1:8042-10423 GCA_018058135.1 Bacteroidia bacterium | reverse complement strand
GTGTGCGAAACACTGGCAGCTCAAGGCATTCGGGTAATTGCCGCTGGATTGGACATGGACTACCTTGGCCAACCCTTCGGGCCAATGCCGGCATTAATGGCCGTGGCAGAGTACGTAACTAAGGTACACGCTATTTGTGTTAACTGTGGCGACCATGCCAACCATTCTTTCAGAAAAAATACCGACAGTTCTAAAATTTTACTTGGAGAAAAAGACAGTTATGAGCCTCGATGCCGCAGTTGTTTTGCCAAAGGCCAACAAGAAAAAAAAGAAGGTTAGAAATCGGTACTTAACGAAACATAATACACCGGTTTGCTCCGCATCTCTCTATCTTCAATACCCCAGGCCATATCTCCTCTTACATAATACCCGAATAACTTCATGCGTAAACCGCCTCCTACACCACCAACAATTGGTTCACGTATATTAATAACCGTAATAGTTAATGGATAACGGGTAATTACACGTTTGTTAAAAGTATTATCATTGGAATAAGGATTGGGACCCGACCATGCAGTGCCTATATCAGCAAAGGGCACAATCATAAAGTTCTTTAAAAAATCAGACCTGAGAGGGCGATTGGAAAGATAAGCAAACAGCGGAATGCGTATTTCATTATTGATAACCGCAAAAGTAGTTCCGTTGCGAATATTCTGTGTAAACCCGCGCATGTTGGTAGCCAAAGCCTGGTATACGTAATTCTTATCCTGCGCCACTTCAATATCATTATTAAACCTTGGTGTGAGCCAGTTGTCTACTCCACCCAGAAAATAGACTATACGTGCACTACCTACCGAAGTATTGGCCGTAAACCGAGTAGCTAATATAATTTGACGGTGGATTTTAAGGTAGTTTCTGAAATCAAATCCTAGTGCCAGCATTGTTGTCTTCTTACGCTCCACATCTTTAAATCCTTCAGCAAAAAATTTAAACCTCAACCCGTTATACAAATTCAATCCTTTGGAAATAGTATTGTCGTATACATATTCCAATTTACCACCTACCCATCTACGTTCAATGTTGTCACGTTCAGCATTAACTACATCTGAGGAAAGTATAATGTTCCTGTCTTGACGCCCGAAAGCATTTAGCCTTAAGCTGGTTCTTTCTGAAAACGGGTACTTGTAAATTATACGAAATTCATTTACTGTGCTGCGTTGAAAATCTGTTGCGCCTTCTGTAAAACGAGATTGTCGAAAAAACTGGTAGCGTTTATCTATGCGTTTGATATTATTTTCATAAGCCAGAAATACATCGCTACCACGCAAATCAACCGGAATTCTAAACCCTCCTAAAATGCGCTTATCATTAAACAAGTCGTTAATGCCTAATTTAAACATACCGTTAAATCCGGGATTAAAAAATTGTGCCGCACCCTGTTGATAAGGCTGGTAATAGGTATTGATTACCGAGTTATCAAGTTGTGTAACAAAATAATCGGGTATAAAAACCAAATCGTACATACGCGGGTTACCTAAACGCAATGATTTTTCCTTTACCGTAGAGGTTGCCGCAGGTAAATCCTGCTGAGTAAGTACATGATCTATTTTGAAATTCTCCCGATTAGAGAACTCATTCAGGAAATAATATTTTAATGTGTCTTGCTTCTCCACAATCGGTTTAGCTGCGCTGTCAAGAGGTGGCGTTGTAATAACACTCTCCTGTTGCATTAACCCGGGCCTTTGATAACCCGAGGGATTTACAAATGCAGGCCCCCGTTTAAATGTTTTAATGGTATGTGCTTTTTTCTGACGGCTTTGTGTAAAGTACGTGGTTAATGCTTTACTCTCTTCGGGAATATCTTTGAGCATAGGTGTTTTGTACAGTCTCAAACTATTGTTCACATAAATATACTCAGCCACGTAATTTTTGGCAAAACATACATCGTGAGAAACAATGTTGCGGGTGTAATCTGTAGCAGGATAGGTATACACCAAATCACGATAATGTGCAATGGTATCAACAGATGAGACTAAAGAATCGTATACAAACGTCTTACCTGATTTAGTGATAAGTGGCGATGAGGTAAACGTGTCAACCAGTATGGTATCATCGGCTCTTAATGCTGTATCTTTAGAAAACACACGTAATTCATAAAAGTCAAATATGGGTTCTGTTCGTGCCACATAACGGTTGCGTATACCATTGTAATCAGTCAGGTAAGTATAATACTGATTGTTGTATTGCTGGGGTTGTGTTTCATTTACATTTGGTGTATTGGTTAATCGGTGCAATACATCAGCCGGGTTTTCCAAATCATAAATAAAAATATCAAAGTTATTGTCAGACCTTAATTCATCCTTTACCTCAACACCTAAAGAATCTGAACTGCGGTTGGAAGAAAAAATAATTCTGCTGCTGCCATCTATAAAACGGGCATC
>JAGPCK010000074.1:0-7942 GCA_018058135.1 Bacteroidia bacterium | reverse complement strand
TCTTTCATCCGGCTCTCGTCATCAGTATTCCAACCTTCTCCAATATATGAGGTAAGTCCGCTAACATACCATTCGGGTAAACTAAGCAATGCTGCGTTTTGTACCCGTTCAGTAAATGATCCACCGTACAACATTTCGTTAATGATTACCTCTGCTAAGCCCGCTTTAACCTGGTTGGCCAAGTGCTCGTGATCTCCGTTAAAGTAAACGAATATTTTATTATCGTATACTCTTGTGTAGCCTCCTGTATTAACCTGTTGATCAGTTAAACCTAAATTGCTTTGACGCAAATCAGTTTGTGTGTTGTATACCAGAAATTCCACTCGCCCGGATAAACGATAATCAAGCACCTTTTCAATTCCTTTCATGTGACGCTCGGCTGTTTTCACCGTAAAGGCCGCCAACTCTCGGCCACCACTATAAAAGTAGGCATCAAAGTTTTCAGTTCTGAAATACTGCCATTCAAAACTTTTGAATTGCACCCTGTTCTGTCCGAAATCAGTATACAACCCTTGTGCCTGAGCAGGGTTACTTGCACTCACAGCAAAAAAAACCGACAACAAAATAGCGGAGATTTTTTGCAGCACAAGACGTTTATGTAATTGAATAAAAAGCACGTATTTCGCAAAGTTATTCTATACCTACCATAAATAGTACTAAAAAAATGATAAAGGTTGCTACTTTTACTTTCAATGATTTTGCCGAAAACACTTACGTGCTCCATGATGAAACAGGAGAGTGCATCATATTTGACCCCGGTTGTTACAAGGCAAATGAACAGCAGCAGCTTTTACACTTTATAGACAATTCAGGACTTAAGCCAGTTGCACTGGTAAATACTCACTGCCACATTGATCACATTTTAGGGAATTACTTTGTTTCACAAGCATTCAAATTACCCCTGCACCTGCACCAAACAGAGGAAATTACCATGAAGGAAGCTGCTTCTTGGGGAGTTATGTTTAATGTAGATGTTTCGGTTCAACCTGACCAACGCATTTACATCACGGAGAAGGACACCGTGAAATTTGGCAACAGTTTATTAAAAATTCTTTTTACACCCGGCCACTCCAGAGCCAGCCTGAGCTTTTACAATACTGAAAGTAAATTAATTATTGCCGGAGACGTGTTGTTTAATGGAAGCATTGGTCGCACAGATTTACCTGGCGGTGATTTTGACACGCTCATTAACTCCATTCGCAGCCAACTTTTCACTTTGCCGGATGACTTTAGTGTTTACCCGGGTCACGGCCCCTCAACAACAATAGGTCAGGAAAAACGTACTAACCCATTTTTATCATGAGTAACTTCCCCAACTTTATTTTATTGCTGGTGGTAGCTACTGCTACGGCTTTTCTTCTTTGGCAATTTATGAGGCCATGGAAAAAAAAGTCTGGTCATAAAAAATGTGATAAATGCGAATAAACGGTGTACCGCTATTCCTTGTAAAGTAACACTACAGCATAAGCAGCAACGCCCTCTTCCCTGCCAACATAACCCATTTTTTCATTGGTGGTGGCTTTTATGGAAACGGCATCCTCCGCAATTGAGCAAAGTTGTGCAATCACCTGCATCATGGCAGGGATGTGCGGGTTTACTTTAGGTAGTTCAAGTACTAACGTAGAATCAATGTTACCAACTTTGTAGCCCTTTTCAGCTACCTTAGCCATCACATCTTTCAGCAAAATTTTACTGTCAATCCCTTTGTAAGCTGAACTGGTATCAGGGAAATGAAACCCTATATCCCGCATGGCAGCTGCACCAAGAATAGCATCGCATATAGCATGTAATAGCACATCTGCATCAGAATGGCCCACACTACCTTTGGTATGTTCCAACTGCACACCGCCCAACCACAAAGCATAACCCTCACGCATTTGGTGCACATCAAACCCGAAACCTACTCTTATATTCATTATTTTGCTGAAGGGGCATCTGAGTTATTCTGTTGCGATTTAAACGCATCAATATCGAACAACAGAGAAAAACGTAAGGTATTTTCCAGTGGATGACGCTGTTGGAAAGGAACAAGGTAGGCAACATCTAATCCGAAAACTTTATAGCGTAAACCTGCACCAAAAGTGATGTATTGTCTGTTCCCTTTGTATGGCGATTCATGAAAATATCCTGCACGAACAGCAAACTGTTTATCATACCAGTATTCCATTCCCGCAGAATAAGATATCTCTCTTAATTCTTCCTTCATACCACCGGGAGCATCTGAAAAAGATTGAAGCATGCCTGCAATTACAGGTACATCGGGGTTTTTCCCTTTATCAATAACAGGATTTCCATCTACTAAACTATCCTGACCGTTCACTGTTTTCAACAGTATCGGGTTAGTTGGCACCAACAATTTGTTAAAGTCTACACCAAAAGAAATTTTGTTGTACTCATCAATATCATAGCTAAAAAATGTTCCCACACGTAAGTTGATTGGAATGAAGTCTCTGTTTTCAGCAGTAGTATAGGTAATTTTAGTACCAATATTGGTGATAGTGGCCCCAATGGCATAATCCACTTTTTTGCCCTCAACCTTCATCTTATTTTTATAGTACATGGATATATCTCCTCCGGCAGCTACTCCTGCTTTTGCCTGTACCCCGTTGCTTAGTGGTGCCGAAGGGGCAAGATTAGAGTATATAAAACGCATGGCTATTGCCATTGAAAAGTTCCTTGAAAGTTGCGTGGCATAAGCTCCGTCAACGGCCATTTCACTTGGAGTAGCACCACCCATCGAGTTCCCAAAATTATCCGTGAACTGAATGTTGCCTAAAGAAAAATAACGGAAAGAGGCACCGAATGTGGAACGCTTACCTACTTTCGCATAACCGGATAAATACGAAAGTGATACATCAGGTACTAATTGTCTGAGCCAAGGAGTGTAGGAAAGAGACACCCCTGCTTCACGGTCAATAAAAGCGAGTTTGGCAGCATTCCAATGAACTGAGTTCATATCAGGTGTACTGGCCACTCCCATATCACCCATACCTGCATGGCGGGCATCAGGTGTGATAGTTAAAAACGGAACAGCTGTAGTTACTACATTTTGTTTACCCTGTAATTCGGCTGAAGTAAGTCCCTGTGCTTTCGAGCTTTGAAAGCAAAGTGCAAAAGCCGGAAGAAAAACTATGGATGCTACGATCTTTGGTGTCATTCTACAATATTAATGTGCGCAAATGTATTAAATAATCTTCTACTTCAGTATAACCAGCTTCTCCAGCTTTTCATCCCTGTCTCCTCCGGCTGTGCGGGCAGTTACCTTGTAAATATATACTCCCTTGCCTATATAATCTCCATACTCATCTTTCCCGTCCCAGGTTAATTTATCAAAATGGCTTTCGGCTGAAGCAACCTCTGTAGCCAACGTTTTAACTAGCTTACCTGTCACAGAAAAAATCTGGACCTGAATTTTCATAGGCTGCCCTGATTTATTGTGATCAAAGTGAAAAGTGGTAAACGTGGTAAAAGGGTTGGGGTAGTTCAGAATATTATTAAGTGCCAAACCTGCATTATCGGCAACTATAAAATCAAGTGTTGCTTCTGAAGAATTGTTGAATACATCCCAGGCTTTTAAACGTAAGGTATGCTTACCGGGAGTAAGAGAACGGAAATCATAACGCACTTCACCCTCTGTATAACTATTGAGTTTAGATTGATAATAATCGTTCATAATGAGAGAGGAGGCTGTATTACCATCTACTACTAAGGTAATTTCCCTTCCTATTCCATTGCCAACTGTATTGATGCCATTATCATCCGAAAGAGAAGCAATAAATAAAGGGGCTTGGTCTGTGCTTCCTCCGTTTACAAATTTGTAATCATTCAAAAACAACTTTATAGCTGGTCCTTTATTATCTGCAACTACAGAATCGGCCGTTCCACCAATTACAAAATTGGTAAAATAGCCTGCTGCATCTTCATTTCCGTTCTCCGCATAATAACTTATCTTTCCAAAACCATTGATGTATGAAATATCTTTAGGTACAATAAAATTGAATGAGAAATTTCCGTTAACCACGGATGCTCTTCCTCGGTAGATAACATTTTTACGCAAATTGAAGGTTCGTGAAGTGCTGAGAATGTCATTAGCTAGTGTTCGAACATTTTCTGCCTTATCGAAAATGGTCACATACACTGTTCCGTTAAATGATGTTAGTGTGATGTTATTTTTATCCTGTACCACTCCGCTGATGCTTACCTTGCTCAATGCTTTCAAAGTATCAGGTATAATGCTGATAGGTTTACCATTAATAGTAGTTGTAACTACTTTATGCTTCGGGTAAGCCAGCTTCATTGCAGGGTCACCAAGAAAACTGAAGTTTCTGCTGTTGTAAGAAGGTGATTCATTTTTTGATTGAGTAAATATATCTCCCAACGTGGGCATATCACCATTGCTACGAGGCTTGAACATATTATCTTTGAGAATATCCATATTTAGTACAAAATTGGGGAAGGCAAATACCAGCCTTACAGTAGTAAAAAGTCCCACTCCGCCCCCATTTGGATTTAGTAACACCAACTCACCTGCAGATGTTCTCTCAGGATCATCATATTTACTGAACTCACAGGTAGCTGTAACAAACAAGGGTAAAGCATTTTTATTTGTCCAGCTGTTGATATCATCTATGGTAAGTATACGCTCGTGTGCCCATCCCGTCTCTCCTCCGTGCCCGGTATAGTTCATAAGTAAACATCCTCTATTTACCTGATTATTAATGGCCGTTTGTACATCGGGGTAGCGGCTACCTGCTGGAGTAGATTGTTGTTTATAGGCATCGAGAAATATCTTGTTCACGTTGTATGTGCGGTTGGTAGTATCTACCAAATTAGCCAAAACGTCCGATTGATCAATGTGAATATCATAGTCCTCATCATCGCCTACAAATGCCAATACGTTTCTCCAATCCTTCATTGCCGCAGCGCTATTGTAACTGATAATTTTATTGACCACGGATGCTGCCTCTGTATTATTCTTCACGGGGAAACGACCTATACCTAAATCAAGTCCCTCTTCAGCACCACCCTGTTCCAACCACTCCCCCTCATTTGCATCTAAAAATCCGAAAAAATCATCCGAGCAATAGGAAATAATCGGGTTCACCGAATTTCTACTTTCATATGTAAGTACCAGATTGGCATTTTGACCTTTAATATTTCTGTAGTCATAGGATGCATCACCAAACATTAGTAAATATTTAGGCTCATCAGCCGCTGAAGTAGAGCGCTCATAAAACATCCGCATCAAGTTGCGAACAGCACACACATCAGGCGTACCGGAAGAAAATTCGTTGTATGCTTCTTCAGGAGTTGTGACTAAAACACTCAATCCTGATTTTGTTCGATGAAAATCTGCTAGACGGTTGGCCTCTGCTAAAAAACCTGAATAAGCTAAAATAACCATGTCGACTTGTGCTGATCCATGCAAATTTTGGTTATTTATTTTTACTCCTAAAGTTGGTACTGGAAAACTACTTCCATCAAAAGATATATACTCTCTTAGCTGAGTTGTATTGGCCTGAAATGAGGATACATTACCTGTGCGTGTAACAATCAGTTGCTTTATGTCTGAAGGGATAGTGATATCCCATACATTAATAATTGAAGCAGAGTTGATGTTAAATAAAGTGTTAGCACTTCCCACTGATCGTGTATCACGAAAGTCTGTTTGGGGAGAGTTAAATTGTAGTGATCTACGCAGATTCAGTTCAAAAAAATTAAGCCAAGCTATGGAGTTAAGCGTGGGCTTAGAGTAGGTATAATTTAAATTAATTGCACTTCCGTTTACATTAAAAGAAGTTTCTTTGATTACCGGTGCATTAACATAAGTATCTGTATAATCATCCAGAACAGGGAAAAAGTATTCATTAAAAAGTGTGTTGCCATTTACACTAACGGCCATTGTACTTCCTCCAAAAGAGCGGCCAACAGCCTGAGAGCGCAAATGCACCTGTTCTGTTGCAACCAAACCCGGAAAGGTCAAATTAAATGTATAGGACGTTTCCTTATCGAATTCTTCTCCCCACCATTCTCTCCCAGATTTCAAAAAATTCTTTTTATCTTCTTCATGAAAAAAACGCTCATCATAAGCAGAAACTGTCTGCAAAGGTGTGCCAGACAAAGATGCCTGCTGTTGCACCCGCTTACCTTGCGTTGTTCCCACGTTCAAAAAATAATATCCGAAATTACTGTATACATTTTTAGTGTGAAGGAATCGATTAGTAGTTGTATCGAGCACCCAACTGTCAGGTCCTTGAGCATAAAATAAAATCCGGTCTGCATCATCAAAACGACCATCGTTCTCTCCCTGAACCACAATTGCATTTTCTACCAAATCATCATCTGCAGGGGCTGAGTTATACTGTTGCATCATTGCCCCACCCCTTCCATAGATTTTGATATTTCTGGGATCAATGGAAGAAACATTAATGCCCATGTTGGTTAAAAATGCTTTATTGATAGAAAAAATGCCGCTGGATGGTACTGCAATTTTGTACCATACCCCTGAACTTAATACAGAATTAGTTGCCCATGAAGCAGCTTGTTTTTTCGACTTTGCATTTGCTAAAACTGAAGAACTAACTGTTAGCTCAAATGATATCAATCTTTTTATTCCTGCCCCGTTTCTGCTTAAAGGAATAACTTTTACGAGCGCATAGGATTTCTTATTGACATATATTAATTGTTGTATTATTTCATAATCCTCAAGAAGATCGTTTTTTTGCAAACCCGGCCATACGGAAATCTGCTCTTCTTCTTTTACCTTGAGCATAACTTTGAGCATACCATCTGCAAGAGGTACTTTTTCTATAAATACGGGCAAAAATGAGTTGTTACGTTTTTCCACTTTTGCTCCTGTAAAGTGCATGCAATCAATAAATTTCTCTTTACCAATAGCCACTTGCTGTGGCTTTTTCCATTCTAAAATCCGATTGAGTACAACTTGCTGAGCAAAGCCTGTTACCGTAAGTAACATCAATGAAAGTATAATTACCGCACTTTTGATTTTCATATACTGATTTTTTTTGCCTGGAGAACCAACTCTAAACGCTACATAATAAAATTAATTATTACGCTTGTTCAAATTTCAACATTTTTTATGTAAATTCGTTTTTCAAAATGTAGTTGAATAGAGATATGAAGAAGTTTTTGTTACTCGTTTCAGGCTTTACAGCTTTGTTTTCGGCTCATCAGGCTCAGGCTCAGGATCCCGAATTCACTCAGTTTTTTGCCTCTCCCGTGTATACTAATCCTGCTTTTGCCGGAACAAGTGGCGGTGGACGTGTTGTATTAAATTACCGCAATCAGTGGCCTGCTTTACCCGGAACCTTTAGAACTTTTGCCGGTTCATACGATGAGCAGTTTGCGGGTATAGGTGGTGGTTTAGGGATTATTGCTATGCAAGATGTAGCCGGACAAGGTATGCTAAAGACCACTACTGCGGCTGGCGTATACTCTTATGAAATCCCCGTTACCAGACATTTTACTATGAGAGCGGGCATTCAGGCTCAATTTTTTCAACGTAGTATTGACTTTGATAAACTTCGTTGGGGAGATCAAATTGTTCCTCGTAGAGGATTTATAAACTTAACTAAGGAAACACCACCAAATAACTCTATAGCCATACCAAATTTTTCAGCAGGCATTTTGGGTTATACGAATTCTTTCTATTTTGGAGCTGCTGTTCATAATATGACTGAACCCAACCAATCATTCTATAAAACCCCAGGAGAGGCGAGCAACTTGCCAAGGAGGTATACAGCACATGCAGGGATGACTATACCTTTAACTAAGTCCCGTTACAACGAGTCCTCAATATCTCCCAACATTTTATTTATGAGACAAAAAGAGTTCACTCAAGTGAATTTGGGTTTTTACATAAATAAAGGACCGCTTGTTACAGGGCTATGGTTCAGACAAACGGCTCCAAACTCAGATGCCA
>JAGPCK010000123.1 GCA_018058135.1 Bacteroidia bacterium | reverse complement strand
TGTCAGACCCTACCATAAACTGTACAGTAACATTAAAAATATCATTGATGGGATTTGGTGTAACATACAGTTTATTGCTACTGTTTAGTTGTAAGAGTGTTGCATCTTTTTCAAAATCTAAAAAACGTGGTTCTTTATTTGCAGCAATTTGCTTCTTGAAATTTTTAGCATAGTTAGATTCTTCCTTCTGGTCAGTAAGCACAGGTTTATAGCCCGGTTTCTGCAACTTATGTTTTTTAGGAAAACCGGTGCGTGAATGCAAAGCGAAATAGTTGTCGTTAAAATATTTCCGGGCCACGCGTACCACATCTTCTTTAGTAATGCGTTGCAATACTTCGCTGTACTTTAACCGTTCTTCCCACGTTGTACCGCTTCCTATGGCCCCAACAATGGCCATAGTGCGACTGCCATAGTTCTCTAATTCCGATTGCCAATCGATGTACAATTGCGTCTTGGTAATTTGCAGGTCGGTATCTGATATCTCTCCGTTTTTTATTTTTTCAATTTCAGCAAATACTAATTTCTCCGCCTGTTTAATGGATTGGCCGATAAGTTTAGGGACAGCAATTAGCATTACTGCTCCATCATCATTAAAAGAGTAATTCATACCTGCGGCAGCTAAAAGTTTGCCGTCTCTCCTGAGTTTATCCAATCTACAGGTTTCGGATGAATTGGATAAAAGTTGGTTAAAAACCAACAAAGCAGCATTATCTTCATGCAACCTGGGAACAGTTTTGTAGCCCATTAAAGCCACTCTGACAGGAGAATACCTCACCGTCAAAATTTCTTTCTTTTTAAAAACGGTCTCAGGGTATTTGGGAAACTCCGGAATTTTACCGGTTCTTAATTTTGAAAATTTCTCTTTAATCATTAGAAGAGCATCTGCTGCATCAAAATTGCCGCAAAGCACCAGCGACATATTGTTTGCTACATAGTAAGTATTAAAATACTCATACATTTTAGTTAGCGATGGGTTTTTCAGATGCTCCACACTGCCTAAGGTGGTTTGCGTGCCGTAAGGATGAAATTTGAATAAGTGCTTATTCATTTCTTCTATCAGTTTTGAATCGATCTCATCTAAATCGATATTTTTTTCTTCATACACCACTTCCAGCTCTGATTGAAAGGAACGAAACACCGGCTGCTGAAAACGATGACTGTATAACTCCAACCATTTCTCCATTTGCTCACCTGGAAAAGCATTGTGGTAAACTGTCATATCATTCATTGTAAAAGCATTCAGTCCTGTACCTCCTATACTTTTTATCAGTTTATCAAACTCAGTAGGCAAACCATATTTTGCAGCCTGAACGCTTTGGTAGTTGATTAGCTGTTGTATGCGGGAGCGTTCTGCTTTATCCGTTGTTTTGCCCAACAAATCATAATACATATTGATGGAATCTAAGTGTATTTTTTCCTTTTGAAAATCAGTAGTACCCAACTGAGTGGTGCCTTTAAACAGCAGATGTTCTAAGTAATGCGCTATTCCTGTAGCATCAGCAGGATCATTTTTGCTACCCGCTTTTACTACAATGGCACCAAAAACTTCTTTGGCTGTTTTGTCCTCATTTAAATAGACGGTAAATCCATTCTCCAAAACATATTTCTGTACCCTCAAAGCGGGATGTTGGGCATTTGCCCCAACGAACATGAAAACCAATAGAAATAACAACGTAAAACTTACAGCATGTTGAGGATTTTTTACCGTCAACATGGCTAATAAGGTATTTTTAAATGTGTTTTGAACAGGCATAACTTTGGTATGTATAACCCAAAGTTAATCTAATGCGACTAAATTACAACTTGATAAAGATTGTGGAAGCGAAGGGCTGCTCCCTTCGCACTGAGTATGTCGCCCTTTCTGGGCTTTGCTTTTGTGTTGAAGAAGAATATTCGCGAAGTAGGATTCAGGACTTAAAAAAATCCAGGTAACCTTTTGAAAGAGCCACGTATACTTTAGCATTGTCGCGAATCTTTTGCTGTTGTTCTTCGGTAAGTTGTTTCACCACTTTGGCCGGACTACCCAGCACTAATGAGTAAGGTGGTATAACTGTTTCGGCTGTTACCAAAGCATTGGCTCCTATGATGCAGTAGTCTCCTATTTTAGCGTTGTTCAGTATGGTGGAGTTCATACCTACCAATACATGATTGCCCAATTGTGCTCCATGCACCAGAGCCAGATGTCCAATAATACAATCCTCGCCAATAATAGCCGGTGCTCCCGGGTCGCAATGCACCACGGCATTGTCCTGAATATTGGTGCGACTACCAATGTTTATTTCATCTGCATCGGCCCGTAAAACTGCCCCGAACCAAAGCGATACCTCATCACCTAAAGTTACATTACCTATCACCGTGGCATTAGGTGCAATGAACACCTCCTTACCTTGTTTAACAGGTTGCCTTAGTACGTTGATAATATCTTTCAGAAACGGGTGTTTCATATAAATTATTGAATCATGATGCGGGTGCTGTAACGATCATCGTCAGCCTGTAAATGTACCAGGTATACTCCTTTACTTAATGACGATAAATCAATACTTATCTCTGCTCCCGCTGTTACATTGGATTGTGATAGTTGCTGCATTACTCGTCCGCTTAAATCCACCACCTGAATGTTCATTTGAGCTATATCTCTTTTTACATACAAAGCCGTTGAGCTGTGTGCAGGATTAGGATATAACTCTAAAAATGCTGAACTGCTTAATGGACGAACTCCCACAGGCATGGTGCTGTTGAGCATATCAAAAATATCCAGCTTACCATATCCCCAGGTGTTGTTGGGTAAACTGCCTGATGTTGCGGTAAAATTATCTGTACGCGCATTTTGTTGTAAACTTAATATCACCTGCTGGTAAGTAGCAGAAGGATTTTTTTGCAGGTAAAGTGCAATGGCTCCCACTGAAGCAGGACATGCCATGCTGGTTCCGCTTTGAGCGACACGATAGTCGGATATTTTATCTTTATTCTGAACAAAAGTAGAGGTAGAAGAAAGGGAGGATATTACAT
>JAGPCK010000028.1 GCA_018058135.1 Bacteroidia bacterium | reverse complement strand
TTGCTTACGCGTGCATTTTTTCTTTGCGGGCAAGTAAAGTGTCTTTGTCTTCTACATGGTCGGGGTCAGGAACACAGCAATCCACCGGACAAACCGCAGCACATTGTGGCTCTTCGTGAAAACCTACACACTCGGTGCATTTTTCGCTCACAATAAAGTAGGTGTCGTCAGATTTTGGAGCTTGACGCTTGCCTACTGCTACCATTCCGCCATTGTATTCTATTTCTCCCTGAATGGAAGTACCGTCAGCAAAGGCCCACTCGGCTCCTGCTTCGTAAATTGCATTATTCGGACATTCAGGTTCGCATGCACCGCAGTTGATGCATTCATCAGTTATCATTATAGCCATAAGTACTTTTTTCTTAAATTTTATTTGCTGCAAAAATATTTCTGCTTTCACAATATACAATCTTTTGTGAACTTCGCAAATTATTTATATGCATTCTAAACAACTTATTTCGGCTCTATGTTCATTGGGCCAGCACTTTACCTCCGGTTCTGAAGAACTGGCTAAAGTCAAACGTCAGGCAGAAATGCACAATCCCTGGTTTACTCAGGAGCAAATTGACCATGCTTTGCTGGCCTGGAGCAAGGTTTTAACCGAAGAAAAACTCACGGCATGGCTGAGCCTTTACCCGCAGTTACCGGTTACAGCTCCCAAAAAAGTGGGCATTATTATGGCCGGCAACATTCCGCTAGTGGGTTTTCATGACTTACTGTGTGTGCTGTTGAGCGGACTTGAAGCCGTGGTAAAACCATCCAGCGATGATACCGTGCTGTTGAAATACGTGGTGGAACAACTGCAACAACTCGATCCAACACTGGAATTCAGAATACATGTGGTAGAACGTCTTACCGAATACGATGCGGTAATAGCCACAGGCAGCAACAATACCAACCGCTACTTTGAATATTACTTTAGCAAAGTACCCAATGTATTGCGTAGCAACCGCACCAGTGTAGCTGTGCTTACCGGCAAAGAAACTCCCGAAGAACTTAAACAAATTGGTGAAGACATATTCCGTTATTTCGGGTTGGGTTGCCGCAATGTGGCCAAGGTTTTTGTACCCGAAGAATTTGTACTCGACCGCCTGTTCGAAGCCATTTATGACTATGGAAGTGTGGCCGACCATAACAAGTACGCCAACAACCACGATTATTACCGTGCCATCTATCTTATGAACTCAGAGCAGTTTCTGGACAACAACTTTCTGATGATGAAGGAGGAGAAACAACTGCACTCGCCTGTGGGGGTGTTGTACTATGAACGTTACCAAAGCATTTCGGATGTGCAAGCCTACCTGATTGAAAATGCCGACCAACTGCAATGTGTGGTGGGCCAAACCGGAGTAATACAAAACGAAATTGCTTTTGGTCAAACCCAACAACCGGGTTTAACTGATTATGCGGATGGCGTGGACGTGATGGCGTTTTTACAAACTATTTAAAAAATATACTGCTATGAAAAACATCGAATACCTGCGCGCCACTAGTGAACACCTTTCTGTATTGGTGGATACACGTGTGGCTTTTTTATCAGAATACTGGGGAGCACAAGACGAAGCCATACAACAAAAGCTTAAAGAGGAACTGGCCGCATACTTTGAAAAGGCCATACCTGATAAAACTTACGTAGCCTGGTTAGCCAAAGATGGTGATGCCTATATAGCCAACGGAGGTATGGTTATACAACAGCGGCCCGGCAGTTTTCGTGTATCCGATGGACGCAGTGCCTACATCATGAATATGTTTACTTTGCCTGAGTACCGCAAACAAGGCATTGCCTCTACCCTGCTCAATCATCTGATTGAAGACGGAAAACAACTGGGCATTTCTTTCTTTGAACTGCACGCCACCCCTGACGGACAACCCGTGTACATCAAACAAGGATTTCAATTGCACAAAGAGCCTACGTACCGGAAGTTTGTATAGACACTATTTTGTGGTTTCTATTTGACACGAACCGAGGCGGTAGAAAACTTATCAAATAATTAATAATACAACCGGAATTACTTATTTTGCTACTTATATGAATTTCAATACTAAATATAAAATTCTGAGTATTCTCTTTGTTCTAAGTAGCTACTGTAATGCACAAACATTTGATTATCTCAATCCACCTAAAGCAGAGGACTATTTTCCTTCGTTAAAATTTCAACAAACTGTTGGTGCTAATATTTTGGCGGGAGTTGCTTTAGATGAAATAGAATCCACTAATAATAGCTTAGATTCTACTGGATATTTGCATTACACCAATGATAGAAGATATGGAGGGGTCTGGATTCTTTTTGGCTTTCCGAGTATAGGGTGTTTTCATTCTCCACTTAAAGTGAAACTATTGGAGGATAAATGCCTTTGGTATCCGAAGTCTAATATTGTTTTGTATACAATTCATCATAATATATCAGTAGAACATTTCTGTGTTGATGGAACGTCCTCTATTGCTGGCAGATCACATGGTTCAAGCAAACATTATCTTGTTGGTTATGATTCATCATCGCAGGAGTATATCTACATAAGTGGATTTCTTTATAAGCACAGGATAGCTAAAGATTTCAAAAACTTACGAACTGACAATCCTGAGTCAGATACCTTGATGAACTTCATCAAATTGAAGGCATTTGATTTACAACTTTCGAATTTGAATTATAAAAAAACGGAAAATGGTTTCTTAATCTATGAGGGAGCATATATAGGCCGTGATAAGAAATATAATCCTACAATTGATTGGAGAATAAAAGTTAAACTTGATGACATTGATATAGTTACTTATGAACTTTTAAAAGTTCATGATGAAGATTTATTTGACATTTTACCTATAGAAAACACGAAAAAAAAGAAAAAGAAATGATTGTTTTTGTAGTAAGTATATTGACCAAAAAACACTCATTAAAATATTAGTTTGTATAAAATAAAATTGGTGCTAACAAGGGGAAATCATTTCGTTTCGTGGTGACACGAACCGAGGCATTAAGCCGAGGCAGAAAAATTTAGTATCAGTGAAAATCTGTGCAATCTGTGGCGTTCTTCTTGTACCCCACAATTGTACTAAAATCTCCAATCTTTCAATTCCCCTCACCTTCTCCTCTTCGGGCTTCCAAACAACATCCCGAACAATCCCCTCACCACCTGCCTGCCTATCTCCTTTGCCACCGGGCTGCTCAACACCTCCTCCACAGCAGATTTTTCTCTGCGGCCATTGCCCATTTTCTTTACCTCTTCTTTTTCTTCAAGCGCTGCTTCCTGCTGCTGGCGGGCATTTACGCGCTCGGTTAAAATTTCATGCGCACTTATCGGGTCAACAGCTTCACCATATTTGGCCTGCATTTCTGAAGCTGTGATTAACTGCTGCAAGTCTGCAGCAGGCAATGGACCCATAATGGCGCGGGGTGGAGTTAAATGTGTTACTGCAACTTCAGTAGGAATACCTTTTTCATTGAGTACTGTCACCAGTGCCTGTCCTATGCCCAGCGTGGTAAGACATTCATCAATGGTATAAAAATCAGAACGCGGATAGGTTTTTACTGTCTTGCGCAAATTGTCGGCATCATTCGGTGTAAAGGCACGCAAAGCATGTTGTACTCTGTTGCCCAGTTGAGCCAATACCGTTTCAGGAATATCTTGCGGAGATTGCGTACAAAAAAACACCCCGATACCTTTGGAACGAATGAGTCGGACTACCTGTTCAATCTGTTCCATAAATGCCTTTGGTGCATCTTTAAACAACAGGTGAGCTTCATCAAAAAAGAATACCAGCTTGGGTTTATCCAGATCACCGGCTTCGGGCATACTGTTGTAAATCTCTACCAGCAGGCTGAGCAAAAACGTACTGAACAAAGCGGGCTGGCTTTGCGTATCAGAGATGTTGAGCAGGCTGATAACGCCTTTGCCATCTACCTTCTGAAACAAATCATCAATATCAAATGAAGGTTCGCCAAATATGAGGTCGACACCCTGTTGTTCGAGTGCTACTATCTTGCGTAAAATGGTGCCCGAGGTAGCCGTAGATATTTTTCCATAGCTCTCTTTGATTTCTTCTTTACCAGGACCTTCCGCCAGATAATTCAACACTTTTTTCAGGTCGTTCAAATCAACCAAAGGCAACTTGTGGTCATCGGCATATTTGAACAACACAGCCAGGGTGCCTGTTTGCGTTTCATTTAACTCCAGTACTTTGGATAACAATACGGGGCCGAACTCCAACACCGTAGCGCGCATGGTAGCTCCGTTTTTACCGCTGAGCGAATAAACTTCCACCGGAAATCCCTGCGGATTAAACGTGATACCTAAATTTTTAGCCCGTTCCTCCAGTTTGGGGTTGGAAGTTCCTGGTGCATTTAATCCGCTCAGGTCGCCTTTCACATCCAAGAGAAAAACGGGAACTCCTGCATCAGCAAGTTGTTCAGCCAATACTTGCAGGGTTCGGGTTTTACCCGTGCCTGTGGCTCCTGCTACCAGTCCGTGGCGGTTCATCATGCGCAGGGGCAGGTTGATTTGTGCCTCGGCCAGTATCTCGTTGTTTAAAACTCCGGCTCCCAGGTAAATATGTGCTTCTTTCGAAGAATAAGATTGTTGAATACGTTGAATAAAGGTAGCTTTGTCAGTCATGCTTCAAAAGTAAGATTTGGCGCGCTTTTACGCACATTAAATTGACGAAACCGCATTAAAAATCAGGAAGTTTTGTCCATCATTTTGATTTTTAAAAATATAGCCCGACATTTGCGCTCCCGTTTGCAAGGAGAACAAACGGTATTTAGTTAATAATTAATAATTTAAAAAATGTCAGTAAAAATCAGATTACAGCGTTTCGGACGCAAACAAGCTGCTTATTACCACATCGTGGTGGCGGACGCTCGTGCTCCAAGGGATGGTAAGTTCATTGAACGTATTGGTGAATACAACCCCAATACCAACCCGGCCAGCATCAACTTAAACGTTGAGAAGGCAGTTAAATGGTTAGAAAACGGTGCGCAACCAACAGACACTTGCCGCGCCATTCTTTCTTACAAAGGTGCTATGTTGAAACTTCACCTGAACAAAGGCGTAACAAAAGGCGCTTTAACTCAGGAGCAAGCTGATGCTAAATACACCAAATGGTTAGAAGAGAAAAACAACAAAGTAAACAGCAAATCAACCGGTCTGCTTTCTAAAGCTGAAGCCGAGAAGAAAGCTCGTTTAGATCAGGAAATTAAGGTAAATGCTGAAAGAGCCCGCAAAATTGCTGAAAAGCAATCTGCTTTGAGCGCTGAAGTAACTGCCGAGGCAACTGAGGCCGTGGCCGAAGAAGCTGCTCCTGCTGCTGAAGAAACTCCCGCTGCTGAATAAATATGGCGAGCAGTAAGCAATACTGCCACGCAGGTATACTATCCCGCACACACGGACTAAAAGGTGAATTGAAGGTAAAACTCAATTCACCTTTTTCTTTTCCCGGTGTACTGGTTAAGGGTGCTCTGATGCTGGAAATGAAACAAAAGCCCGTTCCTTTCATGGTAACCCGCTTCTCTGAGGCGAACGATGAATGGATCATAAAGCTGGAAGGCATAGATACTATTGAACAGGCTAAACCACTTTGCAATTATTCCATCCTTACTTTTGAGCCCTCTCCTGAAAAGGGATTTCACGCTAAAAATCTAAAAGGATTTATCCTTATTGATAATAATTACGGTTTGTTGGGTGAGGTTACAGAAGTGATGGAACGGCCTGCTCAAACATTACTCAGCATAATTTATGGTGGTGAGGAGGTTTTAATACCTTTGGTTGACGATTTTATTGTTGACATCAAACCCCGCAAAAAAGAACTCTACCTCGATTTGCCTGAAGGTTTGCTAAATCTGAACAACTGATGCGCATAGATGTTGTAACCTTACACCCCGATTTGCTGGACAGTCCGCTTAACCACTCCATTGTGAAAAGAGCGGTAGATAAAGGTTTGGTCAGTATCCATACACACAACCCGCGCGATTACACCACCACCAAATACAAACAGGTAGACGATTACCAGTACGGTGGCGGTGCAGGCATGGTGATGATGATTGAACCCATTGACAAATGTTTAACTGACTTAAAGGAACAGCGCACGTATGATGAAATAATTTACCTGTCGCCTGACGGGGAATTGTTTAACCAAAAGATGGCCAATGAACTTAGTCTGAAAAACAACATCTGCTTTCTGTGCGGCCACTACAAAGGAGTAGATGAACGTGTGCGCGAAAACTTGGTTACCAGAGAAGTTTCTATAGGCGACTTTGTACTAACGGGCGGAGAACCCGCAGCCATTGTGATGATTGATGCCATTGTGCGTCTTATACCGGGTGCAATGAGTGATGAAACCTCTGCCCTCTCTGATTCGTTTCAGGATAATTTAATCAGTGCTCCTGTGTATACCCGCCCGGCTGATTACAAAGGTTGGAAAGTACCGGAAGTCTTACTCTCCGGCCACGAGAAAAAAATTGAAGACTGGCGAAACGAACAAGCAGTGGAGCGTACCAAAAAACGCAGACCCGGATTGTTAGAAGATTAATTACCTGCCGAAAGGCAAACCTTTCATGGCTCTTCCCGCCCCTTGCATTTTGTTCATGGTACGCATCATTTTACGCATTTCGTCAAACTGCTTCAGCAACTGATTTACTTGGGTAATATCCGTGCCGCTTCCACCGGAAATACGTTTCTTGCGTGAACCGTTTATTACATCGGGATTCTTACGTTCCTCAGGAGTCATGGAACGAATGATGGCTTCAATGCCTTTAAACGCATCATCACTTATATCCAAATCTTTCATGGCTTTACCCACACCTGGAATCATGGATACTAAGTCTTTGAGGTTACCCATCTTTTTGATTTGCTGAATCTGGTTCAGGAAATCATCAAAATCAAACTGGTCGCGGGTTAATTTTTTGTGTAAACGTTCGGCCTCATCTTTATCGTAAATGCTTTGAGCTCGCTCTACCAATGAAACAATATCACCCATGCCCAAAATACGCTGGGCCATACGGTCAGGGTAAAACAAATCAATGGCATCAAGCTTCTCCCCGGTACCAATAAATTTGATGGGTTTGTTTACAACTGTTTTAATGGATAAAGCCGCGCCACCACGGGTATCGCCATCCATTTTGGTAAGTACCACCCCATCAAAATCCAATACATCGTTAAATGTTTTTGCAGTATTCACAGCATCCTGTCCAGTCATGGCATCTACCACAAACAGAATTTCAGAAGGATTAATGGCCGATTTGATTCGGGCTATTTCCTGCATCATCTCTTCATCAATAGAGAGGCGACCCGCAGTATCTATAATAATTATTTTGGCTCCATTTTCTTTGGCGTGCTTTACTGCATCGGTAGCAATTTTAACAGGATCTTTGGTTTCAATATCGAGGTAAACAGGCACATTAATCTGTTCGCCTACTACACGCAACTGCTCAATCGCAGCCGGACGGTACACGTCACAGGCTGCCAGCATCACAGTCAAACCTTTGCTTTTAAAATAACCGGCCAACTTACCCGAGAAAGTAGTTTTACCCGAACCTTGTAAACCCGACATGAGGATGATGGTAGGTGAACCGGAGGTATTGATATCGGTTTTTTCACCACCTAAGAGGGCTGTTAACTCATCGTTTACAATCTTAATCATGAGCTGCCCGGGTGAAATGCTGGTGAGCACGTTTTCACCCAATGCTTTGGCTTTTACATTATCGGTAAACTGCTTGGCAATCTTGTAGTTTACGTCAGCATCCAACAATGCTTTACGGATTTCTTTTACCGTTTCGGCAATATTTAATTCTGTGATGCGCCCCTGCCCTTTGAGGAGTTTAAATGCTTTATCTAGCTTACTGCTTAAACTTTCAAACATGATTATATAGTACCTTTGAGGCGACAAATTTACAACATAGTGCCCAATTCTTCCTCAGGTAACCCGCAACAGACTGTAATATTTTATGACGGAGTTTGTAACCTGTGCAATGCGGCTGTGCAGTTTGTTTTAAAACGTGACAAAAAAGCTGTTTTTAAGTTTTGTTCACTGCAATCTTATTGGGCAAAAGAATTGCTGTCAACTGATTTTTCGGAGTCAAATGAACCATCAAGTATTGTGTTGAAGGAAAACAATCACGTGTATACTGAATCAACGGCTGCACTGAGAATATGCAAACACCTCATAGGGCTGTGGCCAATGTTGTATGTTTTTATACTTGTTCCGCGCTTTGTGCGTGATGGCGTTTACCGCTTTATTGCTCGCCACAGGTACAAGTGGTTTGGTCAAACTGAGAGCTGCCCATTACCCAAGCCGGAATGGCAAGAACGGTTTTTAGATTAGAGGTCTGACGCTTGCTTGATGCGTCTGACCACTATCAATTGATGCTGTCAGTTGCTAGAACTGACAGTCCTCAAATTTATTTAACAAAGACTACACAAAACAACCAATCCGTACTAAATTGCATCTTTGACAATAATACCCTTTAAAACCAAACACATGTACATCCGCTTTTGTTGTTTAATCATTTTTACCGCATTGATTATCGGAACCGCTATTGATGCTTTTACCAGTAGTAACGGGGCTCCGGCTGGTTATACCAATGCACCCGGAGAACCCAATTGCACCAGTTGCCATTCCGGATCGTTAATTACAAGTGGAACAAACTGGGACAATATTATCCTTACCACCAATATTCCGGCTACTGGATACATTCCTGATTCAACTTATAACATTACGCTCTCACATACACAAAGTGGTATAGTGAAATTCGGATTTTCGATAACGGCTCTTAATAGCAGTAACAATAAGGCAGGCGTTCTTATTGTAACCAACAGTACCACCATGACTTTAACCAATGGTACACGTAGTTATATCGGACAATTATCCAGTGGTACCTCTGGTTCAGGCAGCATCAGTTGGTCGTTTCAATGGAAAGCTCCCTCAACTCCCTCAGGAAATATCACCTTTTATACTACTGTAAACGCATCAAACAATAGCAACGGCACAACTGGCGATCAGATTTATGCCAAAACATTCAGCTTTAGTCAATCAAGCTTACTGCCTGTTGCGGGAATTAGTCCTTCATCCATTACAGTTTGCTCCGGAGATACAGCATATTTTCAGGGCAGTGGTACCAACAACACAACCATTTATAACTGGACAGCAAGCGGTGCCACACCCACCACCTCTACTCAGCAAAACCCCAAGTTTGTTTATGCTAATCCGGGTACTTACACAGTAAACCTTACTGTTAGAAACAATAAAGGAACCTCTCTTCCTGTATCAGCAACAGTTACAGTTAACCCTAAACCTGTAAATACTTTAAGTGTAACAGGGCCTTCAAAACTTTGTGCGGGAGACTCCGTGCTTTTATCATCCAATGCCGGTGGAAACAATATTACGTATGCCTGGAGCCATGGTCCCTCAACAAAATCAGTATATATAAAAAACACAGGTAACTATCAGGTAACTGTAACCAATACCGCCAATGGGTGTGTCAATACAAGTACTGTACGGAATTTTACTTTTAATGCGCTCCCGATAGTGAACCTAATTTCATCAGATCCAAATGATACTATTTGCTTTAAAGATTCAGTATTGTTTACAGCTTCTCCGGCAGGATTAACCAGTTATCAATTCAAGGATGATTTTGTTCAATTGCAAAATTCAGGCAGCAATACCTACTATACAAATGCCTTCTCCCCTAATAATAATATACATGTGATTGCAACAGATAGCAATGGCTGCAAAAGTGTGCCTAATGATACAATTCGATTAAAGATCATTTTACCGTTAACTGAACCTGTTATCAGTTGCGGAACCACTACCACCAGTTCTGTTAATTTTGTGTGGACTGCACTAACCGGAGCATTGGGTTATGAAGTAAGTGTTGACACAGGTAAAACATGGCAGAATCCCAGCTCAGGAAACATGGGTTTGAATCATTTGATTACAGGGTTGCCTGCCAGCAAACAGACAAGCATAAAAGTACGAGCCATAGGTGTTTCTCCTTGTTTTAAAGGTGCCATAGGCGACTTTCAATGCAGCACCAACTCCTGCTCAGGTATTACTTACAATCTGTTGTCAGATTCTTCAGTTTGTGCGGGCGATTCAGCTACTTTTGTTATCAGCAATATCAGTAAACCTCAATATGCCTTGAGTTTTGAAAACGGTGCATTTGGAAAAAACAACAGCTTTAGATTTTTACCTACAGCTACCAAAACGTATCAGATAACCTTGATAGACTCAACTGCACTAAATTGTACACCTATCCAAATTGGAGTGCCCGTTATTGTAAATTCTTTACCGGTAGTTACAGTATCTACCCAACCTCTTTTACGTTGTTTGGGTATTGGAGAATCTGCCAATTTTGAGGTTTCAGCCAACTCAACAAATACCATCTCACTGTATACTTTCATTCGTAATAATCAGGATACCATCCAATCATCAGGTTCCTCTATTTTCAATACATCCATCAAAGGCACTGCACAAGATAGCTTGTACGATGAGGACAGTGTTTATGTAAAAGTAAAGGATATAAATGGATGTGAATCCTCATCAGCCAATAAAGTACTGGCCATTAAAATAAGCCCCAAACCGGTTGTAAAATTTGATGAGCAGGTGTACATCCTTCCTATAGGAAAGCCTATTAAATTTAAGGATTCTACTATAAACGCCATTAATTGGCTATGGAAATTTGGCGATGGTGCCACATCTACCCTGCAAAACCCTACGCACACGTATGTGCTAATGGGCAGTTACCTTATAAAGAAAATTGTCACCACTCCGGCAGGGTGTATAGATTCTGCAGAGGCTATTGCTATTACACGTTTTATTAGTGATACTTCAACAGGAACAGGAAAACAGCCGGATAATAAAGAAATCAACCTATATCCCAACCCGGCCTCAGGTTTGGTATTCATCAACTTTCAACCACAATCAGATATAGAGTCCATTACTCTTTATGATTTAACCGGGCGCATGCTACTAACGCAACCTGTTTTACAAGAAACAGAAAAGATGGATGTAAGCCGGCTACCTGAAGGAATTTACCTGATACGTGCAACCGGAACTTTAGGAGTATACGAAAAACGTTTGGCCATAGTGCACAACCGTTAAAGCAGACAGGCATTTACCTGCATTCTAAATTTCGAATAAGTGGTCAGACACATTTATTTGTGCAGTCAGTTGATACAACTGACAGTCCTATTGAATTAATTCTGTAAAGTAGATAGTCGCTCAACGCATGAGCGTAACCGTACCTGAATAGTTAAGTTTTTTGCCTGATACACCTGTGGCCTTAATGGCATATGAATACACTCCTTCAGGTGCCTGCACTCCATTGAATGTGCCGTCCCAGCCTATGTTTTGTGATGAAGTGGAGAATACTCTTTGTCCCCAGCGGTTGTAAATACTGAATTCATATTGCAACTCATCCTCTTCCATCTCATTGTAAACAGCCACCGAAACCGGAATAAAAACATCATTGAGTCCGTCACCGTTGGGTGAAAATGCCGAAGGGATAAACATGCGTGGTTCCAAAACCAAACGTACTTTATTGGAATACGTAGTATCTTTCAAATTACCTGATACAGCCATAATCCGGTAGACCAAAGCTGTGTCTATATCCATGTGTAAAGATTCATCCCTGAAGGTGAGTGAATCTTTTAATAACGGTTTAATGTTCACAAATCCTTTATTCGGGTCAAACAGTTGTACCCAGTACAACTGAACTGTTGGCCAACCTAAGTAAGGGGTCCATTTGAGTTGCGGATAATCGTCCACTACTTTTCCTTTGAGTAAAATGGTACGACTGGGTGAACCCAGCGGTGTTTCTACCTTACATGAATCAGTAAACTTAATGCGGTAGGTGTAATGGTATTTCTTTACTTCAGTTCGGTCGTCCACGTAACGGTTAACCTTTTCCAGTTCATCAAAATCATACCACCATTTGCTGAGGGTATCGTAACGTACAATGTTGATTACGCCATTGCGTTTGTATGGGTTCTCCCATTCAGCCAAAACATGATCTGCATCTGTTACCGTAACCCGGTTAATGGTTAATTCACCAGGCATAGAGTCATAAGACACCAGGTGCTCTGAAGGATTACTTCCACTGAATACGTTGGTATCTGCGGCCTGTTGTGCTATTACTCTATACGTTTGTTTCTGCGGACAAAGGTTACTGTCTAACCAATACAAGCGTGAGCCCGGCAAAACAGCCACTTGTTTATAGAGTGCTGCAATATTATCATCGGCCTTATACACATAATAGTTTTGAGGCACCCAACCTTTGTAAGGCGTCCATTTAACTTCATTAATACCTGAGGCTGGAGAAGTGACTGTTTCAAAAACAGTGGTGTGCGGATTAAATCCTTTCGACTCGGTGAGGCATTGGTTTACGGAAGTGATTTTATACGTAACAGGAGCTGTGGATGCGATGCGACTGTAGTCTACCCACATACTATCGTAGGGGTAAATGAAAGTAGCTGCCAATTCAAACGGATCCGAATCTTTTTGCCGGTATAAACGGTATTCCTTAAACTTGCTGATAAAGCCCGCAGGTTGCCACTTCACAGGCACAGCCAAATCAATTCCTACACTTACGTTTTTAATCAAAGGTTCAGTAGTAAGAACCGTATCGAGCACTTTGATAACTGCATTCTTCCGAATGGTATCAGAACAATTGTTGGTGTCGGACACAAACAACTCAATGGTTTTTATTCCCGGAGTTTTAAAAGGGTAAAGTGTGGTATATTCAGTTGAGCTATCTTCCCAGGCTGTGGTATTCCCAAAGCGCCAAACTGTTTTACCAATAGGATAAACACTTTGCGTTTTATTGAAAAGAATTACGGGTGTTTTAAAACAATACACCGTATCCCCTGTGGTAAAATCAGCTACAGGTGCTTTAATAAATTCAACAAAATCCTGAGCGTAGACGGTATCTTTACAACCCAAGGAGGAATTCACATACATGCGCAAGCTCACTTTACCGGCCGGAAAGAATCTTTGTACAACAGGTAACGAATCTTCTATTGAACCGTCAGCATAAAAATCCCACCAACATTTGGTGCTTCCAAAAGAAGTATCTGTAAAAGTTATATTTTCCTTTTCACAGGCTGTAGGTTGTGAAGCTTTAAATCCTGCATCGGGTTTGCGGTATACCTTTATGGTATCATCTGATTCAAATACACTAAAACACAATTCTTTATCATAAGCCAACATTCGCGGTCGTATGTTTTCTGTCTCATTGGCTCTGTTACGTATGCTATACGTATGATTATTAACACCAGCAGAATCAATGGGCGAACCGTCTCCAAAATCAAAATATACACCTTGCAGATTGACTGATTCATTGATGAAAGTTACCTGCAAAGGCTCACAACCCTCTGTTTGTAAAACACTGAATTTAGGAACAGGCCCCTGTACTTTTACCATGTCGGGTTTGGAGAAAAAACTTTCACAACCGGTTGTGTTCACACCTCTAACGGTTACATCAAACCCGTCTGTTGCAGAACCTGAGTTGTTTTTATACAGATGGAAAATATCCGTACCTTCAGTTTGCAGAGTATCCCCATCTCCGAAATCCCAATAGTATACTGTTCCGGGTGAGCCAAATACTTTAAAGTTCACCAATGCAGGAGCGCATTTTTTGAACGTGTCAACTGAAGTAACATTAAGATATAAACTATTTACATACACATACCCCGTATCATATTCAAAGCAACCGGTTGGATGTTTGGCTTCTAACACTATGCGCGTATATCCGGTATCAACGAAATTAAGTTGAGGTGATCTTGTGGTATCAGACGGGGAAAAGTTAACTGCCGGTTTATCGGCCATCCATCGGTAACTTTCATATGATCCGTATGAGCTATTGGAAGCAATCTGGGATATACCCCGGCAGACAGTATCCTGAATCGAAAAAATGGTTTGCTGTTCCAAATCCAACACTTTACTGAAAAAATAGGCTTTATTGCAATTATCAGAATTGGTAATTACCA
The DNA here is from genome assembly GCA_018058135.1 of Bacteroidia bacterium. Taxonomy (GTDB): domain Bacteria; phylum Bacteroidota; class Bacteroidia; order UKL13-3; family UKL13-3; genus JAGPCK01. Next base: position 22,242 of record JAGPCK010000028.1, on the reverse strand, counting down.
GTCCTATGTCATACTTACCCGGCACAAAAACAGAAATTGTAATCACCGAATCTTTCGATGTGCACTTGGCAATAGTGGTGTCGGTTATAATACTATCATTCTGATAAATTCTCCAGTTATAACGAATGGTTGAATCATTTGGGTTGAAGTAGTGAAAATTAGTCAATGTTTTGGCTCTGGCTTTGGTTACAAAGGGCAAACAACCTGTTACCTGATCGAACTTCACATCCACCTCTGCCGAACCAACCTTTACTGCAGCAGGCATATTCAGAGTGTCCCCGCATTGACCATTATTGGTAGCTATATATTTAAGATTATAAATACCGGGCTGGTAAAAGGCTAAGTTTGTACACCCTGAGCATTGCACTTTAACATTAGTATCAGTGCTTAGTTTAAATACCCATTCATTACCATTAAACAAACCTGCTGGATACGTTTTCTGCCTCAATGTAACAGGCAATCCGGGGCAATAGGGGCCATTAAATGGAAACACATCCGCTTTAATTTTATACACCCGAATAGCTGAATCTCTCCTTAAAGTGTCAGAACATGTTTTGGTATAAATAATAAATGATAAATCATAGTATCCCGTATCATTGTACTTGTATTGTATGGAACTGTTCGTATCTGTTTTCAATAAAGCTGTACTATCTCTGTTCCACAGAAACCATTTATACTTTAGTGTATCTGATGTAAAAGGATCTGTACCATCATTTATCGTTACCTCTTCACCCAAACAAACTCCTTTATTGTAGTTGAGTTTAGCCTTAGGTTTTTTGATTTTGACAAAGTCAAATTGTTTGTAAGAGTGTTTACATTTACCGGGCACTTCCGTAATCAGTTCTACATTAAAATTTCCTTCTTTGGTATATGTAAACTGTGGATTAAGCTGTGTGGAAGAATCTAAAACAGTACTCCCGTTTACATCATAAAACTTCCACTTAATTAGCTTACCGGATGTGGAAAAAGATGTATTTTCAAAATTCACGGTATGGGGAACCAGACAGGATAAATTATTTCTAGAGGAGAAGTTATTTCCTGTTTCAATAGCTCTGTAAACATTTACCTTTTTCATTGTTGTGAGACAACCTTGGAAAAGATGTTTGAGTTCAATAGTATAAAGGCCCGGAATAGTTGATAAAATCCCCAGCGAATCTTTTTGTCTGGTTGTATCAGAGACCAATTCACCTTGAGAAAAAGACCAGAAAAAATCGCCAGGAAACTGGCTTCTAACTGATGTGTTTTTAAAATAGACAATTTCATTTGTACAACTTACCGTATCTGATGTTGTAAATTGAGGGATAAGGCTATCTACAGCAAAAAAATTAAACTGTTGAGTACGGATATAGGTACAACCATCCGCTGTAGTGATAGTGAGCGAAACATTGTAGTTACCGCTATTTGCATAAACAACTCCGTTGGGGTTGGGTACTGTTGAGCTTGTTGGAGAACCTCCCGGAAACTGCCATTGGTAACTTGTAATATTACGTCCTGTAGCCTGAATGTTGGAACTGAAATTTACCCGAAGTGGTCGGCAGCCTCCTGTCTTATTCGGAACAATGGTGATGTTAGGCGGGTAATATACTTTAACCGCTGAATCAAATTGATGCAACATACTGCAACCAAATTGATCATACACCCTCATACCAATGTTTTTAATTCCGGGTAATCGGAAGAGGTAAGCAATGGAATCTCCCTTATCCAAAAGATTATTGCCTTCAACAATCCAATCTACTTTGGAATACCCTGTGCGGGTATTTCTTAACTTAACAGTATCGGGTGCGTTACACACCAGTGGCTTATTCACCACCAAAATGGGAGTATCTGGCATGTTGATGGTGATGTAATTGGATTTACTTACTGTACAAGTACCTACAGCAGGAATAATCACATCAACAGACACCAGAAAAACACCTCTTTTAGTGAAAAAATAATCTATGGTATCTGTTCCTGAAACGGTGGATGTACCAAATTTCCACTCGAAAGTGGCATTGGTGGGAGCACCTGTTGTAACAAAGGTAATAAGAGCCGGAGCGCAGGCTGTAGTAACATTTGCAGTAAAGTCAATACCTGAACACTGCGCCTGAACAGCCCTTGGAGCAAACCAAAGGCACAACAGGCACATCGTTAGTGTAAATATCCTGACCAAAAATCTCATGAATTAACGGGTGAATATACAGAAAAAACTGATTCCCACAAGTCTGAATATCTGAAATAATGTTCAAAACTGTCCATCAAAATAAAGTTATTCCGATAAATTTGCCCGATGGCCAGATTACAACTTCAGTTACCGCAAAAATTTATATTCAAATTTACCTTACCAGTTGCTATTACCGATATCAATTACGGCAAACATTTGGGCAATGATAAAGTACTGGGATTTATGCATGAAACCCGCGTGCGTTTTTTTGAATGGCTGGGCTTTAGTGAAAGTGATATTGAAGGCGTAAGTGTCATTCAGGCAGATACTGCCGTGATATATCAATCAGAAGCATTTCATAAAGACTTGATTGAGGTGCACATTAGTGTAGGAGAATTTACACGTGCGGGTTTTGAAATTTACTACAGCTTGTTCAACGTTACGCAGCAGAAAGAATGTGCCCTTGCCAAAACGGGTATGGTGTGTTTTGATTACACCGAACGTAAAGTAAAAAGCGTCCCCCATTCCTTTCGTGAAAAATGTGAAGAATTAATGAACAACGCATGAATCAGCCTACACTTATTCCATTGGCGGAACGTATGCGCCCCCGCACGCTGTCTGACTTTATAGGCCAGAAACATTTGCTGGACGAGAAGGCATTGTTGCGACAATCTATTGAGCAAAAAAACACCGGCTCCATTATTTTCTGGGGACCTCCCGGTGTTGGAAAAACTACCCTCTCCTACCTTATTGCACAATCACAGGGATTGCCCATACACATGCTCAGTGCCATCAGTTCAGGAGTACAGGAACTACGACAGGTAATTGAAAAATCAAAGAATGAAGGCAAGTCGGTTTTGTTCATTGATGAAATTCACCGCTTTAATAAGAACCAGCAGGATGCCTTGTTAGGTGCTGTTGAAAAGGGAATCATTCAGCTTATAGGTGCCACTACAGAAAATCCTTCATTTGAAGTGAACTCAGCGCTGCTTTCCCGCTCTCACGTGTATATTCTGAAAGAATTATCGAAAGAAGAACTCGACCAGATTCTGCAACAAGCCATTGAAAAAGATGAACTGCTTTCTAAGCGAAAAATAAGTGTACAACAAACAGATGCCCTCATTTATTTCTCCGGTGGAGATGCACGTAAACTGCTCAATCTGCTTGAACTTTTAGTGGGGACTTTCGGAGCAGGGGAAGAAGTGATTATCTCGAATGAAAATGTAACCGGACGACTGCAAAAGAAAATGGCCCTGTATGATAAAAAGGGAGAACAACATTACGATATCATATCCGCATTTATCAAATCTATGCGGGGCAGTGATCCCAACGCAGCAGTGTATTGGCTGGCCCGCATGTTAGATGGTGGTGAAGACATTAAATTTATAGCCCGCAGAATGCTCATACTTGCTTCTGAAGACATTGGCAATGCCAATCCCAATGCCTTGCTGTTGGCAAACAATTGTTTTCAGGCCATCAACACCATCGGCATGCCTGAAGCTCGAATTATACTTTCTCAAACTGCTGTTTATCTGGCATGCAGTGCCAAAAGCAATGCTTCCTACCTGGCAATTGATGAAGCACTAAGTACAGTAAAGAAAACAGGTGATTTGCCGGTTCCTTTGCACTTGCGCAATGCTCCCACCAAATTAATGAAAGAGCTAGACTACGGCAAAAATTACCAGTATGCCCACTCCTTTGAAAACAATTTTGTGGATTTGGAATTTTTACCTGAACGTATTTCCGGAACAAAGTTTTTTGAGCCCAACAACAACCTTCGGGAGAATGAAATGAGGCAATACCTTAAAAAATTATGGAAAGAAAAATATAAATATTAGCCGAAAGATTCTATTTTTACACCGTTGGGTAGACACATAGCCATAGAAGAACACGAATTAATCAGCCTGCTTAAAGAGAAATCTGAAGCCGGCTTTAATGTGTTGTACAATAATTACTCGGCTGCTATCTATGGTGTGGTAATGAAAGTGGTTGAAAATGCAGAGTTAGCCGAAGACATTACCCAAGAGGCATTTGTAAAAATCTGGAACAATATTTCCCAATACGATGCCTCCAAAGGTCGCTTATTCACCTGGATGATTAATCTTACACGTAACCTGTGCATTGATAAATTACGCTCTAAGGATTATTCGAATACCCTTAAAAACCAAAACATAGAAGATTCCGTAAATATCGTGGACCATGAAGTTAGTTCCTCCTTTAATCCTGAACTGATAGGTGTAAAAAAACTGGTAGAAAAACTACCCGAAGATATACGGCACATAATAGAACTGATGTACTTTAAAGGCTATACCCAATCAGAAATTGCTGATGAATACAATATACCGCTGGGTACTGTTAAAACACGTGCACGGTCAGGAATAAACGCACTAAGAAATATATTTGCAACCTCCGCACTTGGGAACAGATGAACATAGAAGAATACATATCGAGTGGAATTATTGAGCTTTACGCCATGGGCGTTCTGCCACCGGCCGAGCAGGCGGAGGTAGAAGCTATGCTCAGGAAACACCCCGTTCTTCAGCAGGAGTATGAGCAAATACAACTGAGCTTAGAAACGTTTGCACAGGCAAATGCCATCACCCCTCCTGCGCATTTAAAAGAAAAGATAAAGTCTCAGATTGAATTTACTCCCGGCCAAAAACAAACATCTGCCAATACCAATATGCAAGGAATGCGTATTATCAGAAATTATCAATATGCGGTTGCGGCCTCAGTTACTTTATTACTGGTAAGTTCAGCACTTACGTATTATTATAAAACACAATACACCAATTCCAGAAACGAGATAGCACAACTTACTTTGCAACAAAACCTGCTGAGTGACCAACTGGAAAAAGCTAGTTTAAACAGTAACAAGCTGTCGGATGAAATGGCTATTCTCAAAAATCCAGATATCAAAATCGTCACTATGAAAGGCATGCCTGCATTACCCGATGCCATGGCAATAGTCTACTGGAACCCTTTAACCAAGGAAGCTTTTGTAAACGTTAAAAATCTCCCAGCTCCTGCTGAAGGTGAGCAGTATCAATTGTGGGCACTGGTTGATGGCAAACCTGTAGATGCCGGAGTTTTTGAATTGAACAGCGACAGTTTACAAAAAGTTAAAAATGTGGATGCCGCTCAAACCTTTGCGGTAACGCTGGAGAAGCGCGGTGGAAGCCCCACTCCTACACTGGAAAAACTCACCGTAATCGGTAATATTTAATCAGCATAAAGTAATTCCCCGAAATGTAATTTCTGTCGGGATTAAATACGATATTTGGCTACAAATTCTCCCGCATGGCCAAGCCCAGTGTTGCACATGTAAACATTACCAAAGTCAACGGCACTTCCACCGACAAAACTGTCGACTTACTTGCTGCCGAAGAACCATTGGAAATCCGCTTAGGATTTGGTCCGCATGATGAACGTTTGCAAAAAAGCATTTCAGTTACCATGCGCACTCCCGGTAATGACTTTGAACTCGCCTTAGGTTTTTTATTTACAGAAGGTATTATCGAATCGGCCGATCATGTACTCAAAATTCAGTATTGCACCGAAGTAAATACCATCGAAAATCTGGAAAATATTGTACGGGTGGAGTTACACCCTGATGTAGTAATTGATTTCAACCAACTGCAGCGCAACTTTTACACCAGCAGCAGTTGCGGAGTATGCGGCAAAGAAAGTATTGAATCCGTTAAAACCGTTTGCAGGTTTAACGCTCCCCACAATTCATTTGCAGTAGCTTCATCGCTCATTTTACAACTTCCTCAACTTTTACGTGAACAACAAAGCGTATTTGAACACACCGGAGGAATACATGCCGCAGCACTTTTCGACCATACCGGCCAACTGATTAACTTACGGGAAGATGTAGGACGGCACAATGCCTTAGATAAACTCATCGGAGCCTGCGTGGGCAAAAAAATAGTGCCCCTGCACCAACACATTTTGCTGCTGAGCGGCAGGGCCAGTTTTGAGCTGATACAAAAGGCAGCTATGGCGGGCATTCAGGTGGTGTGTGCCGTAGGTGCTCCCAGCAGCCTGGCCGTTGCACTTTCTCAGGAATTTGATATAACTTTGGTTGGCTTTTTAAGAGACAACAGATTTAACATCTACAACCGCCCCGACAGAATAGAAGTATGAAAATACGCATCAAAGGCAACAGCGTTCGTTTACGCTTAACCAAATCAGAAATTGACCTGTTCAAAAATACAGGGACAGTAAAGGAACAAACCAACTTCGGTACACATACATTGACGTACAAATTACAACGTGGCGGTGATGGCAAAGACCTTTCCTCAACATTTGACGGAACAACCGTAACGGTTTTTATGCCGGAAAAAATGAGTCATGAATGGACCTCAACAGAGTGGGTGGGTTATGATAATCACATGCCCCTGCCCGATGGACAATCACTATTTCTGATGGTAGAAAAAGATTTTAAATGCCTTGACGGAACCACCGAAGACCAAAGCGATATGTTTGATAACCCATTAGCCGACTCCCATAAATAAACACCTATGTCAAAAAACATCAGCGACCTGAGCGGTAAAAAAGGACTTGAAAATAATCTGTTTGAACAAATAGGCCGTTTAGCTAAATCAACCGGCACACCCTCCGTAGAAGAAATGGAAAAACTGGCCGATGAATTTTTGGTTGGTAAGGCCAATGTTTACGGAAGCGCATCTTTCTATGATTTTACCCGCGAAGAAAACCGCGGCAAAAAAGTATATGTATGCAACGGCAGCTCTTGCCTTACAGCAGGTACACAAGATGCAGTAACCGAAAAACTGGGGCAACATTTTAAGGCCGAAGAAATAGGCCACATGTGTTGCCTGGGTCGCTGCCATGAGAACAGCTCTTTTCATTACAACGGAAAAAATTACTCGGGCACAGCCATAGATGCCATAAATGAAATAAAATCAGAAAAGAAAAAACCGGTTGACCACTACCACGTGGGTGCCATAGGCAACCCCGTGCTTACAGAAACATTTCCGGGCATTGGTGAATTCTACAAAATATGGGAACAGGCACTCAAAAAATCACCTGATGAACTTTTGGGTGAACTCAAAATATCAGGTGTACGCGGACGTGGTGGTGCAGGTTTTCCCATGTCATTTAAACTGGAAAGTTGTAAGAATACTCCCGGCAACAGAAAGTTTGTAGTATGTAATGCCGATGAAGGCGACCCGGGTGCTTACAGTGATAGATACCTTTTAGAACAACGTCCGCACAGTGTGTTGCTGGGCATGATGATTACAGGTTACATCATAGGTGCACAATGGGGAGTGCTCTACATTCGCGGAGAGTATCCTGAGAGTATAGAAATAGTAGAAGAAGAAATCAAAAAGTTACATGATGTTAACCTGCTTGGTGAAAATATCCTGAACAGTAATTTCTCTTTCCATTTCAAAGTCATCAGAGCACAGGGAGCGTATATCTGCGGTGAAGAAACGGCTTTACTTTCTTCCATTGAAGGGCAACGTCCTGAAGTGCGGGTGCGCCCGCCCTACCCTGCGCAACAAGGTTTGTTTAACAAGCCTACTGTAGTGAACAATGTGGAAACACTGGCCTGTGTGCCCTGGATAATGCGGGAAGGCGGAGCTAAGTTTGCCGCCATTGGCAGAGGTAAATCTACCGGCACAAAACTGATTTCACTGGATAGTTTCTTCAACCGCCCGGGCATTTATGAAGCCGATATGGGTACGCCTATGTCGGTAGTAGTAAATGAACTGGGGCAAGGTTTTAAATCACAAGTAAAGGCCCTGCACATTGGCGGTCCATTAGGAGGTTTAGTTCCGGTTGACCGCATCAACGACCTCACACTCGACTTCGAAAGTTTTAACCAAAACGGATTTTTGCTGGGACATGCCTCGGTAGTTTGTTTGCCTGAAAATTATCCGGTAATAGACTACCTGGAACATTTATTTGAATTTACTGCGCACGAGAGTTGCGGCAAATGTTTCCCCTGTCGTCTGGGTTCAACACGGGGTGCTGAAATGATTCACAAGGCCCGCACCAGCGATTACAAAATGGATAAAACCTTACTTACTGATTTGATTGAGACCATGGAGATAGGCTCGCTTTGCGCGCTGGGAGGCGGAGTTCCCCTGCCCGTGAAAAATGCCATGAAGTATTTTGAACAGGAATTGAAACCTTATTTTGAGAGTTGAAAAAGAATGCCACAGATTACACTGATTAAAATTATTTTCAGCGTTAATCAGTGAAATCAGTGGCAAATAAAATTTGAGTATGACACACGTAAAAGAAAAAGACCCTACCGCCAAAAAAACACCCGCTAATGATTCAGCAACATTGAACGGTGCACTGTCAGGCAAGAATACTGATGTGAAGGTGGCGTATATTGATGGTAAAGCCTACGAAATACGCGATGGGGAAACCATCCTCTCTTTTGTGCGTAGAAATATGGGACATGATTTGGTACCTACGCTATGCGATGCTCCCAATCTGGATCCGTTCGGGTCCTGCCGGGTGTGCAGTGTAGATGTAGCCCTGGTAGAAAACGGTCCGGCAAAAGCACAGGCCAGTTGCCACACTCCTGTAATGGCCAATTCATATATCTACCCCAGCAGCGACAGAGTACAAAAACTGCGCAGAAACATAATTGAACTGGTGCTTACTGACCATCCGCTGGATTGCCTCACCTGTGAAGTAAACAACAATTGCGAATTGCAAACGGTAGCTGCCAAAGTGGGCATACGTGATGTGCGTTATCCTGAAGGTAAAAATCACCTCGACCGCAAAAAAGACCTGAGTCACCCATACATGACCTCCGACTTTAGCAAGTGCATCAACTGTTTTCGTTGTGTGCGTGCCTGCGATGAAGTACAGGGACAATTTGTACTGAGCATGGCCGGCAGAGGTTTTGAAAGCCACATTGTAAAAAGTTCTGAAGTAACATTTAATGAAAGCGACTGCGTAAGCTGCGGAGCCTGCGCACAGGCCTGCCCTACTTCGGCCATCAGCGATGTGTTTGAATCCAAATCCATAGCCAATGTGCAAAAAACACGCACCATTTGCACTTACTGCGGTGTGGGTTGTAACTTAGAAGTAGCCACCTCGGGCGGTAAAGTAAAATCCATTCAGGCGCCTTATGATGCTGAAGTAAACTCGGGCCACACCTGTTTAAAAGGGCGTTATGCGTTCTCCTTTTACAACCACCCCGACCGCCTGCGTACTCCCCTTATCCGCAAGAACGGAGAACTGGTGCCCGCAACATGGGACGAAGCGTATGATTATATTGCCAAAGAACTTACCCGAATCAAAACTGATTTCGGTCCTGATTATATAGCCGGTATTTCTTCGGCACGTTGTACCAACGAAGAAAATTACCTGATGCAAAAATTCATCCGCACAGTTATAGGCACAAATAACATTGACAGTTGTGCCCGCGTGTGTCACTCGCCTACAGCCCTGGGCATGCAACGTACCTTTGGAACAGGTGCCGCTACCAACTCGGTTGTAGATTTAAAATACACCGATTGCATTATGGTAATAGGTGCCAACCCCACTGACGGACATCCCGTAACGGGAGCCAAACTCAAGCAGTTTGCCATGAAAGACAAACCCAGCATTGTGATTGACCCGCGCAGAACTGAGATGGCCAGGTATGCTACCGTACATTTGCAATTGCGCCCCGGTACCAATGTGGCCCTGCTCAACATGATGTTATATTACATCATTACCGAAGGACTCGAAGACAAAGCATTTATTGAATCGCGCACGGAAGGTTACGAAGAGTTCAGAGCACACATTATGCAGCTCAACATAGATGAGATGGAACGCGTAACCGGAGTGGACAGAGCACTGGTTAAAAAAGCAGCCATAATTTATGCCTCAGCCAAAAATGCCATGAGCTTCCACGGATTAGGCGTAACCGAACACTCACTGGGCACCTATACCGTAATGCAAATTGCCGACCTGGCCATGATTACCGGTAACATAGGCAGGCGCGGTGTGGGTGTGAATCCATTGCGCGGACAAAACAACGTGCAAGGTGCAGCCGACATGGGTTGCCAGCCTCACCAGGGCGCAGGTTATTATGATCTCACCTTGCCCGAGTATCACCAAAAATATGAAGCGTTTTACAACGTGAAGTTGCCCATGCACATCGGGTATAAAATACCGCAGATGTATGATGCGGCTATTGACAATAAACTAAAAGCGCTTTGGTTAATGGGCGAAGACAATGTGCAAACCGACCCCAACACCAACCACGTAAAAGCTGCTTTAGGCAAACTGGATTTGCTGGTGGTGCAGGAAATTTTTATGACGGAAACCGCTAAGATGGCGCACGTGGTTTTACCTGCCTCTTCGTTTTTGGAAAAGAGCGGTACGTTTACCAATGGTGAGCGCAGAATACAACGTGTACAAGCCGTGGTTGACCCCATTGAAGGTACCAAGCCTGACGGACAAATTGTGATTGACATCATGAACCGCATGGGCGCCAAAGAACCGGATTACAACCCGGAATATTTACTAAATGAAATTTCGCAGATAGTGCCCTTCTTTGCCGGTGTAAAATGGAATGAGTTGGGCGAAAACGGCAAACAATGGCCGGTAGCCCCTGATGGTTCGGATACGGAGATACTGCACATTGATACCTTTAAACGCGGCAAGGGCAAGTTTATGAGTGCCGATTGGCGCGAGTCGCAGGAGTTGGTAACGAATGCCAAAGAGTTCCCGTACATACTTACCACCAACCGCGAGCTGGAGCATTACAATGCCGGTACCATGACCCGCAGAACCCGCAACGAACAAATATTAAAAGAAGACGTGTTGCTCATTAACCCGGCTGATGCGGAGAAACATTTTATCCAAGATGGTGATATGGTGTGCATTGAAAGTGCGCGTGGTAAAATTGACGTAAAGGCCCGTATTACTGATGAGGTAAAATCTGGTGTGGTCTCTTCTACCTTCCACTTCCCTGACATAAAAATGAACGACATTACCAGCAGTGTAAGTGACAGCGATGCCATGTGCCCGGAGTACAAAGTAGTAGCGGTCAATATCAGAAAGAGTAAAGGAAAATATAAAGTGGAGAAGGTCTCCTGAGTTGCAAACTCAGGAGAGCAAAGGAAGTAAAATAGTAAATTTGAAAAGGTATTCTCGAGTAATATTATGTGGTACGGACTTGCTACTGAATTTTTAAGAGTTGAATCATTTGGTAAAACCTTTATTGCTAGATTTGGTGATTTGGCAAATAAGAAAGTCATACATGTAAATTTAGTAAACATCGATAAAATTGAGGGCGTAATAAGCATAAATAACTCTTTAGAATTTAATGGCATAAAATCTTATTTACCTTTATCAAATGACGATCATATTCCATGGAAAAAAGGAGAAATACTTAAAATAACTCATGGTGCAATTTCACATCAATTTGGCATAGACTTGTGGGGCACTGCTACTATAAGTTACAATCACCTGTCACTTTCTAACGAACAGTCAGTAAACGAGAGAATAACTAAACATGCAGGAAACTCAAATCAATTGAAAGAACTTGAAGAATTCTTTGTTGATATAAGAAAGAAATATAAGTATAGTACTATAGAGCGTTATTTAAATGACCCTATTCTTAAAGAAAAGTATAAAGTAGAATTAGAAAATATTGATAGGTATTATAGAGGACCAGGGAAAGAATTTGCCTTTGATTTCTTAAAAAAAGAATTTGGTTAGATACAATTGGTGCATGAAAAGCTGATTCTAAGTTTGTATGCTTAACTTATCTACTATAGTTACTATTTCAAGCATCCCCCAAAAAAACCTTGCTTTTACAACTTTTTATCTCCAGTTTTACAACACTATAATGTAGATACTAGAAATTGGCCGTCAGTTAAAATCCGCAGACTATGAAAATTGAAACTCAGCAGAGCATACAACTAATCAATATTAAAATGAAAATATTATTTACATCAATTTTTGTGTCATTAATTTTTTCTACACCTCTTTTCGCTCAAACAATTGATAAACTGGACGAAAAAAACGGATTTAAAGACTTCAAATTAGGTGATACATTTTTAAAATGGCAAAATCAAATAGTCTTAGAAGGGAATTGGGATGATAGCAGTAAAGCATACTTATATAAAGGCCCTTGCTGCGATAAGGTTTTTGAATATCCTATTGATAAAATCGTTTTAAGATTTAAAAACAATAAAATGGTTGGAATATATATCACTACAAAAAAATTCCAGAAAGGCTATATTGAATCAAGGGTCAATACCAAGTGGAGAACCGATGATTTTGAAAGTATAAAAGCATCGTTTTCATATTTGTTCGGCAATCCAAGCTCTTTTGATATGCCGGAAAATTCAGGAATGGTCACACATTTATGGTTAGGAAAAAAAGTTTTACTTACATCGACATATGAATACCTCGGAATTGAAAATGGCGACAGGCAACAAATCAATATTCTTGACATTTCCATATTAAATAGTAAGATAAAAAATGGATTTTAAGCGGTTCCTTCAATCGCCTGTTATGATGGGCGATACAAAACCAGTTCCTTCAAGCGTCCACGCTTGAAGCGTTTAAAACTCATCACATACCAACGGAGAATGTGGTGAGGCACTATTGAATACATAATGTTCCGGTTCGGCCACAAAACCTGCTCTTACCGGGTTTTGTATAATGTAATTTATCCCTAACTCGTCCTCATTTGTAGCTTGGATAGCCTTCTCAACACCTCTTATGAGTAAATACTACGTCTATATATACTTGTTTTTATTCTCCTTTTGCAAGGAAGCTTCCAGAGTTGAAAGTCATACCAGTTCCTTCAAGCGTCCACGCTTGAAGCATTTAAAACTCATCACAAACCAACGGAGAATGCGGTGAGGCACTACTGAATACATAATGTTCCGGTTCGGCCACAAAACCTGCTCTTACAGGGTTTTGTATAATGTAATTTATCTTTTGCTCAGTCATTTCTTTACTATACAATAACACCGGATAATTTCCATTTTGCCACACCTGAAAATTTTTGTTTACCGGATTTTCCCTACCTGCTTTTTTAAATAATTCGGTCATCCAGTCCCTTCTGCTTTCCTGCGTATTTTGACTTATGGCTTCAAAAAGTTGTTTGGATGTATACGTTTTAAAATCACGCAATATATCGCTCAGCGGTTTCTCATCAGCCGTTACCAGTAAGTGTATATGGTTTGGCATTATGACATAGTGAAAAACGCGCAGTGCTTTGTGTTTCCGGCAATAATTAAGGTTATCAATAATTAGCTGCCTGTAATCATTTCGGGTAAAAATGTCTATCCAGCCAACAATGGTTAAAGTAACAAAGAAAAGATCATTTGACTTAGCAGATCTAGGCATAAAATACATGTTTAAGCGTGGACGCTTAAACGAACTTCTATAATTTTAAATTCAATTGCAAGCAGTTAGTTACAATGCTTCACACACAAAACATACTTGCGCGGGTTTGCAATGCGTGGACAAACCCCTTTGCTATCCTAACTCCTCTCACCGCTCAGGATGACCATGCCCCGATTGCTTTCCCCGCTATAATTATCTTACTTTGATACATGGTAAGAGCATACGACATCAATTGTGAAAAAGGCTGGAAAGCCACGGTGGTGATAACCTACAATTCACCGGGAACAGGTGAAGCACGTATTACCATTGAAAAGATTACAGCAACAGAGGGAGGTTTTCCGGTTGTGACACCCGTAAGCATGGTGATAGTCCCAGTACAACACCAACTCTTTACGAAGATAGAAGAGATAAGGCAGTGGGATAATGACTACGTACAAAGCAACATCCTCCCCCTTTTTCCTAATCAGGGATGCACCGGCTTTACCCTCAACTACGACCATGATGGCATTCATTCCCGTTATGCGGCTGTTCTTGACGGACAGGTCATCGGCATTGCGCAGTTTATGGACGAATTTTCAGAGAACACATCCATGGTGCAGTATATATCAGCTCAACAGAGCACTTACGATGACATAGTGGAAAGCGACCGTTTCAGTTACCACCACGACATACTCTGGAACATTGCAGCAAAACTTGCCCCCAACCCCATTCAGGTGGAGTGGCGGGTGGTGAAATAAATTCAGCGAACTAGTAACAGAACAATCGCTAAGGAAATAACCCCGATCATAATATTGGGCCATAGCATCTTTTTACGGATTTTCTTATCCAACACCGGCCAACAGACTACTCCTGCTATATCCTGTCGGGCAAGCTTCACTTCCGAGGTTAATATATCGTAGTTTTTGTCAGTATGTGTCGAATGGGTGCTGTCTGTGTATTGCACAGAAAATGTGAAAGAATCTTTTCCTGCCTTTATAAGTTGCCATTTGTATACGATATATACTTGAGTTGAGTCAACCAGCCTGAATCGGTTTTCCGGGCACCTATAAACTACTTTTTGTATACTCCAGATATTTGCTTTATGTCCGTCTATGTAGAAATGCTGAAAAGGATTTTCTTTAAAAGTAACACTCCGCAGGGTAAAGGGGGTTTTAACTTCTGATAACGTATCGGGGTGAGTTATTTTACAGGCAGGGAAAACTTCAAACTGTGCATATCCGAAGCGCGAAAACGCAAATAATAAACAGAAAAACAAAACAGGTTTTAGTGAATACATAGTGGCTTCTTAACAAAACAAATATAAGATTTATCTCAGTTCCTTTGTTTGCTCTATCGCTGTTTACAGGGATATTGCATTTACCCTGTAATCTGTGATACGGTTGAAAAGTTTAAGCGTAACCTTTGTTTTGATGCTAAACATTATTTATTCAACCATTAATTTTTAACCAAAATGAGCAACCCAAATTTAACACCTGCACAACAGAATCTGCTTCTCAACATGCTAATTGATTTGTGCGTTTATTCGTATTCAAAACCAAGTGAACTGGTAATCAAAGTACAAGACATGAGTCTTAATGTAGTATGGGGCCCTGCTGAACTGAGTACTCCGTTTGTTCCTTACTGCCTCGCTTTTATTGCACAATCACCGGGAACAGGCGATTATTATGTAGTAGTAAGGGGTACCGACCCTGAGAGCTTAACCTCCTGGTTAAAAGAAGACTTTGATATCAGCACCACAAAACCTTTCACTGATTATGTGAGTTCGGCTCCGCAAAACGCCAACATTTCAACCGGAGCATGGAACGGTATGAATGCTCTACTGCAACTGACAGACCCCAACAGCAAACAGAAAATGCTTGATTTTTTAAAGACTCAGGCCATTACTTCTTTGTACATCACAGGGCACAGTTTGGGTGGCACCCTCACTCCTCCTTTGTTCGCTTACCTGAGCAGTAACTTATCGGGTGTAAGCTGCGCTCCGGTGTCGTTTGCGGGTCTCACCTCAGGTGATAACAACTTCGCTGCTTACATCAACGGATTAGTTGGCACCCAAAAGTGGAGAGTAAGCAATTCATTGGATATTGCGCCTTTGTTGTTCGGTTCAACCAACGAAGTGGAAGGTATTTATGCTTCAGAAAACAAATATCCTGTTCTGCTTACCAAAGATTTATTGTACCATTTGTTCAAAGATGCTGCAGGTAAAAACTATACGCAGCCTACCGGTGAAATTCCTGTAACCGGAACATTCAATACGGGCAATTGGTTTTGGGATACCGAAGCCTTATACCAACACCACGCCACCACGTATCAAAGCATGATTAAACAACAGTTTCCTGTTTCTGAAACCGCCTGACCAGTAAGGTAACCGTTTATAAGTTTCCCTGAAGTGCAAAGCAGTTGCACCCGATTAAGCGTAGGTTATACCTACGCTTTCTTTTTTATTCGCATTTTGTTGTCCTGAAGTCTGTAAGTAAGGATATTCTGTTCTACAACCCTGAACAGACCCAAAAATCTGTGATTTATGTAAGTAATTACCCGTAGAGTATAACACCTGCCTTTTGTAATGACCTACATTTACGCGTTCTCTTAAAAGAACCTCATTGAAATTATACATCAAGTTCATGGTAAGCAACCGCTGCATACTGGCGGTAAAAGAAGAATTAAAGAAACTGGGGCTGCACTACGTTATTGTTGATTTGGGTGAGGTAGAAATAATGGAGAATCTGGGCCCTGAAAAACTACAGCAGCTTAAGTCGGGATTAAACAGCACAGGGCTCGATTTGATGGACGATAAAAAATCCATCCTTATTGAAAAGGTAAAAAACATTATTACCGAGATGATTCACCACAGTGAAATTGTTCCTAAAACCAACTATTCCGACTACATCAGTGAAAAAATGAATTACGATTACACCTACCTCTCCAATATATTCTCAGAGGTTAAGGGTATTACCATACAACAATTCATCATTAACCATAAAATCGAAAAAGTAAAAGAGCTGCTGTTGTATGGCGAACTGAGCCTCACCGAGATTTCCTACAGGCTGCATTACAGCAGTGTGGCACATTTATCAAACCAGTTTAAAAAGATGACCGGCTTGTCGCCCTCTCAGTTTAAGCAGCTCAAAAACAACAGACGTATACCTATTGAAGAAATAGGGAATAAGACTGAGTTAATTTAACCAACATAGCACTTCAAAATAAAATGAAAAACACACTTACCGATGAATCATTTTTCGCGAACGGGTTGATGGAAGCCAGCCTTGACCCAGCGGTAAACATTGGTACTAACGGCAAAATAATTGATGCCAATCAGGCCATGGCCGACATCACCGGAACTACGCATCAGCAACTCATCGGCTCTGATTTTACCGGCTACTATACTGAACTGCAAAAAGCCGAAGAGTTGTATTTGAACATATTTGCCAACGGGCGCATAAGCAACTACCCTCTCACCTTCTTGCATAAAAAAGGAAAACAGACCAACGTACTTTTTAACGGCTCTGTGTATAAAGACAGCAAGGGAAAAATATCAGGAGCCATTGTGATAGCCCGAGATGTATCGGAACAAAAACGGGACGTTGACTTACGTATGGCCAACAAAGAACTGGCTTTTCAACACGAAGAAAAAGGAAAAAGGGCTGCTGAACTGAAAATTGCCAACAAAGAACTGGCCTTTCAAAATAACGAGAAACAAAAACGGGAAATTGAATTGGATCTGGCTAATATCGAGTTGGCCTTTCAGAACGAAGAAAAACAAAAGCGTGCAGCTGAATTGCGCATTGCCAATTATGCCCGCAGCATTATTGAAGCCAGCAGAGATCCTTTATTTACCATAAGCCCCGATGGTAAAATAACCGACATGAACAATGCTTCTGTAAAAATAACAGGGGTTCCCAGAGAAAAGCTAATTAACAGTAATTTTTTCGATTATTTCACTGACCCGCATAAAGCCCGCGAAGTATATCAGGAGGTTTTTGCCAGAGGTTTTGTAGCAGATTACCCACTTACTATAAGAGACCATAAACTTACTGACGTATTGTTCAATGGTTCAGTATACAAAGATGACATTGGCAATGTGCTGGGTGCTGTGGTAGTGGCACGTGACATTACCGAACAAAAAAGAATTGAAAAGGAATTTGTTGAAGCAAAAGTTTTTGCTGAACTAGCCACTGAGATTGCTGAAGATGCCAAATCAAAAGCAGAGAATTCCACCCGGATTGCCATTGATGCGGTAAAAGCAAAACAGCAGTTTCTTTCCAACATGAGTCATGAAATACGTACCCCTATGAATGCAATTATAGGGTTTACCAAAGTAGTGCTTAAAACTGTGCTCACGGCCAAACAACGCGAGTATCTGGTGGCCATTAAGCTAAGCGGAGATGCTTTGATTGTATTGATAAATGACATTCTTGATCTGGCCAAAGTTGATGCAGGTAAAATGACTTTCGAAGAAACTCCTTTTAAAATGGCCTCGTCTGTTTCAGCTATGCTGCATTTGTTTGAAGCCAAAATTCAGGAGAGGAATTTATTAATGATTAAAGAGTACGATAATAGAATACCCGAAGTACTGGTTGGTGACCCGGTAAGGTTAAACCAGATTGTGCTCAACTTGGTAAGTAATGCGGTAAAATTTACATCAGAGGGTATAATAAGTGTTAAAGTACTTTTACTGAAAGAAGATGATCATAGCGTTACCATCGAATTTGCCATTGCAGATACCGGTATTGGCATTCCGGAGGATAAAATTACCCAAATATTTGAGAACTTTCAACAAGCCTCCAGCGGTACTTCCAGGTTATACGGAGGCACAGGATTGGGTTTGGCCATTGTGAAACAACTGGTAGAATCTCAAAACGGCAGTATTAAAGTAACAAGTGAAGTAGGTAAAGGCTCTACATTCAGCTTTATACTTAGCTTTAAAAAAACCAACGAAACTGCTGAATATGACTCAGGATTAGTGGAGATGGATAGGGAAATAAAAAACATTAAAGTACTGGTTGTTGAAGACATTGTGCTCAACCAATTGCTAATGAAAACCCTGTTAGATGATTTTGCATTTGAGTGTGACATAGCGGCCAACGGAAAAATTGCCATCGAAAAACTGACTACCAAAACATATGACATTATATTGATGGACTTGCAAATGCCCGAAATGAATGGTTTTGAAGCAACGGATTACATCAGGAAAACTCTGAACTCCCAAATACCAATTCTGGCGTTAACGGCTGATGTAACCACGGTAGATTTAGCGAAATGCAAATCAGTTGGAATGAATGATTACATTGCGAAGCCTGTTGATGAAAGATTACTGTATAATAAAATAGTGGGACTGGTGAAAAAAACAACGTCAACAGAACAGATGGAAAGCCCTGATACAAAAATGGAAGCCTCAAAAATAAAGTGCATTGACCTGGGTTATTTATCTAAACGTACCAAGTCAAATCCTGCATTGATGATGGAGATGATTGCTTTATACCTGGAACAAACCCCACCGCTGATTGAGTCCATGAAACAAAGTTTAAAAGACAAAGACTGGAATTTATTGCAGGCAGCTGTGCATAAAATGATTCCCTCGTTTTCTATTATGGGTATTGGTTCTGACTATGAAAACAAAGCCAAAAAAATAAAAGAATATGCTGATATGCAGCAAGAAGCCCATGAAATTCAAAATCTGGTTTTGGAACTGGAAAATATCTGCACACAGGCTTGTCTGGAGTTACAAGAAGAGTACAACTCAATTAAAAGCACGCAAAAATGAACAACAAAAAGAAGATCAGTCTTTTCTTAGTAGATGACGACAGTGTATTTCTGAAATCACTGGAAATTGATTTTCTCGAACATGCTGATTTTAGCATTAAAACATTCCCCACGGGTGAACAGTGTTTAGAGGAACTTTCTCTATGCCCCGATATAATTATATTGGATTATCATTTGGACGGGATAGATAAAAATGCCATGAACGGTATAGATACTTTGGATAAGATAAAAGAGTTTAATTCTGATATACCTGTTGTGATGTTATCCTCACAAGATAAAATTGAAGTGGCTGTAAATTGTATGCACCACAAGGCTTTTGATTATGTAGTAAAAAGCGAAACAGCTTTCATGCGCCTGCAGCAAATCATCTCCAATATTTTCAGATTCAAAAAAATGGAAAGAGAATTAAACTGGTACATGGAAAAAATGTAACCAGTGTAATACAAAAGTTCAATGGTTAATTGAACTGAATTCATCTTACTTTTACCGCTGCAATTCAATAAGTAATTGCGCCACCAGAAGATGCAGGAACTTTTATTTATGCTTGGCCTAATGGCCCTGTTTGCCCTTACTGTTCTGTTTATGCTCAAGAAAAAACGGGGTTATCTGGTGTACACCTCAGGCAAGGCAAAAAAGTTCCGTCTACAATTCGAACAATTCCCTACCAAACATTTCAAACAACAAACGGTACAATTAAAAAGTGGTGAAGAATCGGCTGAGTTCACCGCAGACCTGTCTGTAAATACTATGGGCATTTTTATAACCTCTACAAGTAAATACTACCCTTCGGGGTTACTCCTGTTCTTTAAAGCTGATGCCATGGAAACCATACAACCTGCAGCTTTTGCGTTACTAGAGCAGTTGCATATCAAAGACTCCTCTTCGGTTGTAATTAAGGCACACTATGAAAAAGAGCTGATGAACCGTGCGTTTACTTTAACCATACCAATAGCTTCGGAGGAACTTGTCAGGCTGCTTAAAATCTATACTGATACGAAACTCTGACAAGCTATCAGATACGAATCAATTTGATTTTAAACTTTCCTTCTGTAACTGTTTTGGTCAGATCAGTATCAGAGCCGTTGCGCAACTGTCCGCTGAAAGTGCCTTCCAGTACATCTCCGGTTTTGCTGGTTAACTTCAGTTTAAAAGAATTTTCACCTAAAACAACCGGATCAGCTAAGTAGTTATTATTACTGTTCCAGTCTCCGGTATAAAAACTCAAATCCAGAGAAGGCTGCCCCGACATATTGGTGGCATATATGGTGGAAGGAACAGGCAATGCATCAAGATCAACATCCCGAATATGAATATCCCAACCGATATCGTTGGTTTTCGACATCGTACGTTGCATAGTAACCGTTTCCATAAAGTCGCTGTAATTACCCGTTACCATATCACAACCGTTGTATTCACAAATGTATTCAGCCCTGTACATCACTCCATCCACTTTTCCTTCAATGAAATACATAGCCGATGTTGGAGTTGCAGTAGTATCCTTGTCTTTCTGACAAGATAAAAAGGGTAGTACTGCCAGAATCAGTAGGGAGAGAATCTTTGTTTTCATGTTTTTACAGGTTAAGTTAATATTTATAAAAGGACATAGTACTTACGTTCAAATATAATTTTTTTTGGCAAAAAAACGTCCATGTATGACGGTAAAAAGTAGCAACCTACCCCTTCTCTTCTACCCTGCCATCGGCATGTTTCGCAAAGCGACCTTTGTTACGCGGATGCACCTGATCGTATCTAGTCCAAGGCCAGCCGCCAAACTTGGTGCGGTGGTAATCTTCAAAAGCCTGGTTGATTTCTTCTTTGGTATTCATCACAAACGGGCCGTATTGTATTACATGTTCATTAATGGGGCGACCTTGCAATAACAAGATGCTGGCCTCCTGATTCCCGTTTTGCAATGCTACATCAAGATCAGATTTTAATTCCACAGCATGGTACGGTGCAATTTTTTTATCTCCTATCTGCAGGTTTTCGCCCTGATAAAAGTAGATGGTGCGGTTAATACCAGCAGCTGCTTTAGGTAACACCCAATCAGCTCCTGCGGCCATTTTAATGTTCCATACTGCCACCTGATTATTCGGGTCACTAGCCCATGAATCAGGCGGTGGAGCAGGTGCTTTTTTATTGCCCAGTGTTCCGGCAATTACTTCGACCACTGTTTTTTGATTTTGTTTATCGGAGTAACTGTACTTCGGAATGTCTTCTCCCCACAGCATTTTAAAATGCGGCTCCACCATTTTGTTTTTCTTAGGCAGGTTGAGCCATATCTGAAAAAGTTCCATGGTATTGTCCTTATCCTGATGAATTAGCGGAAACATCTCCGAATGTTGCACACCTTTGCCGGCTGTCATCCATTGTACATCACCATTGCCATAACGACCAGCGGCTCCTAAAGAATCTGCATGATCCACTATGCCCTTGCGCACTACCGTAATGGTTTCAAAGCCGCGGTGCGGGTGTCCTGGAAAACCGGGCACTGTTTTGCCGTGGTACATTCTAAAGCCATCTTTGATTATAAAATCATCTCCCATGTGGCGACCTTTAAACATAGTAGCGGGTGGACCCATTTGCTCGTTACCTGCCGGAAAATGATCTTCATGATGCACACAAAATAAAAAGGGATCGAGGGTTTCCCACTGAAAACCCATGGGCTTTACGCGTATAACAGGATTATCTTTTTCCAAAGCGGTTTGGTAATTGTCTTTGATAGCCTTGGCTG
Source organism: Bacteroidia bacterium (assembly GCA_018058135.1). Lineage (GTDB taxonomy): Bacteria > Bacteroidota > Bacteroidia > UKL13-3 > UKL13-3 > JAGPCK01. The sequence goes on along the minus strand of JAGPCK010000028.1, from coordinate 259 downwards.
TAGAAATCAATGGCGTGGCAACAACAGCTGCAATACCGGCACTCAGGCGGGCAATAAAGCTTCTTCTGGGTAATTGATTTTCCATATGAACTTGAATTACTTGCGAAGTAACAAAAAAAGCAGGCAGGTTGTTCTATAAAAAGTAAAAACCTGCTACCTGTTATTCTACCAGTAACTTTTGTAAAATCAAACCTTCACTGGTTTGCATCTGTACAACATAAACTCCCTTCGGTACATTTGTTAATGAGAGGTAATATTC
>JAGPCK010000122.1 GCA_018058135.1 Bacteroidia bacterium | reverse complement strand
TAAGGATGACCTTTAAATATAAATTGGGCAAAGGTAAGCGATTTGACTCAATGAAAAAGCCCTGTGTGAATAAAGGGTGAAAATTATAGAAAAGTGCTGATGCAGCAAGGGTTGAGGAGCAATAAAATCTGATTAGAAAGTCTGCTGAAGCGGGTGTGCGGGTTAAAAAAAGTTCTTACCCTTGGGAATCAGTATTTCTGAATCTCTTCATGAAAAAACTCCAGATGAACACCGGCCTGTTTGAGCATTTCTTCACTTTCTCCACCTGCGTGATATTTGCGCTCGCATACCACCCGCTTAATACCGCAGTTGATAATGAGCATGGCACAAACACGGCATGGGGTCATGCGGCAATACAGCGTTGAACCATCCAGCGACACACCGTTTTTGGCGGCCTGACAAATGGCATTTTGCTCAGCATGAACGGTACGCACGCAGTGTTCTGTAATGCTGTCGTCTTCGTGAATCACTTTTTTCATTTGGTGGCCCACCTCATCGCAGTGAGGCAAACCAATGGGCGAACCCACATAGCCGGTAACCAGCAGTTGATTGCCCCGGGCTATTACACAGCCGCTTCGGCCACGGCCACAGGTTGCCCGCTTGCTTATGGCATCCATTACTTCCATAAAATATTCGTCCCAGGTGGGGCGAATGTAGTGTTCTCCAGTAGTTGTGCTCATGGCTTCAGTGTTTAATTACCGCATCAATTTGCCGGTAAAGTTCATCGAAAGTTCCGTTATTTAAAAGGCTGTAATCAGCCAGTTGCATGCAGGCGCTCAGGTTTTGTTTGTTGGGGTCGGTAGAGGTCATTTCGCGGTCTTCATTTTCACTAAAGGTTTCAAAGGAAACGTGGTCGGTTTCTGATCCTCTTTTTAAAATACGGTCATACCGCAACTGTCTTTCAGCATCAACGGATAGCAGAATAAAATTACCCTTGGCCTTTAAGGCATTTACTTCACCTACCGTGCGTATGCTTTCAATAATGCAGTTGGTACCGCTGGCCTGTGCTTCTTTAAACAACTCCTCTGCAATAAAACTGGGGCTGTTTTGCGCCCTGAGTGCGTTGGCCGTATGGGTTAATGAATCGCGGTTCACTTCCTTACCCTGTGCCTTAATAATGTTGGTGAGGTAACCGCGCACAGAGAAATGTTTAAATTGGTGGTGAGTAGTAAGGTACTCTACAATGGTGCCTTTGCCTGCACCCAATGTGCCTGTAATGCCTATAATTTTCAATGCGCTATTTTTTTGGGTGAAATTAATTACCTGAACTCAATTACACAAACCTGAGCATAAGTTTTTGAAAAACGGCACTTGCTCAGCATATTTAATGAAACGTGGTATATTGCAATAGAGATAGATTAAAAATTTTATGCAGTTAGTTGTAGTGACATGCAGCACAAAAATGTTTCGAAATAAAATAATTGCGTATTAGATATGAAATGGGTACTTTATTCTGTTCTATTGGTGTGTGTTGCTTGCAATAGATCTTTAGAGGTAAACAGTTCAGTTCCGCTTAGGGACACAATTTACTATGCGTTTCAGCCAGGTTATTTTTTACCAACTACTTATTATCTGATTAAAAAGGATACTGTTGTGTTTGTAGCGGGTTACCGTATAACTGGGGGTGTATTATATTTGGATCTTCAAGACACGCTCTACTTTAAAGGTTACGGATCATATTCAGGTCAAAAAACATACATTGATGTTACAGGAAGATATACTAAGCTTAGAGAAATTAAGGAGAAAAACTCATACAAGATAAACGTAAAAGTAAAAGTATGTGATGAGGATATTTATAGGAGATATGAGGTTTATCAGAATAGAGTGCTTCTTGATTCTATTGACTTCAACGGCATTGATATGAGTATATATAGACCATTGATAGATAAAGCATATTCAATGTGTCACAAGGACTTCAAAGTAGAGGTAAAAACATTTTTACAAAAATACGGTAAAAAATAGGAACCCTTACTCGCGAGCGTTTGCAACGCGTGTGTTTTGAAAATTTTGTACATTTGATGATGAAACACCAAGCACATAAGTTTGAAAAGTTGAATACTTCATGCAAACAAATATTAGGCGAACGCATAGCAAATGTGCGCGAGTGGGTGCTATGAGATATTTAGTTTATCTATTCTTTATCGTACTTATGTCCTGTACTGAGGCAAAAAAAGAGTACTATTCTAACGGACAACTGATGTACATTGAACATTATAGAAACGGTGAATTAGATGGCAAAATTGAAGAGTACTACCCAAATGGTGAGTTGAAATTAAGTCAGCAGTGCAAAGAAGGTAAGTTACACGGTAAAGTGAAAAAATTTGATGATAAAGGAAGCATTCTTGAGGAAACGTCTTTTTTAAACGGTCATTTGCACGGTATACATATTCAGTATTACCCTAATGGTAATCCATATCTTGTAGGCTATGCATCTAATGGTAAGAAAAATGGCTTGTTTTATACACTATATGAAAATGGAAATCCAAAGTTTATAACATCTTACAAGAATGATAAACAACACGGTAAAGCAGTAGAATACTATGCTAATGGTTTAATAAAAGGAGTCGAAAATTATTTTTTTGGGATACCCCATGGGACTTATATTTTACTTTACCCAAACGGTAAAATTGATTTATATGCTCATACAAATAAAGGTAAAACTGTTTATTACAAAGAGTTTTCTGAATCAGGGGAGTTAATAAATGAGTTTGGAACTCCAGCAATTTCAAAAAGGTGATTCATATTGCAGGAAGTAACTTTAAGAAATGATTTGGATGTCAGGGAGGGTATTCACCCTCCCTTCTTTTATGAAAGATTCCAAGTTTATATCAGTCTAATTGGCATCGGCTAAACGTTTTCGATTGTACCAGATGCGGTACTGCATTTGTTGTGCAGTAGGGTTTTTCAATTGTTTTATTCTGGCATATTTGTTTTTTTGTTTGTAAACAGGCAACCCGCTTAGTTGAATTGAAGTGCCGTTGCGGTTCACCATAAAAGTAAGCGAATCATTTGCACTGGAGGGCCAATAAAGTT
>JAGPCK010000121.1 GCA_018058135.1 Bacteroidia bacterium | reverse complement strand
GTGAAAAAGAAAAACACTGAATTGGATGTTGACTTCATTGGAGGACAAACCGGTCTTACACCTCAAGAAGAAAAAGCATTGAGTGAGTATTTCGCTAAAAAAAAACAAGTTGCTCAAAAACGTGCAAAGACAAGGGTTGCAAATAGATCAAAAACGACTGCTTAGTCAACTAACAGAGAACAACCTGAGCACAAACTCGTCAGTAAACATTGCTGTTACAGCAAAAAATTGCAGACGATTATTCCATATAATTTTCATACGTTGAGCCTTACTTAGGATAAGTGAACATTTGTGAGAGAAGCGAAACCAGAGTTAAAGAATACAAATAACACAACCTATAAATCAGGCAATACATTCAACCACTAACACACCCTTATGATCAGTTACATCAGCAAAACAAAAATCAGAAACGGAGAAGCGGTAAAAGCCGAAGAAATTCGGGAAGGTATTTTTAACCTGATACAAGGTGAGCACCCGCAAATAACCAAAGATGATTACATCTCCATTGATGAACTCAACCACTACCGCAGGCTCTATATTACCACGCTTACCAAAGTAGAAATTGGTACACTGGCTGATTTGGATGATGAGGTAATGAATGCCATTAACAACAATGCCATACTTTCTGAAAAACTGGAGGGCGAACTTACCCTTGGTGAAAAGCTGGCTGATAGAATTGCGCTCTTTGGCGGCAGCTGGACATTTATCATTGTCTTTTTTGTGCTTATTCTGTTGTGGATTTGCACCAACATCTGGTTACTGCAAGCCCGTCCGTTTGACCCCTTCCCTTTTATTCTGCTCAACCTCATCCTCTCTTGTCTGGCTGCCATACAGGCCCCCATTATTATGATGAGCCAAAACCGGCAGGAACAAAAAGACCGGCAACGTGCCGAACAGGATTATAAAATTAACCTGAAAGCCGAGCTGGAAATTAAACTGCTCAATGAAAAAATTGACCACCTGATTGTGTATCAAAACAACAAACTGCTGGAGATTCAACAGATACAAACCGATTACCTGCAAGACCTGACGAATGAGTTGAAAAAGAAATAAACCACTGTTGGACGAGGCCAAAAGTACCGCAGCTTTTTACTTAACTTTGCCCACTGCACAAACAAAATAACCTGCTTACTCCTTGTAAGCAGCAGAACAAAATACATTTATGGCCAAAAGAGAATTACACGCTGCCACAGGCACCACATTAAGTTGCAAAGGTTGGGTACAGGAAGCTGCCCTGCGCATGTTACACAATAACCTGGACCCTGAAGTGGCCGAGCGCCCCGAGGATCTGATTGTATACGGTGGCCTGGGCAAAGCTGCCCGCAACTGGGAAAGTTTTGATTTAATTGTAAAGGCCCTGCAAGACCTCAACGAGGATGAAACCCTGCTGGTACAATCAGGCAAACCCGTGGGTATTTTACCTACCCACAAAGATGCTCCCCGTGTAATTATTTCCAACTCCATGCTGGTACCCAAGTGGGCCAACTGGGAAACCTTTCGCGAGCTGGAAGCCAAAGGATTGATGATGTACGGACAAATGACTGCCGGAAGTTGGATTTACATAGGTTCGCAGGGCATTGTGCAAGGTACTTACGAAACCTTTGCCGAAGCTGCCCGACAACATTTTAACGGCACACTGGCCGGTACCCTTACGGTAACAGCCGGCTTAGGCGGCATGGGCGGGGCACAACCCCTGGCCGTAACCATGAACGGTGGCGTGTGCCTGGCTGCTGAAGTAGTGGAATGGCGCATTAAAAAACGTTTGGAAACCCGCTACCTCGATGTAATGAGCCGCGATATTGACGAGGCCATTGACATGGCTTTGCGGGCCAAAGAAAATAAAAAAGCGGTTTCCATAGGTGTGTGCTGCAACGTGGCCGACCTGCTGGAAAGAATAATTGAACGCAACTTAGTACCCGATTTACTTACCGACCAAACCAGTGCCCACGACCCACTGGTAGGCTACTACCCGCAAGGATTACCTGAAGAAGTAGCCGATGCCCTGCGCAGAAACAACCCCGATGACTACGTAAAAAAATCATACAGCACCATGGCCCACCACGTGGAGATGATGCTTGAACTGCAAAAGCGTGGCTCTGTAACGTTTGATTACGGCAACAACCTGCGGGCACGTGCACAGGAGCATGGAGTAAAAAATGCCTTTGATTTTCCGGGCTTTGTACCGGCTTACATACGCCCCTTGTTTTGCGAAGGCAAGGGCCCTTTCCGTTGGGTGGCCCTGAGTGGCGACCCGCAGGATATTTATACTACCGATAAAGCCCTGCTCGAATTGTTCCCTGACAACGAAGGCTTACACCGCTGGATAAAAATGGCACAAGACCGCATAGAGTTTCAGGGATTGCCCGCACGCATTTGCTGGCTGGGACAAGGCGAACGCGAAAAAGCAGGTTTGCTGTTTAATGAACTGGTGCGCACCGGAAAAGTAAAAGCGCCAATAGTGATTGGCCGCGACCATTTGGATACCGGCTCTGTGGCCTCACCCAACCGCGAAACCGAAGCCATGAAAGACGGAAGCGATGCCGTAGCCGATTGGCCCATACTCAACTCGTTAATTAATACAGCTGGAGGAGCCAGTTGGGTATCTATACACCACGGTGGCGGTGTGGGCATGGGTTACTCCATACACGCAGGTATGGTGGTAGTGGCCGATGGTACCGAAGATGCTGAGCGCAGGTTAAAACGCGTGTTGCACAACGACCCCGCTATGGGCGTAATACGCCATGCCGATGCCGGATACGACATTGCCATTGACACCGCCCGCAAACACCGCTTGGATTTAAAAAAACGACTAGAAGCGAAAATGAGTAGCAAGTGATTTTTGAGCAATATAAAGTCTCTCAGTTAAATGAAAAATACCTTGCACTCCCTAACATATAAAGGTGCACAGTATTACCCGAGTTTAGGTAATACTGTGCACCTTTTGGAAGAAAAGGTGCCAGGATATACAAGTTAGCGGCTATACAGATGAACCGCATCCGAAAAAGATTTCGTATATTTGCGGGTACAAAACTTAAAGACAAGAATGTAAAATATAATTTCTTTCAGACAAT
>JAGPCK010000027.1 GCA_018058135.1 Bacteroidia bacterium | reverse complement strand
CCGCTGTATTTACATACGTTACAGCCCTTTCCCTTGCAAATGCGACAATCAATATCCATTTCTGCACTAGGTTCGGTAAAAGGAAAATAACTAGGTCTGAAACGAATCTTTACTTCTTTACCAAACAGCTCCTGCACAAAATAGTACATGGTCTGTTTCAAATCGGCAAAAGACACATTTCGGTCAATATAAACTCCATCTATCTGATGGAAAAAACAATTTGCCCGGGCTGTTATTGCTTCATTACGGTAAACTCTGCCAGGCATAATTACTTTTATGGGGGGAGATTTTTTTTCTAGTAGTCTGACCTGAACCGAGGTTGTGTGTGTTCTTAAAGCGATTTCTTTCTCTACAAAAAAGGTATCCTGCATGTCCCTTGCCGGATGATTTTCAGGAAAATTAAGTGCTGAGAAATTATGCCAGTCGTCTTCTATTTCCGGGCCATCTGCTATGGAAAAACCCAGTTTCATAAAAGTACTTATAAGTTCATTTTGAATCAATGACAATGGGTGCCTGCTCCCTTTAGCCAGTGGTTGTGCAGGTAAACTTAAATCTTGTTCATTATTGATGTTTATTTCAGTAACGGATAGTTTTTCAACCAGGGTATCGTATTTTTCCTGTATCTTTTGTTTTAGTTCGTTTAGTTCTTTGCCTATTTGTTTCTTTTCCTCGTTTGCAGCAAGTTTAAATGATTCAAACAATTCAGCCAATACCCCTTTTCTTCCCAGGTAGTGAATTCTGAATTCTTCAAGCGCCTTTTGATTTTCAATCGCTTTTTCTTCTATTTCTTTTCCTAAATTTTTTATTCTCTCGAGCATTTCTAAATTTTCAATGTTCAAAGTTATTACTTCCCGCTTAATCTTCAGTTTACTTTTTAGTCAGCTAAACATTAAAAGGTTTTAAATAATTATATTAGTTATTATATAGTGTGTTAATTGTGCGGATATCTTATTTCAAGGTGTGATGTTTTATTGGTTGTTAGTATTAAGTACACACACTCTCCACACAAAATTACTCTTAAAATCAGAGTGGTATCAGGTTATACACATACACGAATTTACTCAATTAACAGGTAAATGGGGGTAAAGAACACATTGATTTTATGTTGATGTAATGTAGGTAAGTGGGGAGTTGTTAAAAGTAATACCCAGTTCAAGTTTATGCACATCAGGTTTTGACTACTAAAGGATACATAAACGGAAGTAGTTAACATTTATAAACAGGGAAGAGAAGGAAGTGATAGCCTATTTAAAAGCATCAACATCAATCACATTACCTTCAATAAACCAGTCGGGACGCAATTCGAGCGGTGTTGATAAGTAAAAGACTCTTTCGGGCTGTTTCCAGGAAATGATATTTCCTGCATCCCAACGCCCATTTTTATTTATATCATCTACCCACCTCACTGTATATGAACCAGGTATGATTTTGTTAATTACTATTTCTTTCTGTTCCTGAACAGGAATACTATAAGAAATCCCCCCTTTACTGTCCAATAATTGTAGCAGGCCATTTTTCTTAGCAGCGTTCTTAAGTATAAATTGTACTCCGCCAAAATCAATGTCTTTTGATACAGTTATAAAGAAGTCCAGTGGTTTAGATGTGTTTCCATATACATCCGTTATTGAATAACCACCCAACTTAATCTTTAACAATGTGCCAGTTATGAGTTCCTTTTTTATCAGAAGACCTATTCGGTTGCTGCCAGAATTCCAAAGAACTGAGGGTAGATATAAAGAGGTATCTATTTGAAATCTGATACTATCAATTTTTATAGTTTTAATAGCATTTGACGTAATGAGCCAGCAAGTATCTCCCGGTAAATAGTCTTTTGTTATATTTTCTATCTGAAGCGGTGGAATGTTGTTTTTACTGGCGTTCAAGGATAAGGAGTTGGTTTTGTTTCCTATGGTGTATTTAAACTCCCTATTTCCGAAAGAAGAAGTATCACCTATAAACTGAACTATCAACGTATCGTACTTATCATTAATTCTGTGGTAGCTGAAGGTGTTTTTACTTTCAACTATAGGGGTGTATTCGGGCTCAAAGAATACCAGTTCAAACTGATTTTTAGCAGAGTGTATGGTGTCAATGAGCTTACCAGGTGTGTACAGTGGTTGAGTGAAACTATGCAGTTTCACGTTTTGTACGGTATCTTTTCCGGTGTGTGCTGAAGGAGAAAAAGCAACCTCCTCCCCTACGTCTAATCTACGGTTATTATTTTTGTCTTCAAAAGCAACCAAACGATAGGCCCCAACCCCAATACCTTTTATACGGTAAACACCCAATTGGTTGGTAAGACCTAAATAATCAGGCTTGGTATTAAATGCAGAAGAATCATTGTACTCTTTATATAGCCCCACACTATAACCACTCATTTTTTTCAATGTAAGTGCATTTGAAATCACTCCGTTTATGGATAATGTATCAAGTATGTTTCCAGTTGAAAAAGTGAACACATAATTCCCCAAAACCGCCCCTTCATGTATATCGGCAATTGCACCCAAAAACTGTAAGGTATACGTTGTATTGCTTTGTAATGTACCCTCTTCAAAAGTGATGTTTATGCATTTACCAGTTGCTTTTATTTCCGGGGTTTTCTCCAGTGGCGGAGAAATAATTATATTTTTTTGTGCTTCTTTAATTTGAACGTACTCATCAAAGCACAACTCAATTGTTCTTCCGGAAAAAGAGGTAGTGTTGTTGCCCGGATTTTCACGAACAATAGCGGGAGGCACAGTATCTACAGCTCCTCCTGAAGGTTGAACAATATTGGCACAGGAACAAGCAAAGCAGATAAAAAGTAAGAATAGAGTCCTGTTAAGCATGTTTTATTACGTACAAAACGCTTGAATAGTCTTTATTTCTTTTGGCTTTCCAGTTGGATATCTGCCCCAGAATCATGGCCCTGAAGAAACCAAGAGGATTTTTTTTGTGAATTTCACTTCGCCAGGAGATGTAATAAGAATCAAAAATCATGGGTTTTTTAGCCATTACTTTTAGTCCACAGATTTCCATTAGTTTTTCAATGGAGGTGTGGTTGAAATGGTACAAGTGTCTGGGAACATCAAAACCATCCCAAAACTCTTTGTAAAAACCCACTTCCCAGGCATCAGAATTAGGTACTGCAATAAACAGTGTTCCGTCCTTTTTGAGTAATGTTTTTAATAACGTCACTCGTGCCTGCAGCAAGTGCACATGCTCTAAAACGTGCCACATGGTAATTACATCGAATGAGGCGGGCGGCAGGTTATCTAATTCTTCTTCCGGTAACACATTTAACCCGAAAGATTCGGACACAAAATTTCTTGCTTCTTCAGACACATCAAGTCCCTTGGCATCCCAACCACCCTTTACCATGTGGTTCAGAAAGTACCCAAGCCCGCACCCTACGTCCAGCAACCTTCCACCTGCATTATACTGTTCAATTACTTCTTTTTTCTTCCTCAGGCTGATGTTTCTGACCACATCATAAATGAGGTAAATAAGGCCCTTCTTACTTCCGGCATGCGACACATAGTTTTCTGTTTGGTAATACCGGCCTATACTTTTTGTGTCGGGTCTGGGGTTGGTAAAAACCAGTCGGCAACTGCCGCAGCGCACCAACTCAAATAATTCTCCTGAGGCGACAAAGTCTTTGCAGGTGTAGAGTTGTGTAAAGGAAGAATGATTGCAGGCCGGGCAAAATTGTAATGTTTCATTGCTCATGGTGTTGCGAAAATACTATTTTACCTACCGAAATGAACTAACAACACAGAAATATCAGCAGGTGAAACTCCGCTGATTCTGCTTGCCTGTCCTACTGTAGCGGGTTTTATCTTATTCAGCTTTTCTCTTGATTCCGCAGAAAGTGAGCTGATCTTGCTGAAATCAGCGGTGTCGGGTATACGCATATTCTCGAGGCGGGTAACTTTCTCTGCCTGCTCTTTCTCTTTATCCAGATAACCTTCGTATTTGATCAAAATTTCAGCTTGGAGTTTTTCTTCCTGAGTATAGTTCTTCAACTCTTCTTTTATTGATGTAATTTCCGACTCTAATTCTTCTATTCCAACCATTGGTCTTGAAAGGAGTGTATTTATTTTTACTTGTTGGTTGATGGGTGCTGAATTTAATGGTTCCAATACCGGATTAGCCTCTTCAGGAGTGACACCGGTTTTGCGTATGTATTTCAACAGCTTTTCGGTTTGTGCTATCTTTTTCTGCACAGCATCAAACCTGTCTTGTTTTGCTAGCCCCAGTTTATAGCTTTTTTCTGTTAATCTCACATCAGCATTATCCTGCCTTAACAATATCCTATACTCAGCTCGGGAAGTAAACATACGGTAGGGCTCATCGGTTCCTTTGTTTACCAAATCATCAATTAATACACCTATGTAAGCTTCCGAGCGACTTAAAATAAAGATATCCAAAGAGTTAACCTTTTGGTGTGCATTTATACCTGCCATAAGTCCCTGACAAGCAGCTTCTTCATAACCAGTTGTTCCGTTTATTTGTCCCGCAAAGAACAGGTTTTCTACTCTTTTGGTTTCTAAAGACTGTTTTAGTTGTGTGGGTGGAAAGAAATCGTATTCAATGGCGTAACCCGGTCTGAATATTTTGGCGTTCTCAAAGCCAGGAATTTGTCGGAGTGCTTTTACCTGTATATGGTCGGGCAGTGAAGTGGAAAATCCGTTTACATATATTTCAACAGTGTTCCAACCTTCCGGTTCTACAAAAATCTGGTGTCTGTCACGCTCAGCAAAACGGTTAATCTTGTCTTCAATAGAGGGACAGTACCGTGGCCCCAAACCTTGAATTCTTCCGGCATACATGGGTGATTCATCGAAACCAGTTCTTAGGGTTTCGTGTACCTGTTCATTGGTGTAGGTTATCCAACAGGAACGCTGAACCTTTGGTGGGGTTGTCTGGTCGCTATAGGAAAACTTTGATGGCTGCTCGTCACCCAGCTGTTCTTCCATTTTGGAATAGTCTAAACTTCTCCCATCAACACGTGGAGGAGTTCCGGTTTTCATCCGACCGCATTCAAAACCCAACCCAACCAATTGTTCTGTTATTCCGGTAGAAGCGGCATCACCCATTCTTCCCCCGCCAAACTGTTTTTGACCAATGTGGATGATTCCATTCAGAAAGGTTCCGCTTGTTAGGATTACCGATTTGGAATGGATGGTTTGGCCCATAGCGGTTTTTACACCTACAGCTTTTCCATTTATTAGAATTACCTCCTTTACCGAATCTTGCCAGAAATCTATGTTGGGTGTTTTTTCCAGTAGCTCTCTCCAGTATGCACTAAAGAGCGTTCTATCATTCTGACTTCTGGGGCTCCACATGGCAGGGCCTTTCGATTTGTTCAACATTCTAAACTGAATGGTACTCTTGTCGCTCACAATGCCTGAGTATCCGCCAATTGCATCTATCTCTCTGATAATCTGCCCTTTAGCTACACCACCCATTGCGGGGTTGCATGACATTTGGGCTATTTTACCCATATCCATAGTGATTAGTAACACAGAAGAGCCTAGGTTGGCGCCAGCCGCAGCGGCCTCACAGCCGGCATGCCCCGCCCCAACAACAATTATATCATATTCCTTAAACATACTTTTTTGTTCCACGTGGAACACCCTGTTCCGCCTACAAATATCAGCCAAAGAAGCGGCTTTTTCAAGCAGGAAAAAGTGCGGAAACAATTGCTTAGAGGAGAAGATATACAACAAGCCTCAAGTTTGTTTTCTAGGACTACACACTCCCGAATGGAGATTTTATTTGACTCTATTTTGACCCGCTTTTTGGTTCTCTTGAAGCCAAACAATACAATAGATTTATTGATGTTCCACGTGAAACAAAAAAAGCCGACACGGGATTGTGACGGCTTTTTTGTATTTAATTTTTGGTTATTATTTTTTTATTCGGAGTTGAATAAAAAAACGTGACCGGAATAAATTCTGGTAGTTCCGTTTAATGTGCTGTAAAGGTTGGCCACATAAAAATACACGCCCTCTTGCATGAGTTCATTTGATGGGCCGGTTCCATCCCAACCTATTCGCAAGTCAGGAATCTTCTTAACAATACCACCCCAGCGATCATAAATGACCATATAGGATGTTCCAAGATCAGCAAAGGATATAACCGGCCTAAAGTGTGTGTTCACTCCGGTTGGAACAAAAGCGTTGGGGAAAAAGGCAATGATGGGTTGTTCTGCACAGGAGACGTTGGAATTGCAAGAGTCGGAGTAACCGTATTGATTTGGCCCATCTTCAATGGCGGCTATTTTGTAGCAGAACCCCTTTTCACCCGGCTCGTCAGGAAGTTTGTTGTCTGTATACAAAGTGTCGCCCGACTTAAAAATGTTTTGCCAATTGAAACCAGTTCCAAGGTCAACCGCCCGACTTATTTTGTACTCTTTTATATCCTTATCAAAGCCTTTGTAGCTTCCCCACTTTAGTCGAACGGACTCGATTTCAAACGATGTTGTTTTAAGGTGAATAGTTTTTACTATTCTGCTGGATATTTGTAATCGGTTGCACAAATCATAAGCTTTTACAGAATAATATAAGGTCCAGCCATCGGCATTTACGCTGGCATCGGTGTATGTTTTTTCAGATACATTATCATTGTTCAGGCTGTCAACTTGAATAAAATTTACACCATCCAGGCTTCGAAAAACTTTGAAATACAGTGTTTGCCCACTCAGGTCAAAATACCAAGTTAGTTTCACGTTGTTGTCAGGCTCAACTACGTCAGCGCACCTCACATAACAGAATTTTGGCAACGCTACCCCGTTAATTTTAACCGACCAAGTATTGGATGTTGAAGATGCCTGAGATTGTGAGCTAAAAGCGCGCACGAAGAAGGTGACGCTGTCACCCAATGGAAGGCCGTTATATGTGTAAGAGGTAGCAGAGCCGGGAAGCTCAGTAATAAATCCAAAAGGACCTCCGTTTATTGAAGCCCACACCTCGTGTTTGCCGGTAGCCCATCCATCGTATTTTGACCAGGATAAAGAGGCTGTTTGCGGGCAAGTGTCAACTAAGCCCTGTAGGAATATTGTTCTGTGTGTTTTGCTTATTCCGCCTACAAGGTTACAACTGTCTTCGGCAGAGAGGTTGTAAGAGAACGATTGTGTTTGTGGATTCTCCGGAGTTGAAATAAAAAAAGTATTTGTTACAAAAGCTTTCGGGATATTAACAGAATTGACCTCAATGTTTATTCGATAACCCTTAATATCTTTTTCGTTGTTTGCTGTCCAGCCCAACAAAATACTGTTACTTATGATATCTACACTTACAGAATCCAGCTCGGGCTGAAGTGGCGAAGAATCTATGCGCAGGGTGTCAGAAGCCGGGGTCTCACTGTTGTTACATAGAAAGCGAACAACAACAAAATATTCCCAAAGCAACGAAGTGGTTTTTGCGTTAACGTGTGTGTATTGGCTAGTTCCGTAAATGAAAACGCTATCCAAGGGTCGGAATGGTGTGCTTGGATTTTCTCTACCCCAGATTTGATAGGAAACAAAGGAGCCACAATTGTCAGTTGGAACAACCCAGCTCAGAATAACGTCATCGCCACTGGTTTGAGGACAAGCGCGTAGAAACTTTACAGGTCCATCTACGGCAAGCGCGTGCAAAGATAATAGGCTGAAAAACAGCCACATAAACATTAATTTTCTCAAAATCAACTATTTACTGCTCCCCACAACTGTGGTTAACATCTCGTTTCTATTTAAATACTTGTTAGACAGCAATTTAATATCATCAATGCTTACAGATAGAATTTTTTGAATGAAATCATTGTAGTAGCTGTAAGGTAAATCAAAGTCGTGGAGAATTTTGAAGCGGTCCGCTTGTGCGAAAGGCCCATCAAAACTTCTCACGAATGAGCCCAACAGATAGTTTTTAGCTTTGTTTAGTTCCTGCTCGCTAACCAACTCATTACTCATGCGATCAAGTTCCTTTTGAATTTCTTCAACGGCAACAGCATGGTCCTTATTGTTTACTTCGGTTGCAATACTGAACACACCAACACCATTGTGTGCCTCCACAGACGAATGTATGCCATAAGTCAAGCCTTTCTCCTCCCGTATGTTTTTCATCAATCTGGAGCCAAAATACCCACCTAAAATTAAGTTGACCAATTGCAGACCGCGATAATCGGGGTGGTTGCGAGTAATGGTTGTTTTTCCTACGCGTATAGCGGCCTGTAAGGAATCGGGTTTTTCAACGAATTCATATCGGGCTTTAATAGGTTCAGCGGAAAGATTTTCCGGAATCTGTGGTACAGCAACCGAAAGGTGACTAAAGGCGTCTTCCAGATTTTTCAAAATTGAATCATCAAGTTTACCCGAAAGCATAAGTACAGGCAAGAAGCTATGGTAGGATTTTTGGTAAAACTCCGCTATTTGTTCATCGCTTAAGGCATCGTAATCTGAGGGTTCTGCAAACATTCCCAACAAGTGCTTTTTTCCGAACAGAGATTTGTAAAAAGCCTGTCGGGCCAACACAGCATTTTTTTGTAAGCTGATTTGTAAGCGTTGTTTTTGTCCGCGTTGGTATATTTGGGTTTCCTCAACAGGAAACACAGCGCTGTAAAGCATCTCCTGAAGGAGACCCACGCTGTTTTTAAAGTGTTTGTTGAGTGTGAAGAGCGAGTAAGATGCTTCCTGAATTCCGCAACTGTTCTGAATGAAGGCTCCGTAAAAATCAAATTTATCAGCTAATTCTGATGCAGAATATTTTTTGCTGCCTTCTTGTATCAACGCATTCGTTGCCGCAGCCACACAAAGGTTTTGTTGCTGTTTTATGCCGGCAGGAAAATACACGTCCAGTTTTGTCACCTCATCATTACCTACATTGATGCTGTATAAATCAACCCCGTTTTTAAAAGTGATTTTTTCAGCTTTTGTAAAAGTGACACTATCAATTACCCCGGTATCGGGTGCTGTTTTTCTGTCCAACATCAAGCGGTTATATTGTAGTATAGGGTTGAACAATTAGTTTCATTTAAAATCTCTGATGCTATACGCTGAATATCGGTTGCATCAACAGCCTTGTAAAATTCGAGTTCTTCATTTATCAGATTGGCATTACCCAGTAAAGCGCTATAACACAAAGCCATGGCCTTGTTTAAAATATTCATTTCTCCAAACACCAGAGTTGATTCTGCTTTGTTTTTTACCTTTTGCAGCTCTGTGGCATCAATTGACTCTGTGGCAAGTTTTCTCAACTCTGCTTGAATAGCCATATCTGCATCTTTTAAATCAACACCATCACTCAGTTTTCCCTCAATGATTACCAAACCCGGGTCAATATCACCGCTAATGTAGGCGTTTATTTCTGTGAATAACTGTTGGTTTTTTACCAACTGGTTGAGCAATCTGGAGGAGCGTCCACGCGACAGAACATCCGTAAGCAAGTCTGTTGCATAATAATCTTTGTGTGTTCGAGCACAGCAATGGTAGGCTTTGTAAATAGCCTTGGCAGGCACATCGGCCGAAATTTCCAAAAAACGAGCTGCTGTTTGTGCGGGTTCTTCGGGTAAGTTTCGGATCTTTTTTGTTTGTGCGGGAATGGGCGAAAACCACTTTTCACAAAGCGATTTTACTTTTTCCAGACTTATATCGCCTGCTACGCACATAATTGCATTGCTGGGATGATAGTGTTGAGCAAAGAAAGACTTTACATCATCCAGAGTAGCGTTTTCAATGTGGCTTATTTCACGGCCTATGGTGGGCCACAGGTATGGATGCACTTTATACGCTAATGGCCTTAACTTGAGCCAGGCGTCTCCGTATGGTTGATTCAGGTAGCGTTGTTTGAATTCTTCAATAACCACCTGTCGCTGCACTTCCAGCGATTGAGGACTAAACGCCAGATTGAGCATTCTGTCAGACTCCAGCCAAAAGCCGGTTTCTATGTTGTGAGAAGGCAGGGTGAGGTAATAATTGGTAATGTCGTTGTTGGTAAACGCATTGTTTTCGCCACCGGCCTCTTGCAGCGGGGTATCGTAATCAGCAATGTTAACAGAGCCCCCAAACATGAGGTGTTCGAATAAATGAGCAAAGCCCGTTTTTTCCTGATCTTCATCGCGAGCGCCCACATCATAAAGAATATTCATAACCACCAACGGAGTGGAAACATCCTGATGATGCAACACAATAAGGCCGTTTGGAAGCGTAAAGGAGTTAAAATGAATCATAAAGCGGCTCAAAAATAAACGAAAAACCAATGCAAAACGCAAGAATAGCCGTACGTTTAGCTACCTTTGTCAAAAATAATTACATGCAACGAAAGAATACAGGTCCGCGCAAGTCATCTCGTTCAGGCG
Organism: Bacteroidia bacterium; assembly: GCA_018058135.1. Lineage (GTDB taxonomy): Bacteria > Bacteroidota > Bacteroidia > UKL13-3 > UKL13-3 > JAGPCK01. The sequence goes on along the minus strand of JAGPCK010000027.1, from coordinate 26,551 downwards.
GAAATACATCACGACCCACTTCTTCCAAAAAAAAGTTTGATGGCCCACGTTTTGCTCGCAATGACGGAACATTATCAGACAATTATTCCAGAGGAGAAGACGGTCGCCCTGCGCCCTCAGGCGGAAGAAACAAACGTATTTCAACAGCAAACAAGCCACTGAAACGCAGAACGGAAGATAGCGGTACCGGCAATTACCACTCAGCCAAACCGGAATCACGCGGCAGAAAAAAACCATTTGAGCGCTCAAGCGAGCGGGGAGAGGCTTATGGCAGCAGAGAGCGTAAACCATCGGGTCGTGCACCGCGCGAAAACTCAGCAGACTCTTTTGAGAAAAAAGGACGAACCCCTAAACCATACACCAGAGGGTCAGGCGAGGAAAAAAAGTATAGCGAAAGAAAACCATCAGGCCGCAGCCCACGCCAAGGTACAGGCGATTCGTTTGAAAGCAGAGGAAGGGCCCCCAGGAAGCCTTTCAGAGACAGTGCTGAAGGAGACAAGAGGTTTAGTGAAAGAAAACCATCAGGTCGCGCGCCACGTGAAACAACCAACAGACCATACGCTAAAAAAGAAGCAGGCTCAAGAAAGCCGTTTACCAGAGGTAGTGCAGACGGAGATAAAAAATTCAGCAGCGAAAGAAGACCATCCAACCGCTCTCCACGTGAAACAAGAGATGACTCTTATGAGAAACGCGGTACCGGATTCAGAGGTGCAGGACGACCAACCCGCGATGCTGATGAAGGGTCCTTTGAACGTAAACCCACACGTAAGCCATACGGCAAACCGGAATTTAGTAGTGACAAAAAAGCTACCAGAGGTGGCCGAGAACAGTCATCCAACCCATACGCCCGCAAGAGTGAACCCACGGGTCGAGATGCAGATAAAAGGGCCGCACGCCCATCTTACCGAAAAGAAACTGACGAGCGCAAACCCACTACCGAAAGAAGATACAGCAGGGAGCAGTCGGAAGAAAGACCGTCACGCACCCCACGCAAAACATTTTCTGAGAAACCGTATGAAAAACGCAGCGGTAAAAAGAACGGAAAAAAAGAGATAGCGGGAGAAGAAAAAGAAGGCACAAGATTAAATAAATACATTGCTAATGCCGGCATATGCTCTCGCAGGGAAGCTGATGAGTATATAAAAACCGGAGTAGTAACTGTAAACGGAAAAGTAGTAACCGAAATGGGTTATCAGGTACAAGGAGGAGATATTGTGAAGTTTGGAGAGCGTAGCATACGCCCCGAGAAACCGGTTTACATTTTACTTAACAAACCCAAAGATTACATCACCACCATGGACGACCCCGAAGGCCGTCATATTGTGACGGAGCTTATCAATGTGAAAGAACGCGTGTTCCCGGTTGGTCGTTTGGATCGCAATACCACAGGCGTTTTGTTACTTACCAACGATGGTGATTTAGCCGAACGTTTAATGCACCCCAAATACGAGGTTCCTAAAATTTATCTTGCCATATTGGATAAGAAGCTGGATAAGAGCCATATGGAACAACTGATGCAGGGTGTTGAGCTGGAAGACGGTGCTATTGCAGCCGATGATTTGGCCTATGTGGAGGGCGATAAAAAGAAAATTGGAGTGGCGATACACAGCGGGCGTAACCGTATTGTTCACCGCATGTTTAATCATTTGGGTTATACGGTAGAGAAATTGGACAGAACAAGTTATGCCGGCCTTACCAAACAACAATTAAAACGCAGTGGCTGGCGTGCTCTTACCCCTGAAGAAGTTATTTCTCTTAAACGTTTAGTGAAGTTAAAAGGAAAGTACTAAAGCAATCATTTTCGCGCTGATTTTTGTTGTAGTAATTATCACTTGTGCAGTTGCTTTTCGTAACTGCACAAGGCGAATAATAAGTAAAAGCTATTTCTGCACAACAGCGCCCAACACCTTCAGATAATACGCCTCGTACTTGGGCAATATTTTATTGAGGTCAAACTCCTTGGCGCGGGCCAGTGCGTTGTCTTTGAACTTTCTCAGCGTTTCAGGTGTTTCCAGAATTTTTAGGGCGTTGACAGCCATATCATCTATATCACCTACATCGCTTAAAAAACCGCTGTACCCGTGTATATTCAGCTCCGGAATACCACCAGTGTTTGAAGATATAACAGGTAACTCACAAGCCATAGCCTCAAGAGCAGCCAGTCCGAAACTTTCGTGTTCAGAAGGTAAAATAAAGAGGTCGCAAATGGAAAGGATTTCTTCTACGGCTTCCTGTTTTCCTAAGAATGTTACGCGGTCGCACACATCCAGTTCGCGACACAACATTTCAATGTTTATACGTTCGGGCCCGTCACCCACCAGCAATAATTTGGAGGGAGTTTGTTGGTTTATTTTCTGAAATATTTTTACCACATCATCCACCCGTTTTACTTTGCGGAAGTTGGAGGTATGTACAATCAGGTGCTCATTGTTAGGGGCAATTACCTGTTTAAAATGCTCACGGGGTTTTTTGCTGAAGCGATCAAAATCAACAAAGTTGGGAATTACTTCTATAGGTCGTTTAATGTCAAACAACTCCAGTGTATCTTTTCGCAACGATTCAGAAACGGTAGTAACCCCATCGCTTTCGTTAATGGAATACGCAATTACAGGAGTGTAGGTTTTATCGCGCCCCACCAAAGTAATGTCAGTGCCGTGAAGGGTGGTAATTACTGGGATGTTAATGCCGTGTGAGGCCAGAATGTGTTTGGCAAATACCGCAGCCGATGCGTGCGGAATAGCATAGTGTACATGCAACAAATCGAGCTTTTCAAACTTTACCACATCCACCAGGCGACTGGCCAATGAAGTTTCATAGGGTGGATATTCAAACAGCGGATAGGTTGAAACATTCACCTCATGATAAAACAGGTTTTCGTTAAAAAAATCCCAACGGGCAGGTTGGCTGTACGTGATAAAATGTATTTTGTGTCCACGGCTGGCAAGAGCTTTACCCAGCTCTGTGGCTACTACACCACTGCCACCGTAAGTAGGATAACATACTATTCCGATATTCATTTTGTGCATTAAACGAGTAAACAAAGATAAGGTATAGAAGTTGTGTGTGGGCTATGTTTTATGTGTCGTTTGCCCAGGACATTATGCGCTTCGACTTACTATTTCAACATATCGTACAACAAGTCGTGGATATTGGTGCGAATGTTCTGCTGAATGAGCTTAGTGTTTTCTGCTGAGGGGTGAATGCGATTGCTGAGAAAAATAAAAAGTAGTCCGTTTTCGGGATCGGCCCAGGCGCAGGTGCCTGTGAAGCCGGTATGCCCAAAGGTGAGGGGCGAGGCGTATTTGCTGCACGGGCTGTTCTTTTTAGGGCGAAACTCCGCCTTGTCAAAACCTAAGCCCCTTCGGCCCAACTTGGAAGAGCGCTGGGTAAACTCATCTACTATGGACGACTTAAAAAAGCGGATACCACCATATTCTCCGCGGTTCAGCAGCATTTGCATTATCACGGCCACATCGCTGGCATTGGAGAAAAGGCCGGCATGGCCCGCCACGCCACCCATCATGGCTGCACCGGGGTCATGTACATAACCGCGGAGCAATTGTTTTCTGAATAAGCTGTCGGTTTCAGTAGGCACTATGCGACTTTCATCAAAACGTGACAAAGGGTTGAAGCCGATTGTGGCCAAGCCGAGGGGTTTGTAAAAAACAGAGTCTACGTATTTTTCTATGGGCTTTTCCGTGATTTTCTCTATGATTTTTTTAAGCAGAATCATGTTCAGGTCAGAGTAAACATAGCCCGGTTCTTTGTTGAGCGGGCAATCCATAATTTCATCATAAATCACCTCGCTGTAATCTTTGTGCAACCACAGGTTAGCTGCTACGGGTATGGTGAAATTACTGTCGCTGGTTTCGCTGTATAGCAAAGGATTCAGATTGTTGCCCACCAGCGTTTTTTTGTAGAAAGGAATGAATGGCGGCAGACCTGATTCATGCAACAGTAATTGCCTCACAGTAATTTGTCGTTTATTGGAACTCCTCAGTTCAGGCAGGTAAAAGCCAATGCGCCTGTCAAGGTCAAGCTCATGAAGCTCATGGAGCTTCATAGCCACCAAGGTTGTAGAGAGCACCTTGGTAAGTGAGGCTAAATCATACAGGTGATGTTCAGTAACAAACTCTCCGCTGGTGTACGTAGTTGTACCGAATGATTTGTGGTATACTACGTTTCCGTTTTTGGCCACAATAACCTGCGCCCCGGGCGTTGCGCTGTCGGCAATGGCTTTGGTTACTATGGTGTCAATAAAAGCAAGTGCTTTAGAGTCAAAGAGTGCTTGTTCAGGCAGCACATACTTCAAACGCCCCAGGTATTCTCCGTTTACTCCCGAACCTAACGAATACTCATAAACCGAAACAGGTAAACGTCCGAAAGATGTGCGTGCGCCAAAAAGCAATTGTGCCGCAATTTCATTGTTCCAGGGTTGATCTTCATAGGAAATAATCAAGGACTTAATGCCCGGAAAACGTTGCATACTGTAGGGATTGCCGTTATTTACCAGAATGAGTTGGTTTTGATTGTTGAGGCGGTTAATGAAGCGCACCTGAGGTTCTGTTAAACCAAAGTTGCGCGATACAAAACGACTGGTGTTGTGCAAAGCGGTAATTACCAAATCGTACCCTTTGAGCTTGGTGAGCAAGCTATCGTGCACGGCATCTGATTCTGTTTTGTCAATAAAAAAAACATCCATGCGCGCATAGCTGAGCGCAAACTCTTCAAAAGCTTTGTAGTCTTTTGTTCCGCTGGCGACAAGCGCAACGCGTTTGGTGTGCAGATTTTTAAGCGGAATGAGACCTAAATCATTTTTAGCAATTACAGCTGAACGTTCAATTACCTCGCGGATAAGTAAATCGGTTGAGCAACAGTTAATATCCGCTACCAGATTGTTGAGGTCAACCGGGCTGTAGTTGTTTAAACCGGCCCAGTATTTACTTAGCAGTATTTTCTTAATGCGCGCATGAATTTCTGTGCTGTCAAGCCAACCACTGTCGAGCGCCATTTTGATTTTTTCAATGGAGTAGGGTACCTCTTCAGCAAACAACAGCACATCATTACCGGCTTTAAGCGAAAGGATGTTGACGTCCCAGGCGGCATTGTATTTACTAACGCCCTGCATGTTGAGCGCGTCAGTTAGCACCAGCCCCTTAAAGCCCATTTCTTTTTTAAGCAACCCGTTAATGATAATAGGGGAAAGGGAGGAAGCCAGATTTGGAGTAGAGTCTAGTTTGGGTATAGAAAGGTGTGCATTCATAACACTCATTACCCCGTTATTAAACAACTCTCTGAAAGGGAAAAGCTCCACACTGTCCAACTCTGCTTTACTCTTTTTAATTACAGGCAGGTTGTAATGTGAATCACTGTCGGTATCCCCGTGACCGGGAAAGTGTTTGGCGCAGGCCATAATTTTTTGGCTTTGCATGCCTCGCGTGTACGCTATTCCTAAGCTGGACACAATGTGTTTATCTTCCCCGAAGGAGCGATCGTTAATTACCGGGTTGCGCGGGTTGTTGTTTATGTCTACAACAGGGGCAAAGTTGAGGTGTATGCCCATGCGTTTGCAATGTTTGCCAATCTCAAGCCCCATGCGGTACATAAGCGTGTCATCGTTTGCTGCTCCCAACATCATTTGCCGCGGGAAGGTAGGGGTACTGTCTAATCGCATGGAGAGCCCCCACTCTCCGTCAATGCCCACCAACAAAGGAACTTTGGATATAGACTGGTAGTGGTTGGTAAGTATGGCCTGGCGAACGGGTCCGCCTTTAAAGAAAATTATACCACCGACTTTATGGTCGCGTATGAGGCATTGAATTTCTTTTACATGTGCCGAATCTTTGTTGGACCAGGCGGCTACCATAAACAACTGCCCGATGCGCTCAGCTTCTGTCATGGAATTGAATACTGAATCTACCCACGGGTTGGGTGTACTCCAGAATGCAGCATTGTTGCTTTGTGCCTGCACGGCAAGGCCACACAACCACATAAGAGCAAACGAAAACAAACGAAAAACGCGCATGTGAACGACAATAAAACGCAAAACTGGGGAATTAATCTGTATTTTTGCGTTACTAAAAGTTAACATACGTTGGCTGTTTTTGTGTATAGCATACACAATCGGTTTCAACTTCGCCAATCCACATGAGTGATATTATCCATTTGTTGCCCGATCATGTAGCTAACCAGATAGCTGCCGGAGAGGTAGTGCAACGCCCGGCCTCGGTGGTTAAGGAGTTGCTCGACAATAGTATTGATGCCGGGGCTACTGAAATAAAATTGTTTATTAAAGAGGCCGGCAAATTACTTATTCAGGTAAATGACAACGGCAAAGGAATGAGTTCCACTGATGCACGCATGTGCTGGGAACGCCACGCCACATCAAAAATTGAACGGGTAGAAGATTTATTTAAACTGCGCACCATGGGTTTTCGTGGAGAAGCCATGGCCTCCATTGCAGCCATTGCCCAGGTGGAAATGAAAACCCGCACCTCAGCTGAAGAGTTGGGAACACACATAGTGATTGAGGGCTCAGAACTTATTAGTCAGGAGCACATTCAATCGCCCGCAGGAACACAGATTCTTGTAAAGAACCTGTTCTTTAATGTACCTGCCCGCAGAAACTTTCTCAAATCAAATCCGGTTGAAACGCGACACATCATTACAGAGTTTACCCGCATTGCCTTGTCGCATCCTCATATTGAAATGTGGATGTTTAATAACGACACTGAAACCTTTCACCTGCCGGCTACAACACCGCAGGAAAGAGTGCTGCAGATTTTCTCAGACAAAAAAAGCGGGGATATCATTTCGTTTGAAGAAGAAACCAGCATACTTCGCGTGAGCGGATTTGTGGGTACCCCGGGTTCAGCCAAAAAAACACGTGACGAGCAATTCTTTTTTGTAAACAACCGCTTTGTGAAAGACGCTTACCTTAACCATGCCGTAAACGCTTGTTATGAGCAGCTCATCAGCAAAGAACAGTTTCCGTTTTATCTCATCAACATTGATATTGACCCCAAAGAAATTGACGTAAACATACACCCTACCAAAACAGAAATTAAGTTTCAGGATGAAAGGAGCGTATACATGATTTTGAAGTCGGTAATCAAAAAATCGTTGGGAGATTTTTACCTCGTGCCCATGTACGATGGATCTTCTGCACAAAGCTTTATTCCCTCAGCACCACTTGAGCCTGGCGAGGTAAGCAAGGCTCCGGAAATACGCTCTTCTCGTCCCATCAACATGGATATACCGGGCAACAGTACCTACAGAAGAGACACTACGTATGGTTGGGAAAAACTGTTTGAACAAAAAGGAGAGGTGGTGGAGTTTAACCCTGTTAAACCAAACGAAGAGCTGCGTTTGCACGAAGACGTTGTTTTATTCACCCCACCGGTGCAGTTGTTCGGTAACTATGTTTTGAGCAATACATCTAAAGGGACAGTGTTGCTCGACCAACAGGCAGCTCACGAACGCGTGTTGTATGAACGTTACATGACGGCTGCAAACAGCCAGCGTGTGTTGTGCCAGCAAAAACTTTTTCCGCGGGTAATAGCACTCAGCGGCAGTGATTATGAACTGATGGAAGAGCTTATTCCGGAGTTACTGCAAATGGGTTTTGATGTAGCGGGATTTGGCAACAACAACATGATTGTACACGGAGTGCCGGCCGATCTGCAACATGCCAACGAAGAAGATTTAATAGCAGGAATACTGGAAGACCTGAAACAAAATACAGCCAACAATAAAACCAACCGCAGAGAAAGACTGGCCTGGTTTATGGCCAAACGCGCGGCAGTTAAGCGCAACCAAAAACTTACTGAAGAAGAGATGCGCAACCTGCTGCAGGATTTATTTAGAACTCACCAACCCATGCATACATCATCGGGCAAAAGAACATATGTTGTACTTTTGGAGGATGATTTGCTCCGCTTATTTTTATAACAGATGAACAACTTTGCCCGTCCGGGAGGCTTTCAGGCAATGCCGCCCGTAGTAAAAAACCTGCTGATTATTAACGGACTTTTTTTTCTTGGCACCCTGTTGCTGGAGGATAAATTTCGCATTGACCTCACGCAAATACTGGGCTTGTATTTTTACAAATCAGACCATTTTGCTCCGCATCAGCTGCTATCGCATCTGTTTATGCACGGCAATTTTCTGCACCTTTTCTCCAATATGTTTGCCTTGTGGATGTTTGGAAGCCTGATGGAAAACGTGTGGGGGAGCCAACGTTTTTTTGTATACTACTTTGTAACCGGCCTGGGTGCTGCACTTCTTCATACCCTAGTCAATCAATACCAGTTTTCTGCAGCAGCAGCAGGTGTTGACCCCGAAGTGTTTTCACAAATTGCCAAAGAAGGTCGCTCGGTTTTAATGAAAAACTTTCAATACGAAGACCCAGCGTGGGCAGCGCTCAACAACGTTTTAAATATACCCACTGTGGGTGCATCGGGCGCAGTGTTCGGGGTGTTGCTGGCCTATGGTATGTTTTTTCCTAACAATGTGGTGTACGTTTATTTTGCCATTCCCCTCAAATCAAAATACTTTGTAGCTCTGTACGGTGCATTTGAATTGTATGCAGGTTTTGCCAACAGCCCCGGAGATAATGTAGCACACTTTGCACATTTGGGCGGCATGTTGTTCGGGTACATTTTAATCAAAAGCTGGGATAAAAAAAGAAGGTACTAGTATGACATTCTTTCAACAACTGAAATACGATTTTATTGACACGGGCAATGTGGTGAAAAAAATCATTTTCATTAATGCACTCGTGTTTATTGTTACCAGTTTGGCACACGTAATTTTTTGGCTGGCCGGTGTAAACCGCGAGGCTATTCAGGAGGCGTTACACTGGATATCTGTTCCGTTACAGGCCCGGCAACTGTTGTATCAGCCGTGGTCGATTTTTACATACATGTTTTTGCACCAGCAATTGCTTCACATTATTTTCAATATGTTGGTGTTGTTCTGGTTCGGGGGCATTTTTGCGGAGTTCAATAACAACAGGCGCACGTGGGGGTTTTATCTGCTGGGAGGCTTGTTCGGAGCAGCCCTTGCTATTGTTGCCTATGAATTTATACCCGCCATTCGTGGAAGCGTTTACAGCCCGTTTATGCTGGGAGCCTCGGCATCTATAATGGCTTTGGTGGTGGGAGCAGCTACACAGTTACCCAACTATCAACTCAACCTCTTGTTGTTCGGGCCAGTAAAACTAAAGTACCTCGCCCTTTTTTATGTTATTGTTGACCTTATCAGTTTGCCCGATGCTAACCCAGCCGGCCACACCTCTCACTTGGGCGGTGCGTTACTGGGTTTTGTTTTAATGAGACAGCTTCAAAAAGGGAATGACATCGTTCTATTAATTGACGAAAAATTGAATAAATTTGCCGCAATCTTTCGACCTAAACCTAAGCTGAAAGTAGTACACCGAACAACCTACATGAAAACGAATCCGGATGTTCCTTCGCAAGAACAGATAGATGCTATTCTGGATAAAATTTCGCAATCGGGCTACGAAAGCCTTTCGGAAAAGGAGAAGGCGATTTTATTTAAAGCAAGTAAAAACGACTGATGTACATTCTTAATAAAATTATGTTCCCCATTAACATACTGGCTATACTGGTATTGTTATGTTCTTATTTTGCCCCCCACGTGTCTCCGGTAGATCAATGGTATTTTGCCTTTGCCGGAATGGCTTACCCCGTTTTGCTTGTTGCAAATATTTTCTTTTTTCTATACTGGGGTTTTCAAATAAGAATGAGTGCTCTCTACTCTTTTGTGGCAATTTTAATAGGGTACAATCACCTGTTGGGCTATTTTCAAACCGACCCCAAAAAGGCAAAAGTAAAAAGCCGCACCATTAGCATTTATAGTTTTAATACTCACAACTTCGGTTCACCTGAGAAAAAAAATTCGGCCAGCGTTTCTTTTACTGAAATGTTTAAAACAGACAAACCTGATATTATCTGTTTGCAAGAGTCGTATGAGTCGGGAGAGTTCAAGGACTATGATTTGAAAAAAGAGCTAAAGGGTTATCACTTTGCTTATGCCAAAATAGTGGATAATAGAATTCAAAGTTACGGTGTGCCCATTATATCACGTTTTCCTATAGTTGACAAGGGGCTCATTATTTTTGATTCCAACTCTACCAACTTTAGTTCATATGCTGATGTGGTAATTAACAACCACGATACCGTGCGCATCATCAACACCCACCTCGTATCCATTCGTTTTGAAAAGTACGATTATGCTTTTGCCAATCAACCCAAAATGGAAGACGATACGGACGTGGTTTCAACCAAAACCATTTTGCGCAAATTAAAAACCGGCTTTATTAAGCGAGCCGGACAAGTAGAACAACTGGTAGAGTTTATGGATCAAACGCCTTATCCTATGGTGTTGTGCGGAGACTTTAACGATACGCCCGTGTCATATGCTTACGATAAGTTATCTCTGGGCATGAAAGACGCATTCAGAGAAAGTGGCAGCGGTATCAGCACTACTTATACCGGTCCGTTTCCTTCTTACCGCATTGATTACATTTTGTTCAATGAAAACTTTGATGGCTACAATTACAAAGCAGTTGAAACAAGCTACTCAGATCACAAGCTGGTGAAAACACTCATTGATTTAAACAGCCGATAAACTATTTCGCTTCGTTGTACTTTTTGTAGAGTTGAATTTGTTTGTTTTCGTTCAGGTCAACGTTAATTCCATTCAGTAACACCTCTTCTATTTTCCCGCTTTGCATGTCGAAAATATCCCCCCCGCAGATGATGAGGCTGGCCGATTTTCCTTGTTCTATTGTACCCAAAACATCGCCCACACCGGCCAGGTTGGCTGCCTGCATAGTAACGCAAGAGAGTGCAACCTCTTTATCTAATCCGTAGGTAATGGCAGTGCCCACAGAGTAGGGCAGGCTGCGCACTTCCCATGAGCCTGAGTAGGTAATGGCAAAGGGGATATTGTTTTTGGCCAGTAAGGCCGGCAAGGCATACGGTTCATTTACGGAAGATTGCGAAACTGCCGGCAACCGGTGAATGGAGTTGACCACTACGGCCAATTGTTGTTCCTGCAAGAAGGGAATAATTTCAGCGGCACGATTGGCAGATGCCCACACCACAGCAATGTTAAGCGATTTAAAAAACAGGGCGGCATCAACCAAAACATCGGGTTGAGTAACGTGCAAAAAAAGTTTCTGGTTACCGTTGAACAGTTTTTTGCAAGCTTCAAACTTGAGTTGTTGAGGTTGCGGGTAGTTCATTTTGTGGTAAGCAGCAGCTTCCGTAAAAAAAGACTTTAAGGCAACTATTGATTGTTGTGTGTGTTCTTTTGCCTCACGAATTTTATCGTTGCTCATGCGCGCATGGAGTGTAAACTCGGGCCAGCGGATGTGCATGGCGGCATCGGTTTTTACAGCTGCTGCGGGCCAGTTGTTGCAAGCGGTGGCCATAATGGACGATGTACCGGAGATACTGCCACCTTGTGGTGTAGGCTGTGTAAACAATATGCCGTTGTACAGCATGGTAGGTAATATTTTTGAATCACAATTGTAAGCCGGTGCGCTTCTGATGTTGGGGTTAAGGTTACCCACTTCAGCATAATCGTGTGTAGGTTTGGCTGCATCAATTTCGTTGAGTCCGGCAATGTTGTTCAGGGCAATTAATCCCGGATACATGTGTTTGCCGGTTACGTCTTTCACAATGCCGTTTTTACCTGCACCCGCAGTGTTTTCGCCCACGTACACAATTTTACCACCCTGGCATATAACCATGCCGTTGGGAATTATTTTGCCGTTGCCCACATGAACTACAGCACCCTTGAACACAAGGGCTTGTCCGTTGGGTTGGGCCCGCAAAGCGTTTGCGCCAAACAAAAAAGCACAGCAGGCTATTATTACTTTTTTAAACTTCATAGAGGGTATACCTTTGTGATTCCTTCAAAAGTACAGTTAACTCAATTAAAAAACATATGATAAGAAAAAACACCATGATGATGCTTGTTGCTGCTATGGCAACAGTGAACGTGACTCTTGCTCAGTTGCAATTGCCACAACCCAGCCCTAAAGCACAGGTTATGCAAACCGTAGGTTTAACCGACATTACCATTGATTACAGCAGCCCGGGTGTAAAGGGCCGCACCATTTGGGGCACACTGGTGCCGTTTGAAAAAGTGTGGAGGGCAGGTGCCAACTCGGCTACCAAAATTACCTTCAGCAAAGACGTGAGTATTGAAAACACTCCTGTGGCTAAAGGCAGCTATTCCGTATTTATGATTCCTTCGCCAACCGGGTGGACGATTATCCTTAACAAAGATGCTTCTGCCTCTGAAGAATCATACAAGCAGGAAAACGATGTGGTGCGCATCAAAACCTTCCCTGCCAGCATACCCAAAAGAGAGCGTTTGATGTACAGCATCAGCGGATTTACCGATGATATGGCTAACGTAGATATGGAATGGGACAATGCCCGTGTATCTTTTGTAGTGAAAACCGAAACCGAAAAACAGGCTTTGGACAACATTAAAAGCGCCACTTCAGGCACTTGGAGAATACACGCCAACGCTGCCCGTTATCACCTTGAAAAGAAAAACCTTGATGCAGCCAACACGTACATTGACCAAGCGATTTCTTTGGCAGGTAACGAGTGGTATGCGCTGTGGATTAAAGCACAGATTTTAGCTGAAAAGAAAGATTACAAAAATGCGTTAGTATTTGCTCAAAAAGCCAAAGACAGTGGCGATAAAAACCCCAACAGCTTCTGGTACAAACAAGACGTTGAAAAAGCGCTGGTGGAGTGGAAAGGAAAAAAATAATCCTGATATTATAGTACTATAAAAAAGGTCGACTGATGAGGTCGACCTTTTTTATGAAAATGCTTATTTTCAAAGTTGCGCCAGATAGTTCTCGGCCCTTTGCTGCAGTGCTGTTTTTTTGCTTTCGTCCCACTTGTCATAGGTTTTAACCAACATGCTTAACCGGGGATTTTTAAGAAAAAAGGTGCGGTGCTTATCTAAGAATCGCCAAAACAAAGCGTCCCATATTTCCTGCCAGTTTCCCTTGGGGTAGTCGCTCATTTTCATCAGGTAATTGCTGCCGCTGATATACGGCTTGGTTGACATCATTCCCCCGTCAGCAAACTGACTCATGCCATACACGTTAGGCACCATCACCCAGTCATAGGCATCTATAAACAATTCCATAAACCAGCGGTATACTTCGTTGGAGTCAAATTCGCACAGCAGCATAAAGTTGCCCAACACCATCAACCGCTCTATGTGATGGCAATAGCCTGTTTGCAGCACTTTTTTGATGGTTTCATCTACCGGCACAATTCCGGTGGTGCCCTCATAAAAACTCTTTGGAATTTTTCTATTAAAACCCCAGAAGTTTCTGGTTCGCTCTTCACGCCCCACGGCAAGGTAAACTCCTCTGATAAACTCCCTCCAGCCGAGTATTTGCCGCACAAACCCCTCCTGTGAATTGAGCGGAACAGCGTGTTCATTACAATAGTCGGTGGTGTGTTTTAAAACCTGATTAGGCGTAAGCATTCCCACATTTAGCAACGGTGTAAGCATACTGTGGTTTAATAACAGCTCTTTCTGAACAATGGCATCTTCATAATCTCCAAACCCGGCTAAACGGTTGTTAAGAAATTGATTTAACCATTGCTCGCTTGCTGTATAACCAACAGGATAGTTAACCGCACCGCTAAGCGTGCCTATGTGGTGGGCAAAGTGCTGGTTGGTGTATTCATATGCTTCCTGCATATACTTATCCGGCTGAGGAAACACTACTTTAACTGCAGCCTTCCCTTTGGGAAACTTTTTCCTGTTCTCCGTGTCAAAGGTCCATCGGCCACCTGCCGGTTCACCGGAAGCATCAAGTAATATTTTTCTGTTTATGCGTTGTTGCTTATAAAACTCCGTCTGGAAAAATTTCTTTTTAGCGGGATAAAAAAACTGACCCAGCTCTTCGCGGGTATTCAAAAACATGGGCGACTCTAAAAGGATAAGATCCAATTTTAGTTTTTGGCAGGTAGCTTTAATTCTTCTCAACAACCAATCGTCAGCAGGGTCAACCAGCGCAATGGAGGTTGTTCCTGTGCCATGCAAATGCGCTATCAGTTGCCTCACATCCGCTTCATTTTCCGCAGCCTGAATGTATCTTACCGAAAAACCTTTTTCAAGCAGGTAGTTTTCATAATACTTCATGGTGGCCCGGTGAAAGGCAATTTTTTGTTTATGAAAATTGTACTGCGTAAAGAACAAACGTTCTTCAACCAAACAGACAGAACCCTCCACCGAAAACAACGGATTAAACTGAAACAACTGGTGCGGGAAAATGAGTTTAACGGTTGACATGTTTTGTTTTTTTATTGCGGGTGTGTTTTTTCACTATGCGTTGGTTTTCTGTTTGAACCTGTTCGGCTTTTCGATGCCCCCAAATTTTATCTTTGGCAACTTTGCCGGCATGTTCCACATCAACAACGGGTAAAGGATAATCCCGGCCTATTTGAATTCCAAAAGAAGTCTGTTCCTGCTCAGTCATTTTCCATGGCTCGTGGATGTGGCTAGCAGGCACGCACTGCAACTCGGGCACCCATTTTTTAATGAACACACCTTCGTGGTCGTGTTCTATAGATTGTTTTATTGGATTATACATGCGTATGGTGTTTACGCCCGTGGTGCCCGCCTGCATCTGAACCTGCGGATAGTGAATGCCCGGTTCATAATCTAAAAACAAATTAGCCAAATGGTACACACCCAGTCTCCAGTCCGTATCAAAATGGTAACACAGTACAGAAACCAACATCGCCCGCATTCTGAAATTGATCCACCCGGTGCTGTGCAAACAACGCATGCACGCATCTACCAGGGGCAAACCTGTTTTTCCTTTTTTCCAGGCCTGCAAAAGGGCGGCATCGTTTTCGTGTTGCAGCGATTCATATCCTTGATTAACACACTGCAACTCGTAGGTGCATTCCATCTCCAACTTTTGAATAAAATGACAATGCCACTTGAGTCGGGTGAGCATGCCCTCAAAAGCAAATTTGTTTCGGGCATAAGCTTCATGAAATTTTATATACTGGTAGGCTTGTCGGACGGAGATATTTCCCCAGGCTAAAAACGGAGATAACCTGCTGCACGACTTACGGCTTTCGGTAGGCTTGGAAATCATTTTATGGTACACCCGGCCGCGGTCTTCTACAAAGCTGCGCAGATAACGCCAGGCCTGTTGCTCTCCTGCAGGCTGAAACTCCTTCGGATAGTTTTCTAATGAAGCTGTGAATGCAGCATCTAAAGTATATTTGTGCTCAATGCGTAAGCAGTTGGTTGAACGTTGATTTTTAATAATTGATCCGCCAATTGCTTCGTACCATTGTTTGTCCCAATGCTCCCTGTTTTTTATTCCACGCACTACCCCGTCTTTTTGGAACTCCTTCCATTGAATGTTGTTTTGCCGGCAAAACTGTGCTACCCGTTTGTCCCGCTTCCACGTAATGTCAATCCCACTCTCCCGGTAACTCAACAGCTTCTTTATTTCATAAACAGTATTCAGGTGTTCGAATACCTCTTGCGCCTCTGCATGAAACAGGTGAATGTGTTTGCCGTTTTGGTGGTGGTTCAGGTTAAATTCTTTAATGGAGTGGTATTGAAACTGAAGGTGTCGCAAAGAAGTATCGTGATGCTGCATGACAGATGGCTCGAACAAACAGATAATCAGAAATGGCAGCCCATCTTCATCTGCATGCTGCAAGGGTGCATGGTCTTGTGAGCGGATATCACGTTTAATCCAAACAATATTGATTTCCGGCCTTTTCAAAAAAGTTCTTTTTTACATTTTTTCCAGAAAGCAAAAAAGGAAGGATAGTCTCCTTTCACACCGGTCATCATGGTGCGGGAGTCTTCATTACCCACATAGTTGTTCAACGGATGTTCTTTAAAATAAATTTCACCCCGAACTTTTTCTTGCAGATCAGAAAACTCAGCCACCCAAATTTTAATCTCAGGGATATTGTCTTTAGCCAGAGCCAAACAAAATTCAATGCTCTTTGGCGAAACAGGATATTTTTCAAAAACAGATGGTTCAAGCAGTAGAATTCGGTTTGCCCTTAGGTCGCTTCGCCAATGCGGGTCGAGGTTATAAAAATTATAGATGAGTGTGGGCAACTCTGCCTCAATTTCGGGTGGTGGACTTTGAGGCAGGTGAGTTACTAAACGAGGATGCACAACCTCTTTTAACGCCTCCGGTACTTCCATTTGTTCAAAGTCTTCATAGGCTACATCCAAGAAGGTGTTGTGCTGCGAGGTGTGGCAATAGGTATTTATGTTTTCCTGGTTGGCATAATACAGCTTATGGCTATTGGCACCGCACACCCATTGCCAGCTTAGCGCGTTGCTGGCCCAATCAGCATCCAGCAGGTGATAATACATCCATTGAGCGGGTACTTTCCAATAACACAGGGCAATGTTGCACGCCAATGAAGCCACATACATTCTTACGTGGTTGTGCAGGTATCCGGTTTGGTACAGTAATTCAACGCCCTTGTCAATGGCCTCAATACCGGTTTGATGGTTTAACACATTCAGGGGTAACCCCGTTTTAAAAGCAAGGGGCTGCGGATGTTTTATATCATCATTAATGTGCGATTGGTGCGAAATCCACTGTTGCTGCCAGTACTCTCTCCAGGCCAACTCCTGAATAAGCTTTTCTGTTTTATGGAGTTCGTATCCTGCTGCCAGCACAAGTTCCAGCACCTGTTTGGTGCTGATTACCCCCCGGGAAATGTAGGGAGATAAGCCGGTAACAGCTCCGTTAATGTAGTTGCGTGTAGTGGCATATTTTACCGGATCAACCAGATGTATTTTTTCAATTATCTTTTCATATGCTGTAGGGAACATCATCTTTTAGCAATTTTATTCCCGCTGATGGTTCTTTGTCTGGAACACTTAAACCGCAACATGCCGGAGGGTGCTTTTCGGCTATGTTTAACGCCCACACCGGAAGAAACCCTTTTGCGCCATCGTATAAAACCGGAGCGTTTCAGTTCTTTTCGCATGAGCTTTTCTACCTCACCCTGCGACAGGCCAAACTGTGCTTTGATGGCATCAAAAGTGGTTCGGTCTTCCCAGGCCATTTCCACAATTCGGTCTTTCTCGGCTTCACTTAATGCTTTCAATTGTGTGGTGTGTTTTATTATTCAACATTTCTGTTTAACAACAGTAAAAACAGAGTTAGTTATTCAACACATTTCGCGTGAATTTGTTTAAGGGAAGGGTAGACTAAAGGCTTGGATTGCTGCTTACATGGTCCTTTGAGAATTTCTGTGTGCTAAGGATTAGCGAGGCCAATACAAATAACCAACAGCATTAAAAGGTTAATTACGTTACTCCCTATTCTACCTTCGCCAATCCGTAACGTATGGCCGCTTCAAGCGTTTTTATGTTTATATCTTTGAGTGTTTTGAACTTAATGCAATACCCCGTTACGCTGGCCTTGCCGAGTTCTTTCCCAAACGTTTGGGCTAAGTAGGTCTTATCCTTTAAGCCAAGGATGTAGACGGAGATTCCGGCTGTGTTGGCGCTTAAGCCGATTTGATAAAACTCACGGGTTGTACCATCTGCATATTTTATGGTGTAAAGCCCATACCCGATGTTGGGGTTAGAAACGGTTTTGTTTTCGCTGTTTTTACCATCCAGAAACCACAACTTACAGGCCGGCATCAGTTCCATAATGGTGTGGTGCAGCGCTTGCATGTCGCTGCGTTTTGGTTCACGCTGGGTGGTAATATATGCTTCGATTTGTTCCCGTACGTTCATGTAAAGCGTGTGGTTGATTTGCCAAGCTTTTACAGGCTGCGTTTATTTAACCCCGGTATTATTTCTCACAAATTTCTTTCAGCTTATCGAGTGCTTTGGGGTAGTGTTCGTTCATATACTCTAAAAAATCTTCAACGGTATCTAAGTCAACAGTAACCATAGTGGATCCATTGTTTTCTTCGAAGGTATAGTTCTCAAGTCCGTTGGCCCATTTTTCTACTTCCGGTCCTTCGGTAACTTCCTTGCCGGCTTGTAAAAGACCATAGTGCTGGATCGAAACAAATCTGTTCGGAGTGTTTTCAGCTATCCTGGAAACCATACCCCCCCTTTCTCCTTTCTCATCTACTCCTATAAACAGAATTTTATTTCCCTTGTCCCAACTTCCTTCATAGGTAGATGTGGGGTTAAACAAAGCAGTCCATTGCTCATAAGTTGATTTATTGTTTATGCCAAGCATAAAATCATATATCCTGCTCGCAGGTGCATTGATGTTTACTTTGAACTGTAACTTTTCCATGGTATGAATACTTTTTAAATTAATCTTTCGGGTTGTTTTTTTTTGTCGTACTTAGAAGTGTAAAGCTGACTATAAAAAACAACAAAAGCAAGTTAGGCCGATCAGTTTTTCACATCCAATACCCGGGATATTTTTTCTGCTTCGCTTCTCATTATTCGTTTTTTAATTTCCATGGCGGATTAAGCCTGTTGTTTCCTGCAAAATACATGATTAATATATTATTGTCGGGGTCCCGCAATCTTGCTTCCCGCCACAGCCATGGTTTATCATTGGGTAATTCATCAAAAGCAACGCCCGCGTTCATTAGCGTATTAACCCAAGAGTCAAGGTCTTCACATTCAAAGTATACCCAAACACCCTGCCCTACAGGCAGACTATCTACCAAGTGGAGAGAAAATGTTGAATTCCCATCGGGACACTGAAATCTTGCATAGTGCGGAAGGCTCTTTACTATCAGGTTTAAGCCCAGCTTTTGATAAAAAGCAATTGATTTTTCTAAGTCAATTGATGGTACAGTTATTTGATTTAAGTTCATGATATTTATGGCAATTTTTCAAATCTTCTTTCTCTTCGGCTAATCTGAAGTTGTCTAATTGATTCATGTTTTTCTTTATAAGCATTAGTTAAGACAAAATATGCTTTTTGGAATAAAGCATTATCAACAGTAAAATTTACAAATCAACTTTGCTAATGTGCGAAGTTTTCATCAACGTATTGCTCAATAATTTCAAGTAAATCTTTGTGGTTTTTGGGCAACTGTTTAGTTGCCAACTCCCACGCAACCTCATGATTAGTATTAAATAAGTTGTGAGGCTTTTTCCCTTTTAACTTACTCATTGTTGCCCATGGAATATTAGGGTGTTTTTCCTTAATGCTTTGTGGAACACCTTTACAGGCATATTCAATAATCTCAAAATTTCGCATTACAGCATCAACAACCATATAATTCATTTTAAATTCACCTAAATCCAGACCACCTATATACTCTTGAATTCTTCTTGTAGATAAAGAGATGTGTTCCAAACACACAATCGGGTAGGTTTTGTTCTGTTGCATGACGTGAGAAATTTAATTTTGCTCAGGGTTATTTGGCTTTCATTTTATTTCCCTTGGCATCATGTGTTACTTCTGCCAGCCCCAGCTTTTCCATTAGTGGCGGAACATACATGCCAAAGCGCCCCCGAAGCCCCTTCTTTAATCCATACCAGCCCCCTACAGGGTTTTTCTCTGAACGGCCCCAGGCTTCAACGGTTCCTTCTTTAGCCGGCTTTTGTTCGTCTGCACTGCCAAGTTCCATCCAATCACCGTGCTTTTTAAGCATAACGTGAAGGTCGCTCAGGCAACGGTAATCATAAAGCAAGGTTGTTTTACCAACCACACATACTATTACTTCCTTTCCATCCTTTTCATCTTTGTACATTTCATAGTCTGATGTAAGTGGCGGGGTTTTTAGTTTCCACGGGTTTTCTTTTGTTCCTTCTTGTGCCATTTTTTGTCCTCCGGGTTTTATGTTAATGTTTGGTTGGTTTCATAACGCAGCAGGTGAAAAACATTCTTACGCTTTGTTCTGTAAAGCTGGCGAAAAATAAGAATAAAAGCAAGTATAGATAATCCATGACTACATACTAAAAACAGCAATGGAGGTATAATCGCTTAAAAGTTTCAAGAGCATACCGAGTACTTCAAATACAACTTGAACAAATAACCTTACTTTTTAATTCAACTGCAGCAGTTAAGGTTGTTTAACCAACGCAGCCAGTTGAGCAGGCGCCACTTCGCAATAGGCTGCAGAGATTGCAGCAGTAAACAGGCGTTTGCTTACCTTACCTAGTTCCACCATGGTCCATCCTTGTTTGCCCCACTTATTGTTTACGGGATACACCACGCTTTTGTCGGGCAATGAAAACAGGTCCTGGTTTGTTTCAGATAATTTGAGGCAGGCCCTGTTGTTTTTTTCGTCACAGGTGGCAAATATTTTTCCCTTTACCCGAAAGGAATTTTTTTCAAAATGAGGTGCTTCTGTTGCTTCAGGAAATGAAAGTGCAACATTTCGGAAGGCTGTTAAACTTACCACACCAATTTTTGATAAATGCTTTTACGTAAGAACTGCGTGCAACTAAAAATTACCGTACGACAGGTAGAAGGAACCGTTGGTAACTGTTTTCGATTGGGTACCGGTTTCGTTGTACAGCTTGCACGAGAAGGTGCCTTTTACATCCACATACGTATCGCCAAAGATGCTGAATTGCTGTGTGCTGGTAATGTTAAATACCGCCCCGCTTTGCGTGCCTTTAATGCTGCTCCACACCTGTCCGGTGGCATCTACATGCAAAATTTCTATACCATCCGTTGTAGGGGTGGAATACAAGTAATTTCCGGGAGCAAAATAGGCTACAAAATCAGCATCATCAGGGTAAGCACCCTGAAAGCTCATTTCACCCTTGTATATGCTCACACCTCCTACGGTATTGTCAGAAAAAATATTGGAATAATAGGAAGCAGTAGAAAACTCAGGCAAAGGGCGGGTTTGTTTGCTGGAGCCCGCAGCTTGTTCAAAGGTGTTTTTCCCGTCAGTGTAGGTAACGGAACTGCCATCTACCGTAAGGGCAACATTATATCGGTTGGGAGTAGGAGTTGGGGTGGGTGTAACGCTGTTGTCGTCATCATCTTTTTTACAACCGGTAAATGCCAAAGCCAAAAGAGCTGCAGCAAAAAATATTTTTTTCATACGTATTAAAATTTAGATAAGACAAAAATATACTTTTTGGGATAAAAACTACATGGATGTGTTGGTTTTTTAGGGGGCTGTTGAGTTGCCGCTGTTTGTTTAGGGTAACTACAAGCTACAGAAAAGAAAAGCGTAGGCGCAACCTACGCTTAGGTGGGCGTGAGCATTTTTAGTAAATGCCACAAGAGTATCCCATAATGCATACGTGCCGCATAATGCTTTTTTCAAATCATTATTTGTTGGCTTTGTGTCTTTTTGTGTAAAAACACACTTCATTCTTTTGTTTTTAGAATGTATTATGTTTTGATGTTACGTTTCCATATAACGATTTAGCGCTTTGCGTTCGGGCGGGTTTCGGAGCACAAGTTTCAATTTATTACTAAAGTTCATTATAAACAAAATGCTGTAAGCCCACCTGACGCAAAACCCGTGTTATACGCATACTCTTTGCTGTTCTTTTTAGAAGCTATATCCAACAAGAACATCCACATTAGTATCAGAGAAAATAGAAGAATGGTCAACGGCTGCACCAACCTGTATACGTTTGGGCAATGTTAATTTGAGTACATATATGCTGCGTAATTCAAAGATGCGGAATGCATAGGACAAATCAACCGTTTTGAACAGTGTTAGGTTGAGTCCGGCATCTAATTCAACATCTCTTTCCCGTAAATATAAAATATAAGGAGAGATTTTGAGGTTTTGATTGAACAAAGCATGTGTATAGGAGGCGTTGATGTATAGTTCTCGCCAATTCTTGATTAATTCTTCGCCATCCACATTAACTGAATTTGCAAATAGGTTTTTTGTAGACACTCCGAGTATTAATCCACCCAATTGATATTGTCCACCCAAATCAAAATCGGGGGTAAAGTATAAACCTGATGAAGGCTTGCTTTTTATTTGCCCTAATTTATCCCAGTTGATTTTATCTAAATTAAAAATTGCACGGCCCCCAATGCTCAACTTTTGTGATTTACCCCAGCTGAATACGCGTGTATAACCTGTGTAAAGCGTGTTCCTACTGTAGAACGAATATCCATCATATATGTATGACACGTTAAAGGAATTCTTTCGGTTCGGCTTGTAAATGTGATTAAGATAAATATTAACCGGTTTGTTCCATACTACATCATTGTCTATGCTAACAAATTTATCTTTCGCATAGAAAGCAAAACTTCGTATGGCAGAGGTGTCGCTTATGCCCACTGCCGCATTATAGTAATGCATATTTTGGAAATAGATGTTTGGACGCAGGGTGTTTTGTGCCCGAAGTGTAAAACTGCATCCTATTATTATTTGAAAACAATATAAATATTTCATTTTAAGAGATTAAAATCACCCAATGTTTTAGTAATATAATTTTCTAATTCAGTAACATGCCCTCCACCGGGATAGGTGTAAAGTTTTACATCGCCACCTGCTGCGGTTAATCCGTCTCTTGTATCTGTAGAATTAAAAAAGTAAACAACATTATCTGCATCACCATGATGTAGATAAACTTTTCCAACGGGCTTCCACCCTTCTGAGAATGTGTTTTTATCAAGTACCTGTCGAAACTTAACGTCAGTACCATCCATAATCTTTGATAGAAAATAATTGTTTAATGTTTCTGATATTTTTTTTGACGGGGGAAACATTGCTGCAAACTGGTCATAAACAGGGTATGCAAATATTTGGTCTGTAGGTCGTTTCAAATCAGAAAATTTATTTAGCGAATAAACGCCCCATGAGAAAATATTACTGATGTTTAAATCCTCATCTTTTTTAGAAAGTAATACATCAATGAAACGATTGAAATGATAAGGACCGGCCAAACCTGAACTTGCAACTACTGTGAATTCTGAGGTATATGTTTCTTGTATATATTTATGAGCGGATAAACATGCGCCACCGCCTTCACTCCAACCTGTGAGAAATAAACGGTTGTCGTAAGCAAGACCCTTGTTAGCAATAAATTGTTTTGTAGCAATAAGCCCGTCAATGTTTGCTTTAAACATTTCAGGATAATAAAGGTACGGATGCTCTTTATCAATTGTACTTCCGAAACCAATGTAATCCGGCATAAAAACAGTATAACCAGCAGATGCCCATGTCAACCCCATATTTCTTGTTTCTAAGAAATTTTCCTTGCCTCCATCATAATTTGAAGGTGTTTCATTTTGTGAATCATAAAAATTAAGCAACTTTACAGGCAATTGCGTCCCTTTAAAATATGCAATAAGATAAACTGAATCGACATCATCAGGTACAATCAACAACCCTTTAGTGTCAATTTGTTTCCCATCATACTCGGTACGATATGTAATAGAGTAATAAGTTACTCCATGCACAGCTGTGCCTTGTACAGACAGTTTGTCAACATTTTCAATGATCTGTCTCGCTGTGAAGTGTCCCTTTTGTTCAAACGCAATTAATGAGCCTCGTTCTTTAAACTCCAAGGAGTTGTCTTTTTTGCACGAGCTTATTATTACAAACAGTAACGAAATAAGCAACCAGGATTTATTTGTTTTCATTTCATGAGTTTTATTTCGCTGAAATTATGTGATGTAAATTTATTTGTTATTTAATATGGGCCGTTTAAAAAAGTTCTTTACACACGTAGTTTGTTTATACAAAGCTCGTCTCATGTCTGGTTATTGAAGATGACACTACTGTCAAGATTTGTGTATAACGGCAGAGTGTGAAAAAACTCATCCACACTTTGCAGTGTAAAACTGGTGATAAAAAGCTGTAAAAGCAAGTATAAATACCATGAAGTTGCTGCTGTCTCATCGGGTATGGTGCTACTGTAGCTGCAAGCTACATAAAAGAAAAGCGTAGGCGCAACCTACGCTCAGGTGGGGCAAAGGTTCTGATTTTCGTCATTCCTTGTGTAGCTTAAAATTCCAATTAATTAATGGCAGTTTTCGTTTTTGGTTTACGTTCCAAAGACCGATTTGAAGTCCTTTAAGTTTTTTTGATTTGTTGAACAGTCCGATTTGAAGTCCACTCATTTCGTGAGCATTGTTACTAAGCATACCAATTTGAAGTCCTTTCGTTTTATGTCCATTGTTTAAAAAACCAAATTGTAAACCATTCATATAGTAAGCATAATTGAATAATGCTGTCATAACTCCATTATGTTTCTGTGTAAAGTTCATAACAAGAGATGTTGATATACCATTAACCTGAAAATGTATTTGTCCTAGAAAACCTGCGGTCAGTCCATTTGTCAAACAATGGCAAGCTGACCCCGATGCAGATAAATTTAATCCGTTTATTCTCTCGGATAATGGTTCTTTTTCTAATTCTATAAAGGCACTGTCTGTTTCAACAATTGGACTGCTTGGTATTAGGGGAATTATAATTCCTACACCAATTAACTCTAACTTAATTCCGTTTGTGTTTGTATGTCTTGGTTCACTGTTAAATGACAAAAGCCCGATTGAAAGTCCGTGAATATTAATGCTGTCTTGGTGAAAAGTCCAAATTGGGAAATAGTTTTTTCTTTTGACTACTTGTCCATATGAATTTATCGTCAAGAGTAAAAATAGAATTGTCGTTATAGTTTTGGTGTGTGTCATTACAATATCTGTTAACTTTCCCACGCATGGAGGTACGTAGCATTGTCAGTTTAGGTTTAACGTGTACAACCAATATTTTTTGCCGTACAAAAGAGGAATTTCTTCAAGGACGGTAAAGCCTAGGTTTTCATAAATATGTCTTGCAGCGTCCATGAATTCTGAAGTGTGCAGCACAATAGTCTTTTCGTTGCTTTGTTTGGCGAAGTCAATACACTTTTCTGTAAGTGTTTTTGCGATGCCTTGTCCTCTATGTTTTGGATTAACACCAACCATCCTAATGTAAGACCATTCAGACTTGAAAATATTTGTAGGGTTACCGCCTGGTACAATATAAGCAACGCCAACTATTTTGTCATGGTCGAGGCAAACAAAGCATTTGGCAATTTTAAGTATGTCAATAAACTTTTGTCTGTCATGCAAATTGCCATTGAATATTTCCCAATTGTCTGGCGTGAAAACACTTTGAAATTGTCCGTTTGCAATTATGGCAAGCTCTTGTAACTGGTCAATGTCGTTGATTGTCCCGATGCGATATGAAAGATTTATTTTTGTCATGATGTCTAAATTATTTTAGGTGTTCCGCCATTTACCACTAACGGTTTTGGTATTGGCGTAGTGGCGTATTTTCAGTACAAAAGTTCAATCGAAGTACGAAAGTTGAACCTTGCACGAATGTTCAATCGAAGAATGTAAACCGCCATTATGCCAATACCTTGTTAGCCGCAGTTATTTCTTTTGCTTTATAGTAATCAATCCAGTTTTTTATTCTTCCAATATACATTTTAAGATAGTTTTCCGTTAAAAATATATTTGACCAATCAAATCTTTGAGCCTGAACGCCAAGATAAAATATAAAAATAGATGCTCCTGATTCTGGAATTAATTTCAGTTCTTCTTCGGATAAACTTCTTTCTTTTCTATAACCGTTTAGAAAACTTTCAATTTTCATTTCATATTCGTTTTTGTCAGATTCAATAAAAAATAGTTGCTTACAAAAATAACCGACATCTAAAATCAGAAATCCATTTCCACAATTATCAAAGTCAAAAATTGTAATTTCATCTTCCTTATTTACGCTCAAGTTATCATACCAAATATCGAGATGAACTATTCCTCTTTGATTTTCTAACAAATTATTTTCTTCAAACTCCTTAGATATTTTAGAGCTAACTTGTTTGATGTATTTCATTTCACTTAAATCATCAGAAAAAAATAAGTTTAGATAATTATAAGCTTTATTCAAAAGAATATCAGAATTGTAGCTTACCCTATCAATTTTTTTGCTGGCAGTTATATTATGAATCTTAGCCATAATTGAACCAATTGCATAGCAGGTTTTATTTGTCATAAATCGCATTTTTTCACCTTCTGCAAATGTAAAAAGCACGGCATATCTTAATCCTTCGGGTGCATTTATTTCTTGAATTAAATCTCCATTTTGATCAGAAATCGGAAATGAAATGGAAAGATTATTTTCTTTAAGTAAGTTTAAAAGTTCCAATTCCTGCTGGATTTCTATTTTTGTTCGCCATTTATGACAATAAACTCTAAAAACAAATTTTGTTTCATTATTAGAAATAAAGTAAGTATGGTTTACTCCCGTTCTAAATAATTTACATTTAAAATTTTCTGATAGCTGGTATTTTTCTTTTATAAAATTTCCTAATTCCTTTTCTGATAATGTTGAGGCTATTACTGAAAAAGTTGTCATTTAGTTCGGTTTTTTATAATTGTGGCTAACGGCAGAGTGTGAAAAAACTCATCCACACTTTGCAGTGTAAAACTGGTGATAAAAAGCAGTAAAAGCAAGTGTAAATACCATGAAGTTGCTGCTGTCTCATCGGGTATGGCGCTACTGTAGCTGCAAGCTACATAAAAGAAAAGCGTAGGCGCAACCTACGCTTAGGTGGG
>JAGPCK010000120.1 GCA_018058135.1 Bacteroidia bacterium | reverse complement strand
CGGTAGTTTCTACCAACATTATCGGATCACCTGCTTCAACATATGCTTTAATAAACTCCTTGAGTATAGGATTTACATCAAACCATTCAGTGCCTGCTGTTTTTGTTACCGTAACAAAATTGTTCATAATAAATACTCCCTGAACAAAATTGAAGTCAAATAATTTCTGAGCCAAAGGTGAATGCTGAGCCGACTCACGGGTGGGGAAATCAGCACTCTTAGCGGGAAGAATCATTTTGTTTACCACAAACTTCATGGTTTCGGGGTTGGGAGTAGCCTCGGTATATATGGTGAGTATTGATTTTAATGCGTCCATAATCTTATTTAGAATTATTCTACAAAGTAAAGGGCAATTCGCAGCATTACCAAATGAGGAAGTTTGAAAAGAATATAAAATAAAATGCCCCCCGTTTTTCGGGAGGCATTTTATAAAAAAGTATTATCTGCTAACGATTAATAATCAGAAGGTAAGAGTACAGCATCGATTTCGTGAATCATACCGTTGGTACATTTGATGTTGCCTTTAACAACGTTTGCTTTTCCAACAGTAAATCCTTTATCTGTCTTTTTAACTTTGATAGATTTACCACCGCTGGTTAAGAAAGCAGGAGCACCGGCCATATCATCCAAAGTAGCGTTGCCTTTAGTTACGTGCAAAGCAAGTACTTTAATTAATTTAGCTTTATTAGCTGGTTTCAGGTATTCATCAATACTGATACCAGGTATTTTAGCAAAAGCTTCATCGTTTGGAGCAAAAAGTGTAATTGGACCTTCGCTACCTAACTCACCACCTAAACCTGTAGCTTCAACGCATTTGGCTAACTGGGTAAAACGTCCTATTTCTAAAGCGGTAGGAACAATTTTTTTAGTTGGAGCAGCTTCTTCTTTCTTGCTGGCAGTACCTGAAGATTTGGTAGAACCTGAAGATTGGGTAGTGGTGGTAGTAGTAGTAGCCTCAGTGGTGGCTTCTTCGGCAGGAGCAGCTCCGTCTTCTGTAGTAGTGGCTTCTTCAGAAACAGCACCCTCTTCAGTTACAGCTGTGGAATCAGTAGTTTCTGCAGTGGCTTCAGTTTTCTTTTCGCCTCCGCAAGCAGCAAGGAACAATGCTCCCGCTACAAATAATGGTAATGCAACTTTTTTCATGATATGATATATTTTTTAATTGATTGGGTGCAAAAATAGGTAAAAAGGAAGTATTTCAAAACAAAGTCGCTGCTGTGTAGATATTTAATCCTGTTTTAAACTTCTGATAACAACACCTTCCAAACCATGTCAGACTCAAAGCCTTTGCTGACAAGTTGTTTAGCAATCTTGTGTAAAACATATCTGTTGTTAATATTCTTTTTCAGTCCATTGCGTTTCTCCACTTCTTTTCTGAGAGTAGCCATATAATCGTCATCAGGTATTTCCATCAGGGCTATCTTGATACAATAGGGTGAAATCTGCCTCATTTTTAACTCCTGAATGATTTTATTTTTACCCCACTGCTTCTGTCTGAACTTACCACCTGCAAAAGCTTTTGCAAATCGTTCTTCATTCAGAAAATTTTCTTCAATCATTTTAGCAATTACCTGCTCAACCAGTTCACTATCTGCACCCAGTTCAAAAAGTTTATTTCGAAGTTCCTTGTGGCATCGTTCCTGATAAGCACAGTACTTTCTTGCTTTTTCGCAGAATTGTGAAAAGGTATATGCTTTGGTTGATTCGCCCATAAGATTGAGTTACAAAAATAAACTAGCAGCACTTACTTTTGCACGCCCCATGAAAAATACCCGAGCCCTTCATTTATTGTATACTGCCAATGCCGTTTCAGGCTTGTCTCAGGGCATCAGTATGCTGGCTATTCCATGGTATTTTGCCCGCCAACACTCAGGTGATTTATTCAATACTGCCTATGCCATTATAACTGTTGTGGTTTTATTCTGGGGATTATATGCCGGCTCTCTTATTGACCGCTACAGCCGCAAAAGTGTAATGTTGCTACTCAATATAGTTTGTGGACTACTCATTGCGGGCATCAGCTACCTGGGGTACACACAGGCTTTACAGGCCTGGCACATTATAGCGGTGTTTGCCATAACCATGCTCAATTACAACGTACACTATCCAGCATTGTATGCATTTGCACAAGAGGTGAGTGAAAAGGAAGAATATGAAAAAGTAAATTCTAACATTGAAGTGGTGGGCCAAACCGTTTCTATCCTCTCAGGTGGTTTGGCTGCCCTGCTCATTGAAGGCATGTTAACAGTGGCTTCGTTTAAGTTGGGCGGAGTTGAGTTTGCTATTCCCATACATATTGAAACGTGGCCCATACAAAAAATATTTGCTGTTGATGCGGCTACCTATATTTTGGCAGCATTGCTCGTTGCTGGCATTAAATACACCCCTGTTATTGAAAAACATATTGAAACAGGAAGTATGTTCAAACGTATCCGCTCAGGATTTCAGTTTTTGCGCAGCAATCTGAATATACTGTTCTTCGGACTTTTTTCGTATGCGGTGTTTGCAGCCCTTATTGTTGAAATTCATGCTGTACTTCCGGCCTATGTAGAAAACCACCTGCAAAAGCCGGGATATGTGTTTGCAGCGGCAGATACCATTTATGCGTTGGGAGCAGTGCTGGCCGGAGTATTTATTGCCCGTTTATTCGGACAGAAAAAAACGTACACCGGGGTAGTTATACTTACCTTGGTTACCTCTGCCATTTTTTACTGGTGCTGGGCCTCTCGCGAGGTGTGGATACTGTATACCATTTCCGTAATTTTAGGTTTTACTAATGCCGGTATACGTGTGCTACGCCTCACCTACCTCTTTAACCATGTGCCCAATGAACTCATAGGGCGGGTGAATAGTGTGTTTAATATGAGTAATGTGTTAATGAGGGCCATTTTTATCTATGTATTCAGTTCCGCATTTTTTCATACGGGTTCGTCTATTACCTGGGCCTACTTCATAATGGCTACTTTTCTACTCATATCAGGCGTAATTCTGCTCATTAATCAACAAAGAAGGAAAGCTTAATACCTAAAATTAAGGTGAAAGAAATAGATTTGTGTACAACGAAAGTTACCACACGTGAGTTACACCGCTTTATCTATTGCCC
>JAGPCK010000119.1 GCA_018058135.1 Bacteroidia bacterium | reverse complement strand
GCCATTTTAATGGAAGAAGTGGGTGAAGTAGCGCGTATAATGGCCCGCCAATACGGGGAGCAATCTTTTAAGGCCAGCGATAAAGAAGTAAACCTGGCCGATGAAATGGCGGATGTGTTGTGGGTGCTGCTTTGCTTAGCTAACCAAACGGGTGTTGACCTTACGGATGCCCTTCAAAAAAACTTAGACAAAAAAACTAAACGTGATGCAACAAGGCATCAGGAAAATGAGAAGTTGAAGTAAGCATCATCATCCGTCTGACTCGATATACATTTAACGAATGGGAAAATGCCACTGATTGCACAGATGAATGCACAATTGAAAACATGTGAATGCTGTTTTTAATTTACCTCGTTCGCTCTGCTTGTCACCTATTGTCTTTTCTTCAATACAGAAATGTATTAATTTAGGGTTGATTAGCAAGACTACTTTTGAAAAGGATAATATATACAGGTTCGATTAAGGGTTTCTATTTTGCCATTTTTCAGAACCCTATGTTCTTTAACAAATAAAGTATCTCCATTTTTACTTAGCACCCCTGTACTTTCATAAAAAATGCTTACTAGCTTCTCTCTTATTTCACGCACATATTCCATTTTAATATTGATTCCTGTTGCTGAATAATATCCATATAGAGTCTTATCTATATCAAGGTCGATTGTACTTTTCATAAAATGGTAAGCACTGTCTGGATTATCTTTAGGAATATTTTCTTCAATATGTAATTCCCCATTTGATTTAAACCTGTAATAACCAGTATATTTTTTACCTTTTGTAATTTGATTATCTTCATTACAAAAGTAATAGCCTCCATTCCCCTTGACTTCCGATAACCCTATTATCCCGATTTTATTTTCTTTGTAAAGCTTAAATTCTTCAGGCTTAGGTGCTATAAACGGAATCAGATACACACAACTACTAATACATGATACTAAATAAAAGATGAGAAAAATTCCACTACTTATTTTCATGATGCTAAAACTGTTAGAACTAAATCTATTTCCAAAATAAATATTTTCTCTGTGTTTCGTGTCATTCGAAACACCTCACTTGCTGTGGTTCGTGTCATCACGAAACACACCTTTGAGCCGCACCCGAGGGGCTATACCCCTCGCATTTTCTAGAGCGCCCTTTCAGGGCTTTATATGTAAGAAAAGTCACTAAAAGTTTCGCCATTAAGCGAACAGTTGCCTTTGAAGTTAATACAAGGCATTTAAGCTCTTCCCGGCTGTTCCATTTTTACCAGGTAATCGCCATCTAAAACGGGGATGGAACTGTATATGCTTTGCTGCATGCAAAACTCTATATCGCGTTCAATGTGTAGTGTTTTAAAGCGGTGTGCGTGCGATGATTTAAGTATGTATTTATACAAATCAACTTTTGCTAACTCATATAAATCCTGAGCGGCAATGGCCGCATCACTCATGGTAGCAAAATGTTCATGTGTATGCCAGGCCACTGCACCGGCAAAAAGGGTATCTTCTAAATTAAATTTGTTTTTCCAGCCGGCACACAACAACACTACATCGCGGTTTTGCGTGGTGAGCCATTCACACAAAGATTTCAAATTCAAAAATGAACCTATCACCAGTTGGTGAGCATGCCGCGCATGTTGTATGGCATACGTACCGTTAGTGGTGGTGATGGCCAGTTTTTTTCCCTTGAGTTTTTTATCCAGGTAACTGAAGGGAGAATTGCCTATGTCAAACCCTTCCACCACCATGCCGTCACGCTCAGCGGCACATACAAATCCTTTGAACTGGTAAGTGGCACATTCTTCGGGCGTGCTTACCGGAAGAATGGCCTCCACACCTGTTTCAAACGCCACACACATGGATGATGTTGCCCGCAGTATATCTATCACCACCACAATTTTACCCTCTATCTGATAGAGTGGTAACATGGCGGGTGTTAACACTACGTCAAGGTTATACATGTGCAGGTGGTTAAGTTTTAGTTAAAAATTACTTCTGAATAAAAGGTAGTTTAACCACCTTCGCTTTAATGGATTGCTCGCGAATGCTGATAAAAATCTCGGTGTCTGTTTTGGCGAACTCTGTTTTTACGTACCCCATGCCTATGGCTTTACCCAAAGTTGGTGATTGTGTACCTGAAGTTACTTCGCCTATTTCATTTCCTGCTGCGTCTACAATTTTGTAGTGCTGGCGAGGAATACCACGGTCAATCATTTCAAAGCCTACCAGTTTCTTTTGTACGCCTTGCTCTTTTAACTGCTTGTGGTAATCACTCTTGGTAAAATCCTTGGTGAATTTGGTTATCCAACCTAAACCTGCTTCAATAGGTGAAGTAGTATCATCAATATCATGACCGTACAGGCAGAAACCCATTTCTAAGCGAAGGGTATCACGTGCACCCAGTCCGCAAGGCAGGATGTCAAACTCTTTTCCGGCTTCCATTACAGCGTCCCACAATTTGCGGGCATCTGCGTTAGCTACGTATAATTCAAACCCTCCTGCTCCGGTGTATCCTGTATTGGAAATAATTACACCTTCAATACCGGCCATTGTGCCAATGTTGAATGTGTAGTATTCCATAATACTCAGGTCAACGTTTGTAAGTTTCTGTAAAGCTTTAATGGCATTAGGTCCCTGAACGGCTAAAAGCGACATACCGTCACTCATGTCTACCATCTCAACACCGTAGGTATTGTGTTTCGAAATCCAGTCCCAGTCTTTTTGAATGTTGCCTGCATTTACCACCAGGTAATACTCATTTTCTTTCCAGCGGTAAACTAACAAATCATCAACTATACCGCCTTCATTATTGGGCAGGCAACTGTACTGCACTTTGCCGTCAGTAAGTTTTGATGCATCGTTGCTGGTTACTGCCTGAATAAGGTCCAATGCTTTTTCACCCTTCAACATAAATTCACCCATGTGGCTCACATCAAACACGCCTACTGAATTTCTTACTGCATGGTGTTCCTGAATAAGATTGGTATACAACACAGGCATGTTAAAACCTGCAAACGGAACCATTTTGGCTCCCAGTGAAGAATGTAAATCAGTTAATGCTGTTGTTTTCAGTGCTGTTGTGCTCATGAGTTTTGAATTATGTTTTGAACCTCAAAAGTACTGAAAAA
>JAGPCK010000026.1 GCA_018058135.1 Bacteroidia bacterium | reverse complement strand
CAGTGGGTGTTATTATTGGTGGAGCTTTCGGAAAAATTGTGAGTTCATTTATTGATGACGTGATAACTCCTCTGTTGTTAAAGCCTGCACTTGATGCTGCTCAACTGAGTAAGTTGGAAGACCTTACTTTGTTTGGCGCAGTGAAATACGGGGTTTTTATCTCTTCCGTTATTAATTTCATCATTGTAGCATTTGTATTGTTTATGATTATTAAAGGTATGAATGCCGCGAAAAGAAAAGAAGACGATGCTACACCTGTTGCACCTCCAGCACCCAGCAACGAAGAAAAATTGCTGAGCGAGATTCGCGACCTGCTCAAAAACCGTTAAGCTTACCATGTTAAAATACTATGCGGGGATGTTGTTGCTAATGGCAACAACATCCTTTTCTTTTGCCTTCACATTTACTATTACCGGAAAAACACCTTTAAAGAAAGGAGTAGAAATAAGGTGGTATGCCTATGAAAAAATTGCTGAGGAAACAATAGTTCCTGACAGCAACGGCAAATTTACCATCAAAGGGCAGCTGCAAAATCCCGGGGAAATACAATTGAAAGCGTATTACAAAAATGCCGTGTATCCCATCAGTTTTTTTCTGTTTACAGAAAGCCAATTGCAGGCCTCATTTAATCCATCGGCTCCAGTAGACTTTTGGCAAATATCCGGACTTTGCGCTCGATGCAAAGCCTTTGATGCAGCCACTCAACTCGCTTACAAATCGCTGAACAAAATCAATCAGGCCAATGCTGAAAAAACTACGGAGCAGTACCTACTTCAGGCTAAAAAAATAACCGGCATGGGTGTGGATGATTACACTACCATGTTGTTGGATATGCAGGTACTGAGTATGCTGGCTGGCGTAGTAGATACGGCTACCAATAAAATGGCCTACAAAATATTTGAGCACAAAAAATTTGCTCCCTATACAAAAATAAATAACCGCTATGTTGGTTTCAGTTTGTACAAATCTTTAGTAAGCCAATATACCAGTAATCAGGCTTATGATAGTGCTGTAACCAAACAAATACGCAGCAGCAGTATGCAGATTTCACTGTTTACCGCTACCGTTAAACAACTCAAAAAACAAACACAAAATTTACCCGATGCCATTACTGCCGAATGCATGTACAATCTGCTGCTCGACCATAAAGACCCTGCGTTTCGCGACTCGCTCACCATCGAACAAATGAAACAACTGTGCAGTGAGTTTTTACAACAATACCCCAAATATCCCGCTCGGTCAAAGATTGAACTGGTGCAACAATTTTATACCACACCACTGCTACGCAACAACGCACCGGAGCTTACTCTGCTGGATAAAAAAGAAAATGAGTTTAAACTCTCGTCCTTTAAACAAAAATATGTAGTGCTTAACCTCATTAGTCCGTATGAACAGAACTACAACGACATCACCACTCACCTGCGCGACATTCAGCAGCAAAACAGCAGCAACAAAAAAATACAGGTGCTTTTTGTACATGCCTTCTCTGACCAAAGGTACTGGCTCAAACAAATGCGAAATGATACTTCTACTCTTCGCTGGCTTATTCCTTTAGAAGCTGATTACCTTACCCGCCTGCAAGTAACGGGCACACCGGTTACGTACATTATTTCACCTAAAGGTAAAGTGCTGTACAAAGGCCACCCGCTGGGTATTACCGATGAACTGCTGAAGAAATTTTTGACGGGGCGGTATGATTGAAAACTCACTGTGGTTCGTGTAAAAAGGAACTATCCTTTTGACTTGTTTATGCATTGCGTGCCGAGGGGCTATCACCCCTAGCATAGAGTAGTTCGCCCTTTCAGGGCTTGTTTATTTAAAAAAGACTAACCCTAACAGGTCTTTATACGGAAGCATAAAGACCTGTTAGGGTTAAAAGAAAGCTCTCCGAAAATTCATATTCAATCTCTGTAAAGAAGCTTCTAAAGTAATCTGTACGTTTATGCCCTAACGCCCGTTCGCCTTCGAAGTGGAAATTTGTATTTTTAGGTTATATTTGAACATTATACAACAACATTGATGAAGAAGATTTTACTCCAACTCAGCACAGCATTATCACTGGTATTCATTGCCACTACCGGTGCGCTGGCACAAAACAACAATTTTAATCCGGCAGTTGACGATACGTTCAATACGCCCTACTACATCGAAATGATGCAAAACCCCGACATCAATTTTTTTGATGTGCAAAGGGCTTTTAAAAAGTACTGGACCAACCGTGACCACAATAAAGCGGGCAGCTACAAACCTTTCAAACGCTGGGAGTATTACATGCAAAGTCGTGTAAACCCTGACGGTACGCGCCCTGCTGCCGGTCACAACATGAATGAATACCTCAATTATTTTGGTTCATGGAATCCGCTACCCTACTCCACCATGTCGTTAAGTGGCAACTGGACTGAACTTGGTCCGCGCCCTTTACCCAACAACGGTACAGGACAACCCAACGGATTAGGTCGCATCAATGCCATTGCTATTCACCCCACCAGTGCCAATACCATTTTCATCGGAGCACCCTCAGGCGGCTTATGGAAAACTACCAACCATGGTGCAACATGGACAAGTAATACAGACAATTTACCTACGCTTGGTGTATCGAGCATAGTGATTGATTACAGTAACCCCAATACTATGTGGATAGGAACGGGCGACCGCGATGCCAGCGATTCCAAAGGAGTAGGCGTGATGAAAACTACTGATGCAGGAACTACCTGGAACACATCCAACACTGGTATGGGCAACCTAACTGTAGGCGCTATGCTTCAAAACCCTAAAGCAACAAACGTATTACTTGCAGCAACTTCATCCGGTGTTTACAAATCCATTAATGGTGGCAGTAACTGGACCAAAAAATCGGCTACATTCAATGCAAAAGATATGTATTACAAGCCCGGAGATACGAGTGTAGTATATGCTACAGGTGACGGAAAATTTTACCGTTCATCCAATGCAGGAGAAACCTGGACACAAATTACCAGCGGCTTACCTTCAGCAGTAAGAATGGTAATAGGAGTTACACCAGCTAACCCGTCCAAAGTATACCTGATACTTACCGAACAGCGCACATTTAAAGGGTGCTACATGTCAACTGATAATGGGTTGAATTTCTCACTGCGTTCCAATTCTCCCAACATTATGGGGTATCAATCTGACGGAAGCGACACCACAAAAGGACAAGCTTGGTATGACCTCTGTCTGGCCGTTGATACTGCAGATGAAGACGTAATGTATGTAGGTGGTGTAAATATTTTCAAGTCAATTGATGGCGGACAAACCTGGGACATTAACGCCCATTGGGTTGGCGACAATGCTCCTGAAGTACATGCCGATAACCATTGCTTTGCGATTTCAAAACACAACAACAGGCTGTATGTTGGAAACGATGGAGGCATCTATTACACTACCGATGGAGGCAGTGCATGGAACGACATAAGCAGCGGCTTAGGTATTGGGCAGGTATATAAAATAGGCCAGAGTAAAATAACCAAAAACTTAGTGATAAACGGTTACCAAGATAACGGCACCGCAATTTACAACAATGGTAACTGGACCACCGAAATTGGCGGAGACGGTATGGAGTGTATTATTGATTACAGCAACGACAACTATATATGGGGATCACTTTATTATGGTGACATCAGGCGCTCCAGTAACAAAGGCTCTTCTTTCGGAGATTTTGCAGCAAACGGCAAAAACGGAATTAATGAAGAGGGTGACTGGGTAACACCTTTTATTCAACATGCCACTTCAAACGCTACCATGTTTATTGGGTATAAAAATGTATGGCGAACAACCAATGCAAAAGCTACAACACCCAGCTTTACTAAAATATCAACCGGTTTAGCCGGAAGCAATTCACAAAACATTACCGTGCTGGAGCAATCTCCTAAAAACACCAACATACTCTATATGGTAAGGGCCGACAATAAACTTTTCAGAACTGATGATTGCATGGCTGCCACACCTAGCTGGACCAACCTGAGCTCATCATTACCTGTAGCAGCAAGAGCTACAGATATTGAAGCACACCCTACTAAAGACAGCGTTGTTTATATGACATTAAGCAACAAAGTATACCGTTCTACCAACTTCGGGCAATCATGGACAAACATCAGCGGAACTTTACCCAATGTGGCCATGAACTGTTTGGTGATTGATATAAAAGGCAATGCAGATGCACTTTATGTGGGTTCTGATTTAGGTGTATTTTACAGAGACTCGACTATGGGCGACTGGAGTGCATTCAGAACTGGTCTTCCTGCAACTGCTGAAGTAACTGAACTGGAAATTTGGTATGACAACAACAATCACCTAAACAGCCGCATACGTGCAGCAACCTACGGACGCGGATTATGGGAAAGTGATTTATACACCAACCCTACCAGCGCACCGCAAATTGTTTTCAGTGCCAGCGACAGCAGTGTATGTGTGAATGACATCATTACCTTATCTGATGCCTCTACCAACATTCCGCAAAGTTGGAAATGGACCATTACTCCTACTACCTTTAATTTCATTAGTGGCAGTAATGACAGTTCACAAAACCCGCAATTACGTTTTACCGCAGCAGGCAATTACACCATTACCTTAATGGCCACCAATTCTGTTGGAAGCAATTCACAAACTGCCAACAACCTGATTGCAGTAAGTGCACTTCCTAATGTAGTAATCAATAGCGCTAAAGATACCGTTTGTATAGGCGACAGTATTCAATTAAATGCTTCGGGCGCAAGTTTATTCCAGTGGTCGGCATCCTCTACATTAAGCAGTACATCCATTGCTAGCCCTTACGCCAAGCCTGTATTTACAACAGCCTATAACGTAACCGGAACTGATGCCAACGGTTGTACTAATAATGCGAGCAAAACCATAAACGTTAATCAACTTCCTGCTATATCTGTAACGCCACCAACACCATTTATTCTTTCAGGCAGTTCGGTTCAGCTTACCGCATCAGGTGCAAACACCTACCAGTGGGCCCCTCCTGCGGGGTTAAATACAACTACCGGAGCAGTTGTAACAGCTAACCCTGCCACAACCACTACATATACCGTAACAGGAACTGACAGTAAAAATTGCAAAGGAAATATTAACGTTCAAGTAAAAGTTGCGCCAGTAGGTATTAAAGAATTAAACGCAAGTAACTTTACCATTTATCCTAATCCGGTTAGTGGAAATGAATTGACTATTGCAAGTTCACAAGAAGGTGTATTTACACTTGAAATTTATTCAGTGCTTGGACAACGCATGAGTGTTCACCAGATTACTGCTCAGGAACAAACCATCAATATCAGCCGCCTTAGTTCAGGTTTATACATAGTGGTGATTAAAAATGAGAGCGGCATTCAGCAAACATCAACTTTGAGCGTATCGAAGTAAACATCATTATCCATAATAAATAAAGCCCGATCGGTTATCCGGTCGGGCTTTATTTATTATAATGCAAAACTGAAATCAGCCGTTAATTTTTTGCCACAGCATATCTTTCAATTGCATGATGTTGTAACCGGTAACTGATGATATAAAAATAGTATCTAATTCTTCCGGTAACTCTTTACGTAATTCGTTCATCAGCTCTTCATCCAGCATATCACTTTTGGTTATGGCCAGCATTCGTTTTTTGTGCAATAACTCCGGATTGTACAATTCCAACTCAGTGAGTAACACTTTGTACTCCTCCCGAATGTTTTTACTATCCGCGGGAATCATGAACAATAACATAGCGTTACGTTCTATATGACGAAGAAAACGTGTACCTAAGCCTTTACCTTCATGCGCTCCTTCAATAATACCCGGAATATCGGCCATAACGAATGAACGAAAATCACGGTACTCCACAATACCCAGATTGGGCACCAGTGTAGTGAAAGCGTAATTGGCAATTTTAGGACGTGCGGCTGAAACAACCGAAAGCAAAGTAGATTTACCCGCGTTGGGAAAGCCTACCAAACCCACATCGGCCAATACTTTTAACTCAAGGATTTTCCACTCTTCTTTCCCGGGCTCCCCTGGTTGAGAATGCCTGGGACTTTGATTGGATGCCGACTTAAAATGATGATTGCCTAGTCCTCCTCTTCCGCCAGCCAGTAAGATAATCTCCTGGCCGTCTTCGGTAATTTCAAAAAGAAATTCTCCTGTTTCGGCATCTTTGGCAGTGGTACCAAGTGGTACATCCAGAATATCATCTTCTCCATCAGCACCTGAGCGTAAGCCGCCTTCTCCGTTGGCACCAGGCTCTGCAATCACGTGTTTACGAAACTTAAGGTGGAGCAAGGTCCACAATTGTTTATTGCCACGTAGAATAATATGTCCGCCACGACCACCGTCCCCACCATCGGGGCCACCTTTAGCTGTATTTTTATCTCGGTGAAAGTGCATGGCTCCTGCACCACCTTTACCGGAGCGACAACAAATTTTTACGTAATCTACAAAGTTAGAATCTGCCACAGGTTATTTTCTCTTGCCCTTTTTCAGGTTCTTTTTAGGTGCTACTTTCTTCGCTGCTTTTTTAGGTGAAGATTTTTTTACGACTTTTTTAGCAACGGCCTTTTTAGCTGTTACTTTTTTAACCGCTTTTTTAGCTCCTGTTTTCTTCACTACCTTTTTCACTGCTGCTTTCTTCACCGGCTTTTTAGCAACTACCTTTTTTACCACTTTCTTTGGGGCAACCTTTTTAGCTGTTGCCTTTTTAGCTACCACTTTTTTAATTGCTTTTTTAGGGGCTACCTTCTTAGTAGCTTTTTTGGCTATTACTTTTTTCACCACTTTCTTAGGAGCTACTTTCTTCGCTGCTTTTTTAACAACTTTTTTCGCAACTACTTTCTTTACAATTTTCTTAGGTGCGGTCTTTTTAACAGCCTTTTTGGCTACTACTTTTTTAGCAACTGATTTTTTCACTACTTTCTTCGCTGCTGCTTTCTTCACCGGCTTTTTAGCAACTGATTTTTTCACGGCTTTCTTCGCTGCTGCTTTCTTCACCGGCTTTTTAGCAACAGACTTTTTCACGGCTTTCTTGGGTGCAACCTTTTTTGCTGCCTTTTTAGGGGTCGCTTTTGCGGTTGCTTTCTTAACTGTTTTTTTAGCTACGGGTTTTGCTTTGGCCACTTCTTCTTTTGCAGCTACTTTAGCAGGAGCTTTTTTCGTAACCACTTTTTTGGCCGGTTGCTTTTTAGCTACAGGTGCAGATGTTTTTACTGCTGGAGCTGAACTTGCGTCAATAATGCTGCAAAGTGCATCAAAAATATGTTCAATACTTCCTATGCCATTTACGCCTTTATATTTTCCCTGTGCACTGTAATGGTCTTTTACAGGAATAGTTTCAGCATTGTATACATCAATACGTTTTTGAATGATAGCAGGGTCCTGATCATCTGCTCTGCCTGAATCTTTTCCTCTGAGCAGTAATCTGTTTTTTAATTCTTCTTCCTCTACTTCCAATGCCAGCATTAAAGTTACTGCTGAGTTAGCAGAAGCCAAAAAAGCATCCAACGCAACTGCCTGAGCTGAATTGCGGGGAAAGCCATCAAAAATAAATCCTTTTGCTGATTTGTTCTTATCGGCTTCAGCTTTCAACATACCAATGGTTACTTCATCGGGCACCAGCTGACCTGCATCAATATACGATTTGGCTGATTTCCCTAATTCTGTCTCACCTTTAATGTTGGCGCGGAAAATATCACCGGTAGAAAGGTGAACCAAGCCGTACTTTTTAATGAGTTTTTCTGATTGTGTGCCCTTGCCTGCACCGGGAGGGCCAAATAATACTATGTTAAGCATGATGTGTTAATTTTTTAGTTTATAAATATGTTTCAGATTTCTTCCGTAACCATCAACATCCAAACCATATCCCAACAAAAATTCATTGGGGGTATTGAATCCGATGTAATGCGTGGGCACTTCCGTTTTGCGCGCTTCAGGTTTATTAAGAAGGGCGGCAACTTTTACTGAAGCAGGTTCTTTTTCAGTTACCAATGTCAGAAGTTTTTGAAGTGTGAGTCCTGTATCAATAATATCTTCCAATATAATGACGTGCCGTCCCTGCATTGACTCCGATAAACCCAACAGGGTATTCACCTCTCCGGTACTTTGTGTTCCGATGTAAGAGGCGAGTTTGATAAAACTAATCTGACAAGGAATGGGCACTTCTTTCAACAAATCGGCTGCGAACAGAAAAGAGCCGTTGAGCACTCCCAAAAACAGCGGGTCTTTGCCAACATATTCACGCGTAATCTGAGCCGCCAATTCCGCTACACGTTCCTGAATCTGATTTTGTGATATGAATAATTCAAATGTTTTGCCTTGAAGAGTAACCTGTTGCATAGATACGGGCAAAAATAGCTAAAATAGAGGCTACACAAGCACTTAAAGAAAAAGAATTCTGTTACCAGCTTCCGCTGGCACCACCACCACCAAAACTGCCGCCTCCGAAGCCGCCAAAACCTCCGCTACCACCAAATCCGCCTCCGCCACTACCGGATGAAAAGCCTCCGCTGCCGAAAGTACCCCAGAACATGGGGCCGGCAAATCCTCTGGAACCGCCACCACCGCCCTTGTTGCGAAAAACAAACACAAGAATAATGAGTATGAATAGTACCACCAGCAAAGTGCCTTTGCCGCCTTCCTTTTTCTTACGGTCGTAGTGGTATTCTCCCTGAGCCGCCAGTATCATGTCTGACGTGGCCTCATCTATACCCGTATAAAACTGTTTTGCTTTAAAGTTGGGTGAAATACGGGAGCTGATGATGCGCTTACAAATTGCATCGGGCAACGCACCCTCCATGCCATAGCCGGTGTGGATGCGTACCTTCTTGTCATCAATGGCAATATACAAGAGTACTCCGTTGCTTTTTCCTTGCTCACCAATACCCCATGAGGTAGCTAAACGCTGGCAGTAATCAAACAAATCATCGTCTTCCAACGATGTTTCAATAACTACAGCTATCTGAGTGGAAGTAGAATCAAAATAGGCCACCAGCTTTTGCTCCAGCATAGCTTTCTCTGACTCATTTAACAGCCCGTGATAGTCATTGACTAATCTTTGCGGGTTAGGTTTGGCAGGAATTTCTTTGGCTGAAACACCTGAAACAACAACCACACAGGCGAAGAGTAACGCAAAAAATTTATTCATGCTTACCTCCAAAAGATATATCGTTGCTCAGCTCATCGCTGTCATTATCGGCATAAGGAAAATATTCCTTTAGCTTTTCACCTGCTGCTGCTATGGCTTTACTCAACCCATCTGCGTAAGCTCCCTGTTTAAAGTGCTCCGTGAGCAATGTTAATTCTGCAGCCCAAAAATTATCCTGCACTTTATCATGAATACCTTTATCACCAATTACAGCAATCTTATGGTCTTCATAAGCTACGTAAAAAAGCACACCATTTTTGAGTGCTGTTTCATGCATTTTTAATTGCACAAATACTTCCTGTGCTCTTTCATAGGAATCCTTTTTACAATGGGGTTCCATGTGCACACGTATTTCTCCAGAAGTGTTTTTCTCCGCTTGTTGAATAGCAGCAATAATTTGTTGCTGCTGTGCCTCCGATAAGAAGTTTTGTGGCATTTAGAATTTTACCTCAGGGGCTTTTTCAGCACCTTTATCAGCCTCAAAATATCCTTTTTGTGTAAAGCCGAATATACCTGCGAAAATATTAGCCGGGAACCTTCTTACGCTGGTATTGTAGTCCCCTACTACTTCATTAAATCTGTTTCGTTCAACAGCAATTCTGTTCTCTGTGCCTTCCAACTGAGACTGCAGTTCTGAAAAATTCTGTGTAGCTTTTAATTCAGGGTACGCTTCACTAATGGCCATTAAGCGACCTAAGGCCGTACTCAATTCTCCTTGGGCAGACTGAAATTTTTGTATCTGTTCAGGTGATAAGTTGGAAGGATCTATTTTCATGCTGGTAGCATTTGCCCGCGCTTGTATTACTTTTTCCAAAGTGCCCTGCTCAAAATTAGCCGCACCTTTTACGGTGTTTACCAAGTTCGGGATAAGATCCATTCTGCGTTGGTACACATTCTCTACCTGACCCCATGATTTTTTTACTGCCTCTTCCTTACTAACCAATCCGTTGTAGGAATTGCAACCTCCGATACCCAACAGGGCTACCAGACCTAAAACAATCCAAAGTGTAATGTTTTTCATTTATCTTATTAATTGAAATGCAAAGGTCTGCATAACAGGCAGTATTTTCACTATACAAAACAAAATAATCGGTGAGTGGTAAAAAAGTATGGACCAATTAACTCTGCAATTGAATTAAGCTACGATTTCCACGTTAAATTCTTCGGCAATTTTCTGTTTTAGTAACTGCTGTACCTGCACAAAATCAACAGGGTGACCCAATTCTTTCTCCATGCTGGTGACAGGTTTATCGGTAATTCCGCAGGGAACAATGTGCTTAAAATAATCCAGATGAGCATTTACATTCAACGCTAAGCCGTGCATAGTAACCCAGCGGCTGCAACGTACCCCCATAGCACAAATTTTACGTGCTTTTTTCTCATCCTCTGCATCAATCCAAACTCCGGTAAGTCCCTGCACTCTGCCCCCATTAATACCAAACTCTCCTATAGTTTTAATAATCGCCTCTTCCAGTTTACGCAGGTAAAGGTGTATATCTGTAAAAAACTGATCGAGGTCAAATATGGGGTAAGCCACCAATTGCCCGGGGCCGTGGTAGGTAATGTCTCCCCCTCTGTTAATTTTATAATAGGTGGCTCCTATTTGTTTAAGAAAAGTATCGTTTACCAAAAGATTATTTTCCGAGCCACTTTTACCTAAGGTATACACATGCGGATGCTCACAAAACAACAGGTGGTGTTCAGGCAGTTTTTGTTCCTCAGCATGCAAGTCTCTGTTAGCTGTTTTAATGGCTACTTTCTCAGCCAGTAGTTTTTCCTGTAAATCCCAGGCTTCTTTGTAATCCATGCGACCGAGGTCAACAAACCGAACTTTATTCACGACACAAAAGTAACCCTGCTGATTGGCATAGTGAAATAATTCTGTTAATTTCACGTTCACATTGAAGATAAAACTTATGAGACAAATTTTCCTTCTATTGTTTGTGTGCATTTTATTCCAAACAACTTCATATGGCCAACATGGTGTAACGGTGATGAAATCCACCGGTAACAGCGACCTGATTGATATCTACTTCAGTTCGTTTGAGTACAATACCTGGTCTCCATCATTCTTAAGCGACAGTAAAATAAGACAGATTACATTACTCCGGTATACTAGAGGACAAAAGAAAGAAAGTACCCCTCAATCAAAGGTGGTAACAGAGTATGACACATTAGGAAATGACAAAATGCGCCAGATATGGTACAAAGGAAAACCCTCCAATACACACCGCACTCAAAAAAGCTTTATTGATAATGGGGTAATGTCCATTTCTGAATGGAGAGGTAAAAACAACAAGTTTATACGTAAAGCATTGGTAACCTGGGACAGTGTCGCTCGAAAAAGCACCTATAGTTATCAGTATAAGGAAAACGGGCCGTTTTT
This sequence comes from Bacteroidia bacterium, assembly GCA_018058135.1. Taxonomy (GTDB): domain Bacteria; phylum Bacteroidota; class Bacteroidia; order UKL13-3; family UKL13-3; genus JAGPCK01. The sequence goes on along the minus strand of JAGPCK010000026.1, from coordinate 25,818 downwards.
GTTAAGTAATGAAACAGAATACACCCCTTTTAAACGTCTCTCCAAACAATTATCCTACAATAAAAAAGGGCAACTAACAGCACTTTGGATTTATACCTACCACGAATCATCAAAGGAAGAACTTAAACGCATTGAAAAGTACAATGGCAAAGGCAAAACAGTTGCTATGCAGGAGTTTGGTTGCACCTCTCCTGGTCCTGTAGCCTCTTTAGCAAAAAACTTTATACAGGATTGCAAGCGCACCGACAAGGACCCTATGGGCAACCGAATTGAAATTGAAGAAATGCAACAAGGTAAAAAACGAATTATAGTAACCAGTAAATTCAATCAAAACAACCGATTGATAGAAGTGGAAATGAAAGACGGGAGAAACAACATTATCAAAACAGGGCGCAATGAATACAATGCAGCGGGTCAGTTGATACTGGCGCAACTTTTTGTGAAAGGCAAAAAACAAGCTGCTCTTGAAAAAAGATATTTCTATGATGGGAAGTTATTGCAACGCGTAGTTTTTTCTGAAAAGGGAAAAGAAAATGTTGTAACTGAATATCGGTATGACTATTTCTGATGAAATCAACCGAACATTTACAAAAAGGTGAAGATGGCGAAACGCATGCTGAAGCTTACCTGCTGAAGAAAGGCTTTACCTTGCTTTACCGTAACTGGAAAAACTATCCGCATGAAATTGATTTGATTGCACTGGATGGCAACACGCTCGTATTTGCAGAAGTTAAAACCCGAAGCACAGAATATTTCGGCAAACCGGAAGAAGCTGTAAGTGTTGCAAAACAGAATAAACTTCAACAGGCCGCAGAAGCTTATTTGGCAGTGCACCTGCATGAAGGCGAGATTCGTTTTGATGTGTTATCCGTAGTAAGTAAAAACAGCATCACCACTATTCACCACATTGAAGATGCTTTTTTCCCAGGTGATAGCTGGTAGTTAAAATGCGCCCTGATCAAACCAGTCGCGTCTGCGGGTGAGTTTTAACTCCTGAAGTACGCTGGAGCGTACTCTGATGGTGAAGAAATAACTTGTACGAAACCCGAACGGTATCCAGTTGAATGAAAACTCCCAGCAATGCAAATTACGATGTATATCAAAAGAGGTATAGCTGAGTTGTTTGTTTACAAAATCATACCCAGAGTTAAATCCTACTTTCCAGTCTTTGGTTAAACTCACATCACCGTTAAACATAAATGATTGGCTGGATGTAGCCTCATTAAGCGGACGCGAATAGTTGAACGTATAATTTAATGTCAGGTTCCAGGGCACATCGAAGTCTATAAAATCATTCGGATTAAGATTAAGTTCCCTCAATTTCTCGTGCTTGGGGTTAGGTTTCTTATTCTTTTTAAATAGTGCCGGGTTTAAGGATGTACTAAGTGCAATGTTTCCTCCAACCAATCGACCCAGACGACCATTCTCTTTCCACTCCAGTCGGTTAAAGCGGGCTATACTTCTGCTCTCACCAATAACTAATGAATCATACACATAAGGATCATAGTTTCCATTCACCTGCACTTGCAAAACCTTAAACAAGGTTGTACGTGCGTTAAGCTGAATGTTGGACCACTTGAGTGAATCAGCAAAAAAATTGTACGAGCCGTTGATGTTAAATGTTTCCAGTAGTTTTACGTTTTCTTCTTTTCTGGCAGTGTCTTTCCCTTTCATCATTTTCATCTCCAGATTATTGATAACAGAAAAGTCTAAACGTCCCTGCCTGCCCGCACCCGGCCCGCTGAAAACCCCTTGCTCGAAAATGGAATACTTTTGCTTGGCACCTAAAACATTCGTTTGCACTTCTTTATAATAACCGAATCGCGATGAACTAAAATCAGGCTGAAACACCATAGAAACAGTAGGTGTGACTACGTGTCGAATCGCTTTAATTTTTGCATTTCTGAAATTAAACATACCGTAAACGCGGGTAGTTAGTGACATGGAGGCATTGTAACTAGAGGCACGTTTAAAACCATCTACCTGATAGGTTTTTAGCGTAGAGTCACTTGCATCCCACAATTTCTCTGTCGTTTTGATGTACCAGTATTCATTGTAATTAACTGCAGGCGAAAGTGTAAAATACTTCAACACTTTCATTGACGTACTAAAGGGGATACTATGTGAAATGCCGTTGCGCATAGTATCGAGAGTTTGTGCGGTAAACAACAAAGTATCTTTGGTACGTATATCGTTACGCATAGATCCGCTGTACTGAAACCCAAAATTATCCCCTATGGATTGGTACCATTTGGGTGTACCTAAGACTTCTTTTCGCTTAAAAGGGAACACACGTTGTACACCAAAAAACAACTCGGGTAACGACAAGTTTATATCTCTGGTTATGGTATTCTGGTCGTGCCGCAAATTACTGCTAAAATTATAGCGGTTATCTGGCCCGAAGGTCTTGCTGTATGAAATGCTTGACACCAGTTGGTTGGTAACAATAGCGTTGGAGTTATACGAATTAAACCGGAGTGAGTTACTTGTACCGGCATTTACCCGTGCCGAAAATGTGGTATTGGGTCGGGCCTTGGCATCCACATTATGAATCCAGGTAACAAAAAAGTCTTTTGATATAGGAGGCAATTCTCCTGTGGCATTTAAAAACTTGTTGTAGTTGTACCTCAAATCCAGGTTACCGTTGTAGCGGTATCGTTTGTTGTAGCGGGTAGTACCATACAAACCCCAACTGCCTAACGTGTAAATATCACCCCTCAGTTCAGCATGGACATAGTCATTAAAAGCAAAGTAGTACCCGCCTGCACGAAGAAAAAATCCCCGGTCGGGAGAGTTACCATACGTAGGAATAAGCACACCAGATTTTTGTCTTTTTGTTATAGGAAAAAAACCGAAAGGTATAAAACCGGGAGTGGGTACATCTTCAATGACCAAGTTAGCAGGACCAAGAATAACCTGTTTATCGGGAATAATTTTAAGCTTTGATGCATGAATAAAAAAGTGCGGGTGTTCAGCATCGCAGGTAGTGTATCTGGCCCCGCGTATGTAGCTGTTATTGAACTCATCCTTTTTTACTTTTTCTCCGTAAATAATGCTTTCGCCTTCACGGGTAACCAGCTCCGTTAATCGCCCTCTTTTCGATTTAAAGTTGTAGGCCATATCACGCACTTTAAACTGTTGGTCGCCCTGCTTAAATTCAGTATAACCAATGTATTTACCTGAGGTATCTTTTTTACCGAACGCATGAACCGTGTTGGTGGCAAAATCAATGTAAATGTAATCTGCCTTCAGATTAATGTCTTCGTAATCAACCGTTGCCTTGCCATACAAATGTACTCTCTTGTTCTTAGCATCAATTTCAATGGAGTCTTCGGCATCATATTTGACTTTTTCACTCAGAGCTCCGGGTGCTTTAGTAAGTTGAAGGGAGTCGCCAGGAAGTTTTTTAACCTTATTGCTGTCAGCCGATAAACTATCCGGAGGCAAGATAAATGAATGCGGAATGGCCATAACGAAAGCGTGGAAGGCACAAATAAAGCAGACAATCAACAGTGCGCGTGGGGATAAAAAAACCCTGCAACCTCCTGATAATACTGAAAGTAACCTAATTTTGTATGTTATGATAACCAAGTTGCGCAAAACTAACACAATTTACCACATGTTAAAACGTTCGTTTACATTAGCCCTATTAGTTGTTACTGGACTGCTGTGTTCCTTTACCCCTCTTAATCCGGTAAAAGGAAAAATTAAAACAATAGTTATTGATGCGGGGCATGGTGGCCACGATACCGGCTGCCAATATGGAGGTGTAGAGGAAAAACAGGTTGCACTTTCCATTGCAAAACGATTAGGTAAAAAAATTGAACAACAACTTAAAGACGTTAAAATAATTTACACCCGAAACGATGATACTTTTATCGAACTTTGGGAACGTCCGGCCATTGGTAACAGAAATGATGCCGATGTTTTTATTTCTATACACTGCAACGCTAACCCCAAAACAACCGTTTACGGCACAGAAACTTACGTAATGGGATTACATAAAAGTGAAGGCAATCTGGAAGTAGCTAAACGGGAGAATGCAGTAATTCTGATGGAAAATAACTATGAAAAGAAATACGATGGTTTTGACCCCAATTCACCGGAGGGCCATATCTATTTCTCTCTGTTTCAAAACGCTTACCTGGAGCAAAGTTTGAGCCTTGCCTCCAAAATTGAAGATGAATTGGGACATCAGAAAAGAACCAGTCGCGGTGTAAAACAGGCCGGATTTTTAGTGTTGTGGAAAGCCAATATGCCCAGCATATTGATTGAAACCGGATTCTTAAGCAACACCAATGAGCGCGGATTTTTGAAGGGAGAAAGTGGCCAGGACTCAGTAGCAACAGCTATTTTTAATGCTTTTAAAAATTACAAAACCGAGTTCGAAGCTGCTCACAATAAAGCAAAGTAAACGTTTCAGGCTTTTTGCCTATTTTTGAAAAAAATTACCGATTTGAACGTATCCAAAGAAACTAAGGTCGGCATTCTGGCCGCCCTGTCAATCACCCTGTTGATTCTGGGTTACAGCTACATGAAAGGAGAAGACCTCTTCACTAAATCAAATACCTTTTATGCTGTTTACGGTGAAATTGACGGGTTAACTGCATCCAATCCCGTTACTATCAACGGATTTAAAGTGGGGCAGGTGAAAAAAATATCTATCGTTGACGGAAATCTGGAAAGATTAATTGTGCGAATGGAAATTGACACCAAAATTAAGGTGACCAAAAACAGTATTGCTCGCATATACAATGCTGACCTGTTTGGTTCTAAAGGCGTGGAGCTGGTGCTGGATAAATCATCACCGATTGCTGAAGAAGATGACACCCTGCAATCAGACATTGAAATGAGTATCGGAAAATCTATGAGCACTGTACTCAATCCTGTTAAGGCAAAAACGGAGCAACTTCTGGTAACACTAGATTCTGTGCTTGCCTCAGTAGATGATGTGCTCAATGATGAAACACAGCGTAACCTGCGCTCAGGTTTTAAAAGTTTAGCCGAGACTTTAGAGAATTTCCGTAAGACCTCAGTTAAAGTAAATGATTTAGTAGATGCAGAAACCAAAAGGTTGGACCAGATTTTTGCCCATGTGGAATCAATAACCCGCAATCTTCGGGAGAACAATGCCACATTAACCAAAACCATGAGAAATGTGAACCAGATTACTGATTCTCTTGCAGCTACCAACCTTAAGGCTACAGTTGAAAATGCGAACAGCGCCTTAGTGCAACTGGATAGTGTAATGAGAAAAATAAATAAGGGTGATGGCACCATGGGCTTACTGGTTAACGACAAAAAACTATACGATAATCTGTCATCATCATCCAAAAATCTTGACGCCTTGTTGCTCGATATGAAAGCACATCCTAAACGTTATGTGCACTTCAGTATTTTTGGCAAAAAAGACAAATCATCCGAATCTAAATAATACATGCACAAATCACTTAAACGACTGGTGTGGGTAGGCCATGCTGAGGGGATATCCTACCTGATTTTGCTTTTAATTGCGATGCCATTGAAATACATGATGGGTATGCCCACTGCTGTCAGACTGGTAGGCAGTGCGCACGGTGTATTGTTTGTGCTGTTTGTGTTTGCCTTATTAAATGCCTTTATGGATAAACAAATAAGTATTAAACAAGGCATATGGTTTTTTATACTTTCCTTTATCCCCTTCGGAACATTTTTTATTGAACGAAATCTGAAAGCTGCACAATAGTTATAAACTGTCCGTGTGATTGATACGGACACTGTCTTTTAGCCATGCAGTATAGGAAAAAGTACATTGAAAAAAGGTAAGCGTATCAAGCGTATACACTTCTTTCATAACTTCCGTTTCTGTTATTATGTTCAGGCTATTCACTAACTGCCTTCTAAATGTGGAGTCCTGTAACCGGGCATGATTGTCAGCAAATGCACCCGCAATACTGTAAAGTGTTTGAGGGTTAAAATTATCTGCGCTTATCTGATATTGTGAACTAAAACGCGTCAGTCTGTTTTTGTAAAAATCAAAATAGAGTATAGGAAGTGCCTGCCCAAATACCGGCACATCTATCAATGGCTGGTTAGTATCATAATAGCGAAACAGGCCAGTATCAGTATACACAATTGGTTCATCATTTCTGATGTACTCTTTCAAAAGGGGAAATATTTTTTTTATTGAATCAGTCGGAACATTCAAACGCACGCTCACCGAAACATAATCCGCAGTGTAATCAACTGCCTGATAATTATACGCTGATAAAGAAAAAATCAACAAGATAGCCAGACAGAGGGCAAATACTTTCTCTGCTTTCCCCATAAACAAATATGCTGAAAAAACGTGATAATTGCATAAAGTAAAATAGAACTTTACATATGTTACGCAGAAAATTTATAAAACAAAGTGCAGGCTTAGCCTTAGGAATTCCGGCAATCTCTGTTGCCACAGCTTTACAACATGACCATACCGAACGTGCTCTGGATAAATTAACTCAATTGCCACCACTGGAAGCTGCCACACAGGAGGAAGCTTGGGAGCAGATTGCCGCCATGTACAATCCTGATGAAACTTTTCTGAACCTCGAGAATGGTTATTTCAGCATGTGTTCCGTTCCTGTAATGGAATCATTCATTCAAAAAACGCGCAGCGTAAATTCGCAATCCTCTTACTACATGCGCAGACTGATGCAACCTGAGCGTTTACAGATTAAATCAGAGTTGGCTCAGTTAGCAGGAGTACCAGCAGAAGAAATTGCACTTACACGCAATACTACTGAGTCTCTCAACATACTTATACAAGGCATTGATTTAAAGGCCGGTGATGAAGTACTGCTTAGCAAACAGGATTACGGCAGCATGCAGGAAGCCTTTGAGCAAAAAGCTAAACGACAGGGTGTGGTATTAAAATATGTGCAGATTCCGTTGCTGCCTAAAAGTGCTAATGATATAGTTAAGGCATACGAAAAATCAATAACATCAAAAACCAGAATGATGCTGGTGACCCATATGATTAATTTAACCGGACAGATACTACCTGTTAAAGAATTATGTGCTTTAGGAAAAGCAAAAAACATTGAGGTAATAGTTGACGGAGCGCATGCTTTTGCTCACCTTGATTTTACAATCTCTGATTTAGGTTGTGATTATTATGCAGCCAGCTTACATAAATGGCTGGGGGCACCGTTGGGTACAGGTTTTTTATATATAAAGCAAGATAAACTGGCTAACATATGGCCATTGATGGGCGATACCGCCAAAGAAAAAACTAACATAGAAAAACTGGAGCACACCGGCACCACCCCTCCAGCAAATTATTTTAGTATCAAGGCAGCCATAGACTTTAATTTGCGCATTGGTTTAAAGCGAAAAGAAGAGCGCTTGCGTTATTTAAAAAATTACTGGACAGGTAAAATAAAAACAATTAAGGGTGTGAGCCTGCTCACCCCGGAAGGTGTTGAACAATCATGTGGCATTGCCTGCTTCAGTATGGAGAACATCCCGGCTAATGTATTATCCAACAGACTTTACGATGAGCACCGGATTTTTACGGTAGCTATAGAAACCGATGAGGTAAAAGGTGTGCGTGTAACACCTCATCTGTTCACTACCACTGAACATCTAGACCGCCTTGTTCAGGCTATACAAGTTATTTCAGGTATTGCTCCTTTACCTCCCGCGGTACCAGCTACAACTCCAAAGAAAAAATAATCAACGGGGTTTGTATTTGGATTTGGTCAGAATTTTCTGAAAGTCACTTTCAGCCATTAATTCCTTCAGGGTAACCTTAGGGTTTTCTTTCATGTATTTACGTACAATCTGCCAACCCGTCCAAATACCAATGCGAGGGGCTGATTCTTGCGGAACATCAGGCGCTGATGTAAAAGGAGCCTCATTGATGTAACGCTGGTAAAGCATCATGTCGGTTGAATACAGCATTTTTTTCTGTACATAATGTGCCCACATCTGCACCTCGTTATCAAAACACCACTGCAATTGTTCTGCAGTATACCCCATCTTAATTGTATCAGGCACATCGGGAAGTACCGCGTCTATGGCATACAATACCTTCCCTTCCTGAATGATGTGATCAATAAACTTTTGAGAACCGGGGACTGGCCCATATTCACTTAGCAAAAAATACCTCATGGTATTCGTTACCAGATATTCTTTTCGCATTCTGCGAACAATGTATTCCGGAAAATTAATGTTCGAAGCCTTATACGGAGAATAGTTTTCTCCAAGGTAAAAATCTAGTCCTATTCCCATTACAGAATCCATTACAGGATGAGCATAATTGAATGCTGACACCATAGTGACCAACTCAGGAATTACAGCCTCAGAAAAGTAGTATTTATACAGTTTAAATGCAGCATCCAACTGCGTGGCATAAGGAGTAAAATCATGATAATACTTTTCACACTCCCGGTGCATCTCTCGTATGTAGGGGTTCGAAACAAAATCAGCTAAATTTTTAATCGTTTGCTGCTCACCCGGCTTACCTGCTTCAATAATATTCTCCACATACACCGGCCAAAAGGCCGGATAATTTTTAGCCAGTTTTTCAAAACCCTCAGCAGGGTTCATGGAATCAGACAGAAAAAGCTCCTGATCAAACCTTCTTATTTTTACCTTAAAATCCATTTTCTCCGCAGCATCAAGAGCCTGCTTATCTGCCACAACCGCTTTGTTTTTACCACAGCCGTTACAACCAGCAATAGTTGCAGCAGCCAGCAAGAAGATTATTAGTTGAAAAGGCTTGGAATATTTCCCGTATTTTGCCATCATATTTTGTAATAATGAACAAAGTTATAAAAAAGCTGCTCATCGCTGCTATGGTAATGTTCAGCATGGTTAACGAAGTGAGCGCTCAGAAAGTGTGGCTGGGGTTAAAATTTTCTCCTTTGCTCTCCTGGAACAAAGCGGAATCAAATACTATATCGGCAGGCAAAACAAAATTTGCTTTTAACTACGGGCTCTTAGCCGACTTTCAACTGGCAGAAAAATATTATGTGGGTACAGGTTTAGAAATTGCCTACATGGGTGGAGAAATAAAAACACCACTGGCAACTCAAACAGTTGGCGGAATACCATTTGCGACAAGCAACATCAGCTACATGTATCATCTGCAATACCTTCAAATTCCACTTACGTTAAAATTCCGCACTAAGGAAATTGGCCGACTAGCTTATTGGGCACAGTTTGGTTACGGCAACTCTTTTCTTATACGTGCGAAGGCAGATATTGATGGTAATGTAGCCAGAAAAGGAGATGGAGTTGATGTAAACAATGGTAATGAAGGCTTCAGTTTTAATGACAACATCAACTTTTACCGCGGCTCTATGATTATAGGTGCAGGTATAGAATATCCTATCGGAGGAAATTCCAGACTAACAACCGGTCTTCGTTTTGATAACGGTATTTTTGATGTGCTTAAGGAAAAAACCATGAATGCCACCAACTCTAACCTTTCCCTGCAAATGGGAATTTACTTCTAGCAAAAAATGAAAATTGCGCTCGCACAACTGAATTACCACGTAGGTAATTTTGAACAAAATACATCTAAAATTATCCGCAGTATTGAACGCGCCAAAAATGATGAGGCTGATTTGATTGTATTTGCCGAATTATCCATTTGCGGATATCCTCCACGCGATTTTTTAGAGTTTAATGATTTTATCCGTCTTTGTAATGAAGCTGTTGAAAATATAGCTCAACATTGCACCGGCATAGCCGCTATTGTTGGAGCACCGGCCATCAATCCGCAGGTAGAGGGAAAAGATTTATTTAATGCTGCCTGGTTTTTAAGTGATGGAAAAGTAAGTGCCATTCGCAACAAAACACTGTTGCCAACTTACGATGTGTTTGATGAATACCGCTACTTTGAACCCAACCGTAGTTTTGACGTCATTACCTGCGCGGGTAAAAAAATTGCCCTCACCATTTGTGAAGATTTATGGAACATCAACCATAATCCGCTTTACATTACCACCCCCATGGATGAGCTGATTAAACACCAGCCTGATGTAATTATCAATATTGCGGCCTCGCCTTTTTCACACACGCAACTGGCCTCTCGTACACAGGTGCTGCGCAACAATGTGGAGAAATATAAGCTACCTCTACTGTATGTAAACCATGTGGGTGCACAAACTGAATTAATCTTTGATGGAGGTTCTCTTGCGATGAATGCTCAGGGGGAGATTGTAGAGCAATTGAAATCATTTGAAGAAGATTATTCCCTTGTAACACTTGAAGAAATAAACACATCCAAAGGTACGCATACTACCACACCACAAAAAATGGAACAGATAGAGCATGCATTGGTGTTGGGCATACGCGATTACTTCAAAAAACTGGGTTTCACCAAAGCAATACTTGGCCTTTCAGGAGGAATAGACTCAGCATTGGTTGTATATCTTGCTGCACGCGCATTGGGAGAAGAAAATGTAAAAGCTGTGTTGATGCCTTCACAATTTTCGTCAGACCACTCGATCAGTGACTCACTCGAGTTGTGTAAAAATCTGCGAGTGACACATGAGCTTATTCCTATTGAACGCGCCTTCAATACCTTTAGAGAATTACTTCAGCCTGCGTTTGGCAATTTACCTTTTGACCTGACAGAAGAAAATATGCAAGCACGTTGCCGCGGATTAATTCTGATGGGCCTGAGCAATAAGTTTGGTTACATACTTTTAAATACTTCAAATAAAAGCGAATTGGCTGTAGGTTACGGAACTTTATATGGTGATATGTGCGGTGGGCTCTCCGTTATAGGTGATTTGTACAAAACAGAAATTTTTGAACTGTGCCGCTACATCAACCGCGATAATGAGATTATTCCGGAGAACATTATCACCAAACCACCATCCGCTGAATTGCGACCTAATCAGAAAGACAGTGATTCATTACCAGATTATGAACAGCTCGACCCCATTCTTTTTGAATACATTGAGAAAAGAAAAAGTCCGGGAGAAATTATTCGCATGGGGTATAACGAATCCATTGTAAAACGAATACTCCGATTAGTAAACATGAACGAATATAAACGTCATCAAACACCTCCAATTTTACGGATTTCACCCAAAGCTTTCGGAATGGGCAGAAGAATGCCTATTGTTGCAAAATACCTGACCGACTAATTGAAAAAGTTTCTACTATTTATTTTACCCATAATCATCTCGAGTAAGGTAGCTAGGTCTCAACACTTGAAAGTGAAGCATGCATTTTATGCCGAAGCAATAGGTAATGGGAAAAACTATTCCCTCAACTATGAACGTAGAATATATAACTCCACACAGGTATATATGTTTCTAAGAGCGGGAATAAGTCCTACAAAATATAAAAATGTAACCAACCCTTACTTTGCACCAAAATTTCCGATAGAACTCAATATTGTAATGCGAAGTATGTATGAGCACATGATAGAGTGCGGAGTAGGCGTAACACCTTATTTTAACAGAGAAAAGACCCTAAATACCAATGGCACTTCCACGGCAATAGGGCCAAAAGAATTAAACCGATACTATGTACTCCGTTTTGGCTACCGATACCAACCATCAGAAAGCGGTATGGTATTCAGAATAGCTATTACACCATTGCTGGCTGATGAAGACGACACTTACATAAGCAATAAGATTCTACCACTCTATGGGGTAAGTTTAGGGTACTCATTTTAAAACCAATCACCCTCTTTTTTCTTATTTTTTTTACTCTTTTTCCTCACAAGATCCAACTCATACATCAAACCTATATTGTATGTAATGTCTCGTGGTGCATTGTTGTAATCAGGTTGAATAAAATAAAACACGTCCACTGCATGGCCATTGTTAAACTGTACATTACATCCTGCAGTGTAGCGAATTCTGCGCAACTCATCTACTGTAGATGAGAATTTATAAAAAGGTTCGACTGAACTGTATACCGCTACATTTTCCTGTACTTTATATTTTACTTGCAAACGGTACCTTAAAAAAGAATAGGGCTCACGTCCCGGCTCGTAAGTATTACTGAAGTAGGCTTGTCTTCTTTGCCATACTAATCGGTTGCTCACTGTAAATTTTCCTTTTTGCCATTTGTGCTGTAGCCCGGCACCAAAACGATGCAGGTCATTTGTTCTGTTGGTACTGAAACGATACTCAGCCTCGGCAAATAATTTTTTCTTCACTAATGTAAACTGCCAGGTACCCGTAAAATAAGAGCCGCTGAAAGCAGATATATTGCTGTTGGCACGGTACTGGTACTGCACAGCCGCACTCATGCCTTTGGGTAAATCAATATTGGCTTTGATGCCGGTACGCAAACGCAAATCTTTTCGGACATCCTGCGCACGGACCTGTGTAAATAAAAAAAATGCGAAGAGAAAATAAACGGCCTTGTTCATTGACTAATCATCATCTGAACCCATACCACGCGAGGTGGACTCATTCTGTTTGGAGTAATAGAACGCATTAATTTGCGCTACGTCTTTCAGAAAGTCAACACGGATAAGCTCCACACGGTGAATGGGTAATCCGGTACGGTTTTGCAAATCAGCAATCATATCATCCCGTTTATCGGGATGAATTAATTCAATGCGCTCGTAATTGATTTCTTTGAAATTTTCGTGGTCAAGCGACAACTGACGATCGAGCAAAAAGCTCATGGCCAGTATAAGTGCGTTTGCTATCAATAACAACCACCAGCCGTCTTCTGTTTGACCTAATGAGTTAATGATGGCCATGGCCACACTCAAAAAGAAATAACCCATTTCGCGGATAGGAACAGTAACTGTTCGGTACCTTAAAATGGAAAAGATGGCAAATAAACCAAAGGCAAAACCCATCTTCAGTTTAACACTGCTCAACAAGAAACAGATTAAAAAGTTAAGGGTGTTAAAAAGAAAAAAGGTGAATACAAAGTCCTGATTGCGATGGCGCGGGTAATAAATAAAGCGCACCAAAATAACAATTGCCACCAGGTTGAGGCCATATCGTAATACAAAGTCCATCAGGTCTGCGTGACCTGCTACATCTCCTGAATCAAGTGTTTCCATGCAATATTTTTTTAATTTTTATAAGGTTAGGTTTAAATGCATTGTGTTTTATAGGCTCCAGCAATGCCACACCGGTAGTGTACTTACTAAAGCCAATCTGCTCAAAGTGTCTTTTCTTAAACGCCTGTATCATAGGGCTGAATACACTGCTCTTATCCTGCTTCACCTCAGCAATTACTAACTGCGGAAATCCCTCCTCCTTGCTGAAATTATCAAAGCAAATATTCAAATCAAGAGTGGCCCGTTCAGGCAAATCTTTTCCTGCTAAGGTGATGCGTTTAAAACGAATCCAGAGCTTTTTCTCCAGATCATCGTTATTCAAGTACTTGTGGTAAATGAGTTCTTTTTCCCTGTCGCGCAGGGTATCAAAAATGGTGCTTTCTCTGAATCTTTTTTTATCGGTACGTAAGCCGTTTACCTTGTACTTTACTTCAAAGAAGGTAAGACCTGAGTCCATGTACCTGCGGTAACGCACCTTTACCCTGTTGGGCCGGCCGCTGTGGTGAAAACGATACAACAAATAATCGTGTGTATCAAAATACAGCGATTCATAATTGAACATGCGCCTGCCATCAATATCCAGCACGTTGTAATGCGGCTGTAATTCTTTCAGAATATCGGGGAAATGTTTGAAGTGAAAAACGAATTTGGAGTCAACACGGTTGAGCAGTTGCACACCATCCAATTGTTGCAGCGAAATGGGATCCATCTCCAGCAACAGTTTATTTACTTCCTGCTCCTCTGCCTCAAAATCCATCAGAAACTGTAAATTAAATCGCGCACGGTTACTGTACCCTTTTTATCATCCACCTTCACATTTACCACATCTGAACCCTGGTTAAGCGGACAACCTGTACAATCATCACTTACCACCCACACTTTATAATCGCCTTTGTTTAGCCACTCAAAAGAATAACTGCCGTCAAAAGAAGTGCGGGTATCATCATCAACCGCATTGCTGTTACCGTAAGAAATATATACTCTTACTCCGGCTATGTAACCGGAATCAACCCGAATGCCGTTTTTATTGACATCATATGCATATACCTTACCCGAAACAGTAGCCTGCCCGCCACGCCCCTCCTCCTTTTTACAGGAGTTGAATAAAAATAGCACTGTTATGAGAAGCAGCGCATAAACAACTGCCGACTGTGGTTTAAAGGTTTGCACCATTATTAAGGTTAAGTTAAATTAACGGTAAAGATGTATTATTTTAATGTTTCATGCAAACTTCAGGTCGAAAAAAAGAGGCTTTTTTGCCACTTGAGTGAGTTGACTATATTTGTAAATGCACTATACCGTCTATCTGAACAAAGACCGGCAACTCAAAAAGTTGATAGCCGCCCAAGGAGCCTTTGAACTAAAACCACGTAAAAAAGTCTACCTGCACCTGTGTGCCTCCATTATGTCGCAACAGCTCTCCACCAAAGTGGCCGATATTATTTACCAGCGTTTTGTTAACCTTTACCCCAAACCGGCCCCCACTATAGCGCAAATACTTGATACTCCTTTTGAACAATTACGCGGCATTGGATTATCGAATGCCAAAGCACAATACGTGCTCAACGTGTGCCGCTACTTTAAAGAACACCGACTTACAGATGCCCGACTGCACCGCATGAGTAATGAAGAGGTGCTTCAGTGTCTTACCCCCATAAAAGGTGAGGGCAATGGACCGTTGAAATGTTGCTGATGTTTACCCTGGGGCGGGAGGATGTTTTTGCGCCAGATGATTTGGGCATACAACAGGCCATGATAAAATTATACAACCTCGATGCCACTGACAAAAAACAATTTAAGCAGGATATGCTGCGCATCTCAGGCAAATGGAGCCCTTACCGTACGTATGCTTGCCTGCATTTGTGGCGACATAAGGATGGCAAGTGATTCAGCTTAGAGAAAACAAATTTAAAATGGGGCTACGTAGCATTAGATTCTCGAATTCAAACTTAAAGAATATTTGAAACATGTTATGGAGACTATTTCACCCAACAGCACCATTATCTGACGAAAGTGAGTGTTAAATCTGACGAGAAAATATTTACACGGCCTGAGGCAGGTACTTCGATAACCATGTGTTTTTTAATGGTGTTAACCAGAAAGCATCAAATTCTTCACGATTCTGAACTACGTTATTAAATACTAAGGTATCGGCTGTAAGTTGGCCATTGAAAAGTAAATCAGCCACCTCGTGTTGTTTGCACACATTAATTTCGTCGCCTGCTTTATAGGCCACCAGCAAACGATTGAAGAAAGACACCTTAAAGTCACCTTCAATGGCTTTTAGAAAATTCACAGATTTATCAATGCCGCAGCCACTCACATTATTAAATGACTCATCTAACATGACCACCACAAACCGACAGTACATTAAGTCCATAGTGGCTTTGAGTTGCTTGTTGTGAGCCGTCCACTGTTTCACAAACTCATTAAAAAAAACAGCAAGTTCCTCTTGCTCCTGTTCAGTGAAAACTCTGTCGGCCTGATACACCCAAACGCGGGCATCTGGTGGCATGGTGAGAAAATTCATAGTACAAAGATAAATTATAAATCCATAGCTGAAGCAACTAACTCCGCAATGTCTTTCACTTCAATTTCCTGTTCCTTATTGTGGTGCTTTACACCATCACGCAACATAGTCATACAAAACGGGCAGGCCGCAGCTACCACATTGGGCTGAGCTTCGAGCATATCATCTGCACGCTCTAGGTTCACTTCTTTTTTGCCTTGCTCAGCATCTTTGAACATTTGAGCACCGCCTGCACCGCAGCACAAACCATTGGCTTTGCTACGTTTCATTTCCACCAGTTCCACATCCAGCTTCTCTATCACCTCACGCGGTGCTTCGTAAATATTATTGGCACGACCCAGATAGCAACTGTCATGATACGTAATGCGCTGACCTTTGAATGCCCCGCCTTTAATGCTTATTTTTCCGTCTTTGAGCAATTGGTTTATAAGTGTAGTGTGATGAAGCACTTCGTAGGAACCGCCTAACTCAGGGTATTCGTTTTTTAGTGTATTAAAACAATGCGGACAACCGGTTACAATCTTTTTCACTCCGTACATGTTGAGCGTAGTGATGTTTTGCATAGCCATCATCTGAAACAGGAATTCATTTCCGGCACGTTTAGCGGGGTCGCCTGTACAGGCTTCCTCTGTACCCAATATGGCGAACTTAATTCCACCGGCATGAAGAATTTTAGCAACAGCTTTGGTTATTTTTTGTGCACGCTCATCAAAACTGCCTGCACAGCCAACCCAAAAAAGAATTTCTGCCTCTTCACCTGCTGCCACCATATCGGCCATAGTACGTACTCTGAATTCGCTCATGATATATGCTGTATTTTAGGTGTGCTTTAGTTATTTTTTTTACAAACGATTTTATACTTCCTGCGTCCAATTGGCTCTGTCCATAGGACTGAATTGCCAAGGGGCCTGATTATTTTCCAGATTGGTAAACATATTATTGAGAGAAGCCGGTGCAGATGATTGTTCCATTACTTTGTACCTGCGCATTTCTACAATAATTTCCATTGGATTGATGTTAATGGGGCAAGCCTCAACACAGGCGTTGCAGGTATTACAAGCCCATAATTCTGCTTCGCTGATGTAGTGGTGCAGATTCTTACCGTCATCAACAAAAGTTCCTTTATTCGCGTCAATGTTTTTACCTACTTCTTCCAATCGGTCGCGGGTATCCATCATAATTTTACGCGGTGAAAGTACTTTACCTGTAATATTTTGCGGACAACTGCTGGTACAACGGCCACACTCTGTGCATGTGTAAGCATCCATCAGGTTTTTCCAGGTTAAATCCTGCACATCCTTTACCCCGAAACTGGTTGGCGGTTCATATCCATCAGGTGTGGTGGCAGTGGGGTCCATCATTAATTTTACTTCCTGCGTAACAGAGGCCATGTTATTGAATTCCCCTTTAGCTTTTAGGTTAGAATAAAACGTATTGGGGAAGGCCATAATAATGTGAAAATGTTTGCTGAAGGGCAGGTAGTTCATAAAAGCGAATATGCCTAAAATGTGAAACCACCAGGCCGTACGTTCAAATAGTACTAGTGTATCTGAACTGAATTGATTAAATACGGGCATCAACAACCAACTGCTTACGGGGAACGAGCCGGTAAGTGTATAATGCTCCACCCCACGTGATTGCAAAACCTGATCAGCCGCATTCATTTTTAACAGTGCGGCCATTAATATAATCTCTACAAAAAGAATGGTAGCTGCATCGCGGTTGGGTTGCCCTTTTAATTCGTGGCTTTGGAAACGGGATAGCTTTATGATGTAGCGTCTGCTCAGAAATATGACACAGGCCACAAGTACTCCAAAAGCCAGGATCTCGAAAAAACCGATGGCCAGATTATAAACCGGTCCCATAAAGGACAATACCCTGTGTGTGCCAAAAATACCGTCAATCAAAATCTCCAGTACCTCAATATTAATGAGTACAAAACCGACATAGACGATAAAATGTAGCAAAAACGGAACCGGGCGAGCCGCCATTTTGGTTTGCCCGAAAGCAACCCGCAACATGGTTTTCCATCTTTGGGCAGGATTATCGCTCAAATCAACATCCTTACCCAAAAGAATATTTCTACGGATTCTCCCGATATTTTTAGCGAACAGGTAGATGGAAACTGCTGATACTGCAACAAATATAATCTGACTAAGCATACACAATCGTTTGGGCTAAATTAAAATAAATGAACGGAATAGCAACATTCATAGTGTAATAAGGAAAAATGAAGAAAAAGTTTGGTGTAATTTATTCCAATTACTTACTTTTGCATCCCTCACAACGGTGCGGTAGCTCAGTTGGTAGAGCAAAGGATTGAAAATCCTTGTGTCGGGGGTTCGATTCCCTCCCACACCACCAGTGATTAAAAGGCCTCGATTTATCGGGGCTTTTTAATTTTATCGATTTCGCATTCTGAAATTTTGTGTCATGTTCGGCTTTGCTCAATAATTTCTATAATTCTGCAACACTTTTATTTCAAAAGCTGTCTTTGTGCTGAACTTAACTAACTATGCACATGCAAATTTCATTACAGTTAAAGGTATACTTATGTACACTGTTGCTATGCATTTTGCAGCATACAAGCATATATGCACAAAAAGGTGGCTATACAGTAAGTGGCTTTGTTACCGAAAAAGGCAGTAAAGAACAACTACCGGGAGTAAACGTGTTTATAGCAGGCACCACAACAGGTGCCACTACCAATGCTTACGGCTTCTATTCACTAAGGGTGCCTACAGATAGCTTTACTCTTGTATTTACTTATGTGGGATTCTCCACCCAACAATTCCCCATGAAACTGGAGGCCAACAAAGAACTCAATGTTGACTTATCGCAAGGTGTACAATTAACTGAGGTGGTTATTAGCAGCGAAAAAACAACGCGTGAGTCAGAATCAGCACGCATGAGTACCATCAGCATTCCCATCACACAAATCAAAGAGATACCTGCGTTATTCGGAGAAAAAGATGTACTGAAAGTCATTCAGTTAATGCCCGGAGTACAGAAATCGGGTGAAGGTAATACCGGTATATATGTTCGCGGTGGAGGACCTGACCAAAACCTCATCATTTTGGATGAAGCCCCGGTATACAATGCCAATCATCTGTTTGGTTTTTTCTCCATTTTTAATGGTGATGCGTTAAAAAGCGTGGAGCTTACCAAAGGTGGGTTTCCTGCTCGCTACGGAGGAAGACTCTCCTCTGTAATAGACATGCGCATGAAAGAAGGTAATAAAGAAAAAATTCACGGAGAAGGCGGAGTGGGAATAGTAGCCTCACGACTCACGTTAGAGGGACCGATTGTTAAGGGCAAATCATCCTTTATTGTTTCAGGCAGAAGAACCTATATTGATATTTTGGCACAACCGTTTATGAGCCCTGTTTCGCGCGGAGGGTATTATTTCTATGACCTGAATGGAAAAGTAAATTATGACCTGAATCAAAAGAATAAATTTTTTCTGAGTGGCTACTTAGGCAACGACAAATTTTACTCTAAAGAAAAAACCACCGGATATAAAAGTGAGGCAGGAATACGCTGGGGAAATGCTACAATAAGTGCCCGGTGGAATCACGTTCATAAAAGTGATTTATTTGCCAATACCTCTTTAATATACAGCCGATACCGTTTCAACGTATTTGCTGAAGAAGATATGGGAAATGACGTATTTACTCTGGACTACCTATCAGGCATAAAAGACATTACCCTTAAACATGATTACGACTGGTATGCATCTCCCAAGCATCAGGTAAAAGCAGGTATAATGGCCACCTACCATACTTTTACACCCAGAGCTGTACAAATGAAAGAAAATACGGTTACCGGTATAAATGAAAACAGCAAAGAAGAACAGACAGCATTTGAAACCGGGCTTTACATAGAAGACACCTGGTCTGTAACACAACGACTGAAATTCAATGGCGGCTTCAGATTATCATCCTTTATTACACAAGGTACAACTTATATAAGACCTGAGCCACGCATTTCCGGTGCATATATGCTTTCTGACAAAACAGCTATAAAGGCATCTTATGCCATCATGAACCAATACATTCACTTACTTACCAATACCGGTATTGGCTTACCTACTGATTTATGGGTACCCACCACCACCAATGTATTACCACAACAATCCAATCAAATAGCTGGGGGTGTAACACGTGATTTCGTGAAAAATTATTTCATTTCCATTGAGGGTTACTACAAAACAATGAATAACATTATAGGATACAAGGATGGAGCCTCTTTTCTGGATTTTGAAAACATTGACAGCGACCCCGATAATAAACAGGAGAATGCCTGGGAAAAAAATGTGACACAAGGGCAAGGCTGGAGTTACGGAATGGAGTTTTTGTTGCAAAAGAAAAGCGGAAAATTTTCGGGCTGGATTGGTTACACCTTGTCATGGTCTCAGTTGCAATTCGATGATTTGAACAACGGTAAAAAGTTTTTTGCACGTTACGACCGCAGACATGACATTTCACTTGTAGGTATATACAAATTCAGTGAGCGGTTTAAACTGGCTGCTACATGGGTGTATGGTTCAGGCAATGCAGTTACACTCCCGCTTTCAAGCTACAGTTTAAATCCTCATACTATTTTGGGAGGTTTATTCTCCGGAGGTTCACAGGTAGATGATTACGGAGAGAAAAACGGTTTTCGTATGGCCGCATACCATAGATTGGATTTGGGTTTAAGTTTTACCAAGAAGAAATCATGGGGTGAGCGCAGTTGGGAGCTTGGATTTTATAATGCTTACAGCAGAGCAAATCCATTCTATTATTTTAGTGAATATGATGCCGACAATAAACGACATGAGTTAAAACAGGTAAGTCTGTTTCCTGTAATTCCTTACATCACCTATAATTTTAAATTCTGATATGAAACAACTGCTTAAATTGTATACCTTTTGCATGCTGTTACTGTTGTTTACTTCATCTTGTGAAAAAGAGGCCAATATAGACATCCCTAAACAACCACGTAAGTTGGTGGTAACCTCTTTTATCTCACCCCAGGACAGCCAACTTACAGTATCAGTTACACTCTCTACCCCATTGTTTGAAACTGATCCGGATAATAACACTTTTGATTATGTAACAGATGCTACTGTTAGTATGAGCGATGGAATAACTACACAGGCATTCACATACAATGCATCAGCTCAACTATACACCTTACCGGCTTCACAATTACCTGTTGTTGCAGGCAAAACCTATCACCTTAAAATAGCCACACCGGATGGAAAATATGCTGAAGCCAATTGCATCGTTCCTGTTCCGGGTAATCAAACGCCTGTACTTAGTGCCCTTGATTCAGCTGAACAAAGAAACGGAGCAACAGAATATCGTTTTAAAATAAACTATACCGACCAACCGGGTATTACTAATTTTTACCGACTGGGTGCTCAGGTAAAAACAGTAAACGGACAAATCTTTAGTGCTGTTGCAGGTAATGACCCCACAAATATCTTACAAGGTAGCGTGCTGGACGATGACACTAAACAATCAGGGGCAGAAATCATTCACCGTTTTACACATGAATTTTACGATTACTTATCTTCTCCGGATTCATTACAGATCGACTTATTAATTACCGATGAGCCCTATTACCGTTTTCACAGCACCTTATTAAGTCATTTGCAGGCTAAAAATAACCCATTTGCAGAGCCGGTGCTAATATACAGCAATATTAACGGAGGACTGGGTTGTTTTGCAGCGTATATTCGTAAAACCAGCGCTATTGACATACCTTAAACGAATACATCTGATTCCTGTAAATTAAGGCTTTTCCTCTACTACTCACCAAACATCAAGTAGTTCGATTATTCGGCTATTGCGATAATCTATGATATATGTAACTTATACGGTAACTTATATAAGGGTTTCAAAGTAGTATTAGCGCTCCTTTGCATGGTGAATTTTTGTTCACCTTAATACTATTCAAATGAAACATAAATTACTCTTTACATCAGCTTTTGCTGCTTTGCTCACTATCCCGCAACTTGTATTAGCTCAGGCACCTATTTTAGGCAGCACTACTGACTTCGTCTTATTCAGTTCTGCAGGTGCAGTGGGAAATACCGCCATATCTCATGTTACCGGAAATATCGGCACCAATGCCGGTGCAATTTCTTCTTTCGGAAATGTGGATGGTGTAATAAATGCTGCCAACGGATCAACAGCAATGGCACTAACTGATTTGTCTTCTTTATATACTCAACTTAACGGAACAACTACTACAGCAACTCACGCTGCTGTATTAGGTGGTGGTGAAATACTTACTACGGGTGTTTATGCCATTGCATCAGCCGGAACAGTTGCCGGAAAACTAATACTTAATGCAGCAGGTGACCAAAATGCACAATTTATTTTTAAAATAGGTGGTGCATTTGCTACTGCTGCTTTAACAGAAATTGAGTTAATGAACGGAACACAGGCTTGCAACGTGTTTTGGATTGCAGAAGGTGCAATAACTATGGGAGCAGGTACTAAAATGAAAGGTACACTCATTGCCAACAATGCTGGTATCGCTTTAGCTGCAGGTGGAGAATTAGAAGGTAGAATGTTTTCTACCTCGGGTGCAGTTGCCATTGACGGAGCAACTGTTACACTGCCGTTGGGATGTGGCAAAGCCATACTCACCGGCCCGGTTGCACCAAGTTTAGGCAAAACAGAGTGTTATGCCATATTCTCCTCTTCAGGAGCAGTTACCAATACTACTTTATCTAACGTAACAGGTGACATAGGAACAAATGTGGGCGCCACTACAGGATATACTGCCATTAACGTAACCGGCACGATACACGCCAGTCCTGATGCTTCAACCGCAACCTGTGCAACTGACTTAGTCTCCGTTTACAATCATCTTAAAGCTTTACCTGCTGATATCGAATTGCTGTACCCTGCACAAATGGGCAACAAACTGGTGCTTACCCCACATACTTATGTTTTAAATGCTGCAACTGCCATAACAGATACTCTTTACTTGAATGCACAAAACAACCCCAATGGCGTTTTTGTATTTTTAATGACCGGGGCTCTTACAACCGGAGTAAATGCAAAAGTTATATTAATGAACGGAGCACAAGCAAAAAATGTTTACTGGCTTGTAAAAGGCAGCGTAAGTTTAAACTCTGATGTTCATTTTAAAGGTACTGTTGTATGCGATAGCGGAGCAGTTGATATGGCCATTGGCGTATTATTGAACGGAAGAGCACTTACAACACTTGGTGATTTTACTACCAGCGGCATAACTGCTATAGTGCCCACCACTTGTGTGCTAACCGATACTAAAAGCTTGAATAAACCCGACAATGCTCAGGTAAGTATTTACCCTAATCCGTTTACACAATCTGTAACATTTGATTTAAGTAATGTAACCACAACATATATTCAAATTAGCATTTATGATGTAGTTGGAACATTAGTTTTGAAAACTTCACTTACCAAACAGGCAAATACTGTTGATGCAAGTCAGCTTCCTGCCGGTGTTTATGTATACACTATTTATAGTGCAAACAACACCATTCAATCGGGCAGATTGATAGCTCAGTAATCAACCGTTACTAAATATTTAAGCCCCGATTATGTTACTCATAATCGGGGCTTCTTTTTAAATATCCCCTTAGGCTAAAACATACGTTGCAACGAATAATTAGTCTTGTTATATGTTCCCTTTAAACAACTTCACCGCAATGGAGAGCAGAATAATGCCGAAGAACTTGCGCACAACAGCCAATCCCGCTTTACCCAATTTACGTTCAATAAACCCCGTTGATTTGAGAACAATGTAAACAAACGTGAGGTTAAGAATGATACCTGCCAATATGTTGGGAACTGCATAAACTGCTTTTAAAGAAATAATTGTTGTTAGTGTACCTGACCCTGCAATAATGGGGAAGGCAATGGGTACAATACTTCCGGCTTCATCATTTGGATCTGGGCGAAAAAAATTAATGCCGAGAATCATTTCTAAACCCAATATGAAAATAACAATGGAACCCGCAATGGCAAAAGAGGGCAGATCAATACCAATGAGTCTTAACAATTGCTCCCCGAAAAACAAGAACAAAATCATCAGAAAACCTGCAGCAGCCGTAGCTTTCTCAGATTGTATATGGCCGAGTTTCTGCCGCATACTGATAATCAAAGGGACTGTACCCACAATATCAATAATGGCAAACAGGGTGAGGGTAACAGTAGCAATTTCGTTGAAAGAAAATTCCATAATTCAATTTGCCGCAAAGATAGGGCAAATGAAGCACCCGCTAAAATTAAATAAACGTTAGCAGCAGGTAAACTACCTTAAGTTCAGTAAATACAAGGGAAAGAAGAAGCTTACTTTTTCAGCAACCCGATTTCAATTAACCGTTCAGTAAGGTATTCCCCTCCACTGATAGGTGGGTAAGCGCAAGGGTGCTCATCGTCAACACACTGGGGCAAACAATCCAATCGCATCTCAGACCTTGGATGCAAAAAGAAAGGTATAGAGAAACGGGAAGTATTCCACTTCTCACGAGGCGGGTTTACAACACGGTGCGTAGTAGATTTGAGCTTATTGTTGGTGAGGCGCTGAAGCATGTCTCCAACATTTACAACCAATTGTTCGGGTAATGCCGTAATACCAATCCATTCTCCCTTCTTGTTCAATACCTCTAACCCTTCTGCTGAAGCCCCCATTAATAACGTAATGAGATTAATGTCTTCATGCTCCGCTGCCCGAACGGCACTTTGTGGCTCACCGGTAATGGGCGGATAGTGAATGGGGCGTAGTATGCTGTTGCCGTGATGAATTTTATCATCAAAATAGAATTCATTCAAACCTAAATACAGTGCGATAGCACGTAACATGTACTTGCCTGTTTCCTGTAATTTTTGATATGCTTCTTTGCCTGAAATATTAAAATCAGGCAACTCATCTACAATCACGTTCTCCGGATATTCTTTTTTGATAGGATCATCATCTTCCACATATTGGCCAAAGTGCCAGAACTCTTTCAGATCACCTACATTTCTGCCTTTCGCATGTTCTTTTCCAAAGGAGGTGTAACCACGCTGGCCCGCTAATCCTTCCACCTCGTACTTTGCTTTTACTTCATCGGGCAATGCAAAAAAATTCTGCACTTCTTTATACAGTCTGTTCTGTAAACTGTCGCTGAGTAAATGTCCTTTCACAGCCACAAAGCCTATATCCTCATACGCGTTACCAAGAGCTTTAACAAAGGCTTGTTTGCGTGAAGCATCTCCTGAAATAAAATCGTTTAAATCGATACCCGGAATGTTTTGCATAAGAATAATTTGAATTTCAAAAGTACGCAGCAAAAACGAGAACGCAAACTATTAGGGATTGCCCAATTTGTTAAAGTACTCTTTGGTTTTATCTTTATAGAATGGCTGCAATGCAGGTGGAATTGTTAACAGCAATTCCTGCTCCTTTGATTTTTGTTTGAGATATTCCTCCAAATCGGGCGGCAGAGCTTTGGTTTTCTCATTTGCCGTTTTAGACTCACGTTTGTTATCCTGCTCACGTTCCTTCTCTGCTTTCTCTGACTCCAGCATACGGGTGAGAATTTCCTGCTGGCGGTTGATTGTTTCAGTATTGAACTTTTTATTCACCAAATCCTTTTCCGTTTTTTCCATCATTTGTTGAATCTGCTGCAACTGGTTACCCATT
This sequence comes from Bacteroidia bacterium, assembly GCA_018058135.1. GTDB lineage: Bacteria > Bacteroidota > Bacteroidia > UKL13-3 > UKL13-3 > JAGPCK01. The sequence goes on along the minus strand of JAGPCK010000026.1, from coordinate 595 downwards.
GCACCTTTGCCTTCCTTCTGCATCTGTTGTTGCATTTGCTGTAATTGCCTGCGTATTGCAGCCTGTTTGGCAGCCATTTCAGCAAATTGCTTGCTACCCATACCTTGCCCCTGCTTACCACCGGGATTCTGCCCTTGCTTCATCATTTCATTGAGTTGTTGCTGCATTTTCATAAGCTCACTTAAGCTTTGCGAGTTGCCGGGTTTCTTACTTTTCTTTTTCCCTTTACCACTTCCTGAAGCAGAGGCATTACTATTCATATCCTGCTGCATTTGTTTGAGTATCTCACTCATCATAACAGCAATATTGTTTACTGAGGTCATTACAAATTGTTGTCGCTTTCTTGTTTCACCCACTTCACGGTCAGAGAAACCTTTCAGTGCCTTATCCATGTTGTAATTTACCTGCCCCAACTCACGGTTAATGTAAGAACGTATCTGAGGAACACGTTTACTCAAAGCATACAAGCTATCTTCAATCATACGGGCATTGTCACGTATCTCTTTCTGACGTTGGCCCATTTTTACATACTGGGGATTATACCCTTGAATAGAACTCATCTGTTGCATCAGGTCTTCCTGGTCTTTGGATAATT
>JAGPCK010000073.1 GCA_018058135.1 Bacteroidia bacterium | reverse complement strand
GATGTGATTGAATCGGTTTCTGTAAAGGGACCTTCAGCTACAATTAAATCGCACCACAATGTGGGCGGTTTACCGGAGACCATGAAACTGAAAATAGTAGAACCCTTGCGGATGCTTTTCAAAGATGAGGTACGTGCAGTAGGTACAGCTTTAGGCATTGATAACATCATTCTGCAACGTCACCCTTTTCCGGGACCGGGTTTGTCCATCAGAATATTGGGCGATATTACCGATGAGAAGGTGAGAATTTTGCAAGAAGCCGATTCTATTTTTATTAATGAGTTAAAGGCACAGAACTTGTATAACAGCGTGTGGCAGGCCGGAGCAATTTTCCTTCCTGTACAATCTGTAGGTGTTATGGGAGATGAGCGTACTTACCAGCATGTAATTTGTTTAAGGGCCGTAACATCTGTTGATGGTATGACGGCTGATTGGTGTCATTTGCCTTACGATTTTTTGAGTACGGTTTCCAATAAAATTATTAATCAGGTTAAAGGCATTAACCGCGTTGTATACGATATCAGTTCAAAACCACCGGCAACCATTGAGTGGGAATAAACTTTATATCGCCCTGTTGTTTGTTTGCCTGAGCAGTTTCTCTTCTCAGGCACAAATGAATGAACCTGTAGCCAGAAAGTTTAAGGTTCAGTTGCTTTTGCCCTTGTCACTTGATGAAGCTACTGAACTAAAAGGAGCAGATGTGCAATGGCAGAAAATAGCCGTAAGTTATTATCAGGGGATATTATTAGCGCTGGACTCTTTAGAGCGTTCAGGTTTTAAGGTTCAACTTTTTGTTGACGATTATAAACGTGATACGAGTGTTATCAAAGAGATTCTTTCCCAACCATCCCGACAGGATTTGGATTTAATTATCGGCCCGTTATACCGCAATGGTTTTGCTGTAGCTGAAAGATTTTCGGCAAAAAATAAGATTCCATTACTGTCTCCTTTGCTTACTTTTCAGACAGCTTCATCTAATCCATACTCTATTGCAGCAAATCCAACAATAGAATCTTATGGTCACCAATTGGCTAATTTCATTAACACTAAGTATGATAGTTGCAATGTGGTGTTGGTGCACGATAACAGTAAAACGGATAAGAGCTTTTCGAAAGGGTTTAAAGAAGTGTACGCTAACAACCGGATGAATATTCTTCAGGAATATACGCACTCCAAAGCAGCTCATGCGGGTAAATACATGAGTTTTGGTATGAAGAACCTGGTGATTGTTCCTTCCAATGATGAGCGTACGGTGAATGCAGTGCTTTATCAGGTAAATGACACTATTGCTGATAAAGCGGCTTCGGTTTTCGGTATACAATCGTGGCTTGATTTGGGCAACGTCAATTATAAAGTGTGGGATACAGTGGATGTACACCTGCTCACACCTTACTACCTGAATTATGATGATTCTTTAATAAAACAATTTGTACTGATGTTCAGACAAAGGTTCGCTATAGAGCCTGACGAATATGCCACCCGAGGGTATGACCAATTTATGGTGATGATGAGTTTGCTTCGCGATTACGGAAAAGAATTTGTGAATAGTTACGGATTACCTCCGGTAAACTCCATGCATACTTCTTTTGAATTACAAAAGAAAAGCCCCAAATCAGCTTTGGAAAACGGACACCTCAATCTGCTGCGCTTTCATGAATTCCGTTTTCATAAACTTCAATGAGTCGTATCGCCTTTCATCGTTTCAGGGCAGTAGAACAACTGATAAGTACTTATTCAGGGGAGCAGCCTTTTCACCTGTATCTTTCTGAGCATTTTAAACGCAACAAACAAATAGGTTCTAAAGACAGAAAAGCACTTCGTAACCTCTGTTATTCCTACCTGCGTTTAGGAAAAGCAAAAGCCGACTGGTCATTCCAGCTGCGTTTTTACATTGCGTTATTTCTTGTAAACGATGCTCCGGATGAAATGACAGATTACTTATCTATTGAAACAGGTTATCAATATACAGCAGAAGATTTTGCGCTTCCCATACAAACAAAACTGAATAAGCTCAACATAGAAGAAGCAGAGCTTTTTCCGTGGATGGAGCAACTAAGCAACTTGCCGGATAAAAGTGCTTATGTGCAATGCTTATTGCAGCAACCTTTGGTTTGGCTCAGACTGAACAATAACAGTTTTGAAAAAGCAAAACAACTTTTGCAAGAGCATACGGTACCCTATGTGGTTGCTGAAAATAACCCGCGATGTGTAGGAGTGCCTTCAGCTACTCCATTGGATAAGTTAACCACTGAAACATGCTGGGAGATTCAGGACTATTCATCTCAACGTGTGTTGGATAAAGTTGATTTAGCAAATGCAGATAAAGTATGGGATTGCTGCGCAGCGTCAGGCGGCAAAAGTCTTTTACTAAAGGAACAATTGAACGAAGCTGATTTTTATGTGTCAGACGTTCGGGAGAATATTTTGCTCAATTTACATCAGCGTTTTCAACGTAATCATATTACCCGTTATCATTATGCCTGTATTGATTTAATGCAAGAGAGTTCCCACCGGTTGTTTACTCAAAAGGGTACGGGAAAACAAACTCAAGTGAATACGGGATATTTTGATACCATTTTGGCAGATGTGCCTTGTACCGGCTCAGGCACCTGGGCCAGAACACCTGAACAATGGACCTTTTTTGATGCAGCGAAAATAGATACCTACGCAACTAAGCAACGCACTATCCTAAAACAAATCATTCCTTTTTTGTCTTCAGGCGGACAGTTGATATACATTACCTGTTCAGTATTTGCGGCTGAAAATGAACTTCAGGTAGCATACTTGGAGAAGGAATTGGGATTAAAAGTAGAACACAGCTCGGTGATTCAAGGCAGCAGCCAAAAAGCAGATACGATGTTTGTGGCTGTGCTTAAGAAAATATAAAAGCTATTCTCTTTACAAACTCATTTCATATCCTTTGTCTGATAGCCAGGGTCCGTTATCAGCACAACGGGTAGCTAATACATCGCAGCGTTCGTTTTCTTTGTGACCGGCATGCCCCTTTACCCAATGAAACTTGATGTGATGTTTGCGGTATAGTACTAAAAACCTCTGCCACAAATCAGGATTTTTTTTGTCTTTGAACTGCTTTTGTTCCCACCCGAATACCCAACGTTTTTCTACAGCTTCACATACGTATTTGCTGTCGGTATAAATATCAATGGTCAATCCGTCTTGTTTAAGAATATCCAGTGCAGCAATAACAGCCATCAACTCCATGCGGTTGTTGGTGGTAAGTTGGTAACCTTGTGAAATTTCTTTTCGGTGAACTCCGTACATCAATACTGCCCCAAAACCGCCTTTTCCCGGGTTGCCGCGCGAAGAACCGTCAGTGTAAATTTTTACGGTTTTCATTTGGCCGGTTTGTACTTTCTAAAGGAGGCAGTGGTGATTTTCTCCAGGTTATAGATGGATTCGGTCTCTTCGTTGGTTTTAAACCTGAGTGTGTACTTTACTCTGTAATCACCAATTATATTCTTTTTGCCACTTATTTTTCCGCCAGGTAAAGCCTTGTGGTAGCCTCTATCAGTACAGTAGCAACCTTTCATAAAATAGGCAACGTTTTGGTCGGTGGTGGTATTGAATTTACGTCCGCCCTTTTTAACTTCTATGTATACCTTTTCTTTGTATTCATCATCGGCAATATTCGGGTTGTCGAATGCTTTAAACTCATACACTAATATCAGATTTTCGCCCGGTACAATTTCGATGTGATTAACGCGACCGCTGCTTTCTGTAACTTTTAATGCAGATTTAGTATGGTAGGTATATGTGGAAATCCCTTCACGTTGCGCTATTGCAGCTACGGGGATAAGTAAGGTTAAGTATATCAGTAATGTTTTCATATTTCAATGATTTCAGCCACCACAAAGGTACTGCCTCCTATAAATATCAGGTCGTCATTTGCAGCTTCTTTGCGGGCTTGTTGCAAAGCGTGTTCCACACTAGGGAAATGCTTTCCTTTTAGTCCGAATGTTGCTGCTTGTACTGCCAGTAATTCACTTTCCAATGCACGTGGAAGATTGGCTTTGCAGAAATAATACTCTGCTTCTTTTGGTAGTAGTTGCAGAATTTTGGTAATGTCTTTGTCCTTTACCATGCCCCACACCATGCGCAGTTTTTTATGCGGATAGTGCTTTAATTGTTCAACTACGTATTGCACTCCGTTCAAGTTATGGCCGGTATCTGCAATGGTGAGCGGCTGCTCGTTTAACTTTTGCCAACGTCCCATTAAGCGGGTGAGTTGAACTACCTGAGTCATTCCTTCCCGTATGTTTTTTTCTGAAATGTTCCAGCCCTGCTGTTGAAGTTGTTCTGTGGCCGCTAAAACGGTTACAATGTTTTTAAACTGATAAGTTCCTCCCAAACCACAATGCAGGCTGCTGTAAAGTGGTTGGTTATATAACAGGGTGTCGCAGCATATTCCGTCTTTCAGTAATTGATTGTTTACGGTACTTACATCATCTTCAGCAAACACTGCAAATGCCTTTTCTTCTTTAGCTTTCTGTTCAAAAACTTCGCGTGTTTCAGGGGTAGCTTCACCTATCACCACAGGCACATTATATTTGATTATACCGGCTTTTTCAGCAGCTATTTTGGCTAGGCTATCACCCAATAAATCCATGTGGTCCCAACCAATGTTGGTAATAATACTCAGTTCAGGGCGAATAACATTAGTGGAATCCAAACGCCCGCCCAGTCCGGTTTCTATTATGGCAATGTCTACTTTTTCTTTAGCAAAATAATCAAAACACAAGGCAACCGTCATTTCAAAAAAGGAAGGTTGTACATCTTCGAACAACGGCTTGTGCTGATTCACAAAGTCTACAACAACATTCTCTCTTATCATTTCTCCGTTAATTCGAATGCGTTCTCTAAAATCTTTAAGGTGAGGGGAGGTGTACAATCCTGTTTTATAACCTGCGCTTTGCAGTATAGCAGCCAGCATGTGCGACACAGAGCCTTTGCCGTTGGTGCCGGCAATGTGTATGGTTTTAATCTTCCGTTCAGGGTTATCTAAAGCCTTACACAATTTTATGGTGTTGGTTAAATCAGGTTTTAATGCGGCAGCCCCCACGCGTGTAAACATGGGCAACTGACTATATAAATAATCTAATGTTTGTTGATAGTTCAAAGGTGAGAAATTGAAAGAGGCAAAATACAGACTTTGCACTCAGAAAACCATGTGTGGTGTGATTTTAATCCCACAGGTACCGCTCGTCAAAATCTACTTCAAAGCCTGTTATTTTTAATTCAAAATGACTTTTTATATCGAAGCTAAGCCAACTATGGCTTATACTTAAATACAAAAGTCATGGTGCCTACTTGTTCAGTAGCTCCGTCAGCGCGGGTAGAGAATTCAGTTCTTAAGGCTGCTTGCCTTGCTTTTTCCCATAAGCCGGGGTCAGTAGTTGTTGTGCCACGGGCTCCGGGTTCTGCTTTAACCACGCGTCCGTTTTTGTCAACGGTTACGGTTACCACCACTTTTCCGGTAGCTTTTGAATTGTCCTGCACATCGGGCAGACGTTTAATTTTACGACCGCTCAAACTGTAACCAAATCCATCACCTGAGGTGCCTTGTCCGCGTCCATCGGGTGAACCGTTTTCGCTTCCGTCAGGTGAGCCCTGGTTGCCGGGTACGTCACCATCGCCTGTGCCCTGTGAGTTAGGGTCACCGTTGGTGCGGTTACCTCTGAACATGGCGCGGGAGTCAGCTTTACGTTCGGGTTCTTTTACTTCAGGCTTTTTTTCGGTAGAAGGTTTCTTTACGTCAGTAGGTTTTTTATCCTCTGTTTTCTTTACTACAGGAGCATCTTCAATGTCTTGTGTAGCAATGTTTTCTTCCTCTTCAACAGGAATCTGTTCTTCGGGTTGTGGTTCTGTTTCCGGTTGTTCAGCTGCCGGAGTTTGGTCGGGGCCGCCCTGATCGGGTTCTCCTAAGCTAATCATAATGCCTTGTTCTTCCCAAGGCGGGTCGGGTGGTTTAAGCCCCAGCCACATCATCAGTACAAGAATGCCGGCATGTATAAGTAGTGTGATAACACCACTGGTGAGTTTATTCTTTTTGTCACCCGCATGTACTAAAGTGTCAACTGCCATATTCGTTTAACGTATGAACTGATGTTTTATTCTGCGTGTATGAACTTCGAATTTCTGGTTATCTTATTTTCAGAATCCAGCCTTCCAGGCTTTTGTCTTTTATTTCGGAAAGTTTGGTCTCTGCTTCATTCAGGTTATCTGCTTTAAGGTAGGCCACACGTAACAAACCTCCACTGGAAGTTTTACCTGCCAGTTGTGCATCATTGTAGCCTGATTCTTTAAGGGTGGTTAACAGTTTTTCAGCATTCTCTTCTACACCAAATGCTCCGGCAATAATGTAATAGCCGGCATCAGCCTGACTAACTTCTGAAGAAGATGATGTGGTATTTTCGGTGCTTGCTGGCGAACTTTCAGAAGTTGCGGGAACTTCTTCGGTGCTGCTTTCCGTAGATGAACTTTCAGCTTCGGTTGGTTCAGCGGTAGTACTTTCTTCCGAAGTAGAAGCGGCTGATTCAGAAGAGCTGTCAATAAAGGAAGCAGTTTGGTTGCCGTCATTGTGCAGGAAAGGTAAGGTAGCATTCTGACTGGCCAGGTACATGGTTAATCCGGCAAAAGCAATCACTAAAACGGATACGGCAATGAACGGAATGCTTACTTTGCGCTTACGTCTTACAGCTTTTTCTTCTGTGGTTTCAGTTTCAGGTTCAGCTTCTGCATCGGCTGTGACAGGAACAATTTTTTCTTCTTTCTCCATGATTTTAGGTTTGTCGCTCACTAAATTTAAAGGCACTGCTTTCACGGGTTTTAATCCGTAGCTGTCGTACAAAAACGATTCATTTTTCTGTACAGAAAAAATGAGTTTGTTTTCCGCATCAAAACGAAAGGAGCCGATGCCGTCCAGTTCAAAGGTGTTCTTTTCAGCCAAACGGTGTTGCAATTCTTTTACCGTTTCCTGAATTTTCAGAATGGCTTCAGCATACGTGCATTTTTCTTTCCGGCTGATGTACTCGGCCAGCAGTCCGTCATTTGTAAGCAGGTTTTGGTTGAAAGCAATTTTTTTGGAACGGGGATATATCTGCTTGGTAATAGAGTTTACCTGAGCAGGGTGGGGTTGAGCCACCAATCCGCCAAATCCGGGTATAATTACGCAATCGTAATCAAATAGTAACTGTTGTATGTAAGTGTTAAAGTTCCTTAGTTGCATGTTTACTGTGTGTGAAACGATGTAAAAATATTCGAAATCGGCTCAGAAAACAATTTTACAGGGGTAAGTTTATACCAAAGTTTTGAACACGTGAGGATTAAAGTGAACGCCTTTCTTAATTTTGAATGCTTAATTCTTAATGTTTAATGGGTGTTTAGGTGTGTAAGTGTTTATGTGTTTAAGTAGTATGGCAATCAACATTCTGAATTAATTTGTGTTAATCAGAGTCTGTTTCAGCTTTGCTACGACTTCCTTAAATGTGATTTTATCTGCGTGAATCTGCGTAATTAGCGGCAAGGAAAATTTTGAATGTTTATTTCTTAATTTTTAACGAGCGCTATTGGGTGTTTAGGTGTGTAAGTGTTTGATTGTTTATGTGTAAGACCTCTTAATAATTTGTGTAATCAGTGGAATCAGTGGCAGAAACGCTTCGCTTAATGTTGAATTTTTAATTCTTAATGTTTAATGAGGATTCTCGTTGTGTTTGTAGTTGAATACAATCAGTGTAATTAGCGGCAAGGAAAGGGATTCTTAATGTTTAATGAGTGCCTTTGCGTGTTTAGGTGCGTAAGTGTTTAGGTGTTTATGGGGTGTGGCAATCAGTTTCCTGAAAATTTGTGTAATCAGTGCAATCAGTGTCTGTTTCCGCTTTGCTACGACTTCCTTAAATGTGATTTTATCTGCGTAATTAGCGGCAAGGAAAATTTTGAATTTTGAATTTTTAATGCTTAATGCTTAATGAAGAGGATGGTTATTCCTATCGTATTTAAATCCAGTCTGTGAAATCAGTGTTAATCAGTGGCTGTTTTACACTTCGCTCTTGACTAAATCAGAATGTAATATTCAATCCGCCATGCAGGTTAAAGCCATACACCGGATAATTGTACCAGCGTTGGTAACGGTTAGCGGTGAGGTTATTGAAGTTGAGGAACAACGATACCGTTTTGTTGTATCGGTAATCAATGCCCAAGTTCATATCCAGCAAACCTTTCATCTTGGTGTAACTGCCTGCAGGGTTGCTGATGGGGTCAATAACGTAACTGTAGCGCGGGTTCATAAAGAACACATCAGCTTTCAGCAAAAACTTATCACCTATGTTGTAAGTGGCATTCAGACGCAGGTCAGTGGTAGGGAGTTGTGAGGCTTTATCCAAACTGTCCATTTTGTAGGCATACACATGCGCCACTGCAGCCAAACGCATACGTTCAGAGTATTGGAAATTTAATTCTCCTTTAATGGTAGTAACCCGGGCATTGTCGTTCATGGCAGTAAAGTCAGCGCCTCTGCTGTAGGCATAGTCGTTTACAAAAAAGATCATGTCTTTCATCTGGCGGTATCCGTAGCTGAACAGGTAGCCTGTTTTGGCTGAAAAGTTTCCTTTAATACCGGCATAGAACTCAAATTTTTTAATGCTGTTGTTGAACTGACCATTGGGGAAAGCAAAACGGTTTTCATTGAGCACCGTGCGGTTGGTGTTTTTGATTACACCGCCATCAATACCTGCAAAGGCAATGGCTTTCTGCGGAATTACCTCATACCGGGCATCTGCTACCGGGAAGAAGTTGAAGTTACTGTTACTTTGGTCATCTTTAAAATAGGTCGATTTAAAGCCCACCTTAAGGTGCAATCCCTTGTACGGACTCAAATGATAATCGGGATTAAAGTGGAAATAAGTACGGTTGTATGGTGTTTCGGCTGATACGACATTGAGTGCGGTATACAACTCCACCAGATGAACTCCGGCAATTAACTTGGTGAATGCACCGTCAAAAATAATGTCGTGTTCCTTGGTGTCAAGGGCATATTTGGTGGCTTGAAAAAGGTAGTAGTTAAGTCCTAAATCATAACGGAAAGAGGAACTGTCTTGCTGTTTGTTGTTTACCCGTCCTTCCAGATTAACTGTATTCAGAATACGTTTGGCAGGGTCAATCTGCAAGAAACTGCCCGGGTCAGTAATGCTGTCGGGTAAGCCGTATGCCCTGAAAGCGTTACGCTGGTAATTGCCTGTTAAAGATAAGGTGCTCTTTTTGTAGAAGCGTTTAAAATCGCCTCCCAGATTGTTATCACTAAATTGGTTAAAGTCTTTGTCACCTTTGGCGGAGTAGTGTTTGTAAAAGATGTTGGCATGGTAACTTCTCGAACGCAAACTGTTCATGTAAAATTCAAATATGGGCGAAGCATAATTACCAAAGCCTATTTTGGTGTAGTTGTTTTTTAGTTTTGGCAATGCTGATGAACCCATGAAAAGAGGCTTAGCCACAGTAAAAGTTGGAGCAAGGGCTAATTGAGCAGCTGGTAAAGTATACTTAAGATTGGGTGCTTTAAACTCTGGAATTTCAGGGTTGGGCAGCACTTTTATTTTGATGGCATCACTCAGGGTGGCGTTGTAATTTTTTACCACGTCAATCACATCAGTTCTCAAGGTGTCCTGCGCCATAAGGGCCGGACAGATGAGCAACATTACCGCTGCAACAATGGTATTACGTTTATTCTTCATCATCTTGATTTACCGGTTTATTCTTCAATTCGTTTGCTTCTTTTTCTGCTTTTTCAGCAGCCGAAATTACAGCTAGTTTTTCGCGGGCTATTTTGTTCAGGTCTTCACCTTTGTAGTTGTCAATGATGCTTTGTAAAGTGGCTTTGGCCTGAAAAGCATCTTTCTTTTCCATGTATACATCAGCCAGCAAAATGAAGGCTTTAGCCACCCAATAGTCATAGCTGGAGTAGTTATCGTTCAGTTCGAAAATGTGTTTTTCACATTGTTTCCAATCTTTTTTCAGGAAACTGATTTGAGCCAGTGCATATTTGGCTTCAGCCGCATTGGCATTTTTAGTTTCTTTGATCACATACTCAAAATATCCTCTGGCAGAATCAGGCTGTTGGTAGTTGTTTAAAAAGATACGACCCAATATGAGGTTGCCTTCCACCAAAGCCTCTTTGGTACTTTCATTAAAGGCTGTGAGTTTACGGGCTGCGGTAAAAGCCGTATCGAATTTTTCTAACCGGTAGCTGCAACGCAACTCACCTAAGTAAGCCACCATCTGGTTGTCTTTGTTTTGAGCGTATTCTTCCAACAGGTAGTAGTAGCTAAGTGCCAGTTGGTAATCTTTTTTCAGGAACTGAATTGTAGCAGCCATGCGGGCTGAACGTTCACTGTATTCATTGCGCGGTTGTGTTAATACATACTGGTAGCCGGTAAAGGCAATATCGTTTTGTTTGTCTTTGTAATCGCACTCGGCTTTGTAAAAGTTAGCCGGAACAATAAAAAATCCTTCAGGAAAACGTTTGATGTAGGAAGCAAATGATTGCACCGCTTTAGCACAATTACCGTTGCGGTAAACGCTCAAAGCAGATTCATAAGAAACAGAATCCTGATACGAAAGCGTTACACCTGCATCGGGTATGTTTTTAAGGTAATCGAAGTAAATGTCACTTTCTCCACGGGCCACATATATGGCACGGATGGTATTTAAGGCTTCTTTTCCTTCTGTTGTTTTCGTGTATTGTTCAGCTACTTTTTTGAATTGCTCTAAAGCTTTTTCATCATCGTGCTTGTTGTAATGAATAAGTCCTAAACTCATTCTTGCCCTGCGGTAGTAAATGCTGTTGGGGTACTCACTCAGTATGTATTCAAACTCGCGAATGGCACTTGGATAATCTTCCTGTTGCAGTCGGGTGTTGGCTATTTCAAATAAGGCATC
>JAGPCK010000002.1 GCA_018058135.1 Bacteroidia bacterium | reverse complement strand
TTTGCGGAGTTAAATCTCTATTTTGTTCCCTCAGGTGTTTATTGGATTAAGGTACTTGATGGAAGAAAATGTGTAGTGCAAAAGTGGGTAAAGTATTAACGTATCCCCTTTGCCAGCAACTCGGCCAGATGAAGAACCTGTATATTCAGATTGTTCTTTTTGATATAGGCATCCAGGTGCATGAGGCAACTGTAATCAGTAGAGACAATGTACTCAGCTCCGGTGGCTAAAGCGTGTTCAACTTTTTGCTGCCCCATGGATACTGAGAGCGGTTCGTATTTGAAAGAGAATGTGCCGCCAAATCCACAGCAGGTTTCGGTATCCTGCATTTCAATCAGCTGTAGTCCCTTTATGTTGTTGAGTAACACCCGTGGGGCATCTTTTATACGCAGTTCGCGTAACGCACTGCAGGAATCATGGTATGTTACTTTTGCATCGAACCTGCATTCAAGATCTGTTTTCTGAAGTTGATTCACTAAAAAGTCACTCAACTCAAACATGTTCTTTTGCACCTTTCTGCATTGGTTGTGTAAAGAGGTGTTTTGAAATATGGAGTTATAGTGATTCTTCACCATTCCCACACAAGAAGCAGAGGGGGAGATGATGGGCTTTTCAATTGGTTTAGCTGTAGGCCTGTCAGGGTCGCCCAAAGGAAATTCCTGTACAAATTTTTCAGCCACTTCGCGTGCATCGGCCATGTATCCTGCTGAATAAGCAGGTTGTCCGCAACAGGTCTGTTCCACATTGTACAGCACATTACATCCTGCTTTCTCCAGTACTTTTATCATGTCAAACGCTATGGAAGGTTTAACCTGATCAATAAAACACGGTATAAACAACTCAACCTGCATGTATGCCTTTAAAGTTTTTAATGCGAATCATAAATAGTAAACCAATGGCGAAAAACACACCCAAGGCTGCAGCTGAACTACGCATGGATTCCGTTACTTCCTCAATATAACCAAAAGCAAAAGTGCCAAATACTATGGCCAGTTTTTCGGTAACATCATAGAAACTGAAATAGGATGCATGGTCAAGGGTATCATCTGGGATAAGCTTGGCATAAGTGGAGCGGAACAAACTTTGAATGCCGCCCATAACCGAGCCAACCAAAGCTCCCAACATATAAAACTGTGCTGCAGTGTTTATGTAGTAAGCAATCAGGCAGACAAAAATCCAGATAACAACCAGCAGACGTAAAGTAAGCATATTGCCTATTTTGCCCGATATCCATGAAAAAAACAGAGACCCAGGAATGCCAATGAGGTTAATCACCAATACAGCTCCAATAAGATGAATGGAGGGGAGGTTTAATTCTTTGGCACCGAATAAACTGGCAACATACATGACCGTTTGTAAGCCCATGCTCACAAAGAAAAAGGACCTCAGGTACTTGCTTATTTCAGGCTTTTGTTTGATTTCGTTAAACACTTTTTTTAGTTCATAGAATCCATGTGTAATGGCTCCACCTCGTTTTAGTTTACTCTCTTTTGGAAGGTTAGCAAAGGTAATTTGTGCGAAACCGGCCCACCATAAACCTACCATAACAAAAGCCATACGGGTGGCCATTTCCTGAGAGATGAAGGTAATCATGGGCTCTCCGCCATCAGCAGGTTTTTCGGTGAGTATAATTAAAGAAAGATTGACAATAAGTAATAACACGCTACCGAAATATCCCATTGCAAAGCCACGTGCACTTACACGGTCGTATCTGTCTTCAGTAGTAATTTCAGGCAGGAAAGCATTGTAGAAAACAATACTGCCTGCAAAGCCAATCATGGCCAATATGAAGAAAAGAATGCCTGCACCTATATGATTACTGTCGAAGTAATACAACATGGCACTACTGCTGGCACCTATGTAACAAAAGAATTGCATGAAAGTCTTTTTCCGGCCTTTCACATCTGCAATCCCTGAGAGTAACGGTTGCACAATGGCAATGAGTAAAAAAGCAAATGAAAGAGAGTAGGAATACAGTGCAGTATTCAAAAAACGGTGTCCAAGAAAATCAATATAATAATCGGTCTCAGTGGCCATCCCTGCAGCGATGGAGGCTTTTCGGGTTACTCCTTCATAATAAACAGGGAAGATGGCCGTAGTGATGGAAAGCGGAAAAACGGAATTGGCCCAGTCATACATCGACCACGCACGTTCTAATTTGCGGTTAGGTTCAGACTTTTTTGTGTCAGTTACTTCCATCTCTCGCAAAATAACAACTTTTTAGTTGCCGAGAAAGGGATAAGATTTGCACAACGTTGGAAAAGGTAATCAGGCTGCCTTCAGGGTCTTAAATTTGATCTTCTCAAAGCGGTCTTTGGCATATTCGAGGTCAATCGCCAGTGTTTTCTGCTTTTCTTTCTGGTCAGGCATGTCAAACATATAGTCGAGCATAATAGCTTCCATAATGGAACGCAATCCGCGGGCACCCAGTTTATATTCCTGAGCCTTGCTTACTACAAAATCAATTACATCATCTTCAACGGTAAGGGCTACATTCTCCATTTCAAACAATTTTTCGTATTGCTTGATTAAAGCATTTTTCGGAGTGAGCAAAATTTGTTTCAAGGCCTCTTTATCTAGTGGATTGAGGTGTGTGAGAATAGGCAAGCGACCGATTATTTCCGGTATCAATCCATACGAGCGGATATCAGCAGGAGCAATGTATTGCAAAAGATTATTTTCGTCAGCACCTGCTTCATCCATGTTTTTGAATCCGATCGCCTGAGTTTGAATTCTTCTGGAAATAATTTTATCAATTCCTTCAAATGCACCTCCGCATATAAACAGAATATTTTCTGTGTTAATCTGCACCATTTTTTGTTCCGGGTGCTTTCTGCCGCCTTGTGGGGGAACATTGGCTGTGGTGCCTTCCAGTATTTTTAATAAGGCCTGCTGAACACCTTCTCCGCTTACATCCCGTGTAATGCTGGGGTTATCGCTTTTGCGGGAAATTTTATCAATCTCATCAATGTACACAATGCCACGCTCGGCTGCTGCTACATCATAATCTGCTGCCTGCAATAAGCGCGATAAAATACTCTCCACGTCTTCGCCCACATAACCCGCTTCAGTAAGTACTGTAGCATCAGCAATGCAAAATGGAACCTGAAGAATTTTAGCTAAAGTTTTGGCCAAAAGTGTTTTTCCGGTGCCGGTTTCACCCACCAGCATAATGTTCGATTTTTCCAACTCTACACCATCAGAAAGCTGGCGGTGTTTTATCCGTTTAAAATGATTGTACACGGCTACTGAAATTACCCGCTTAGCTTCATCCTGCCCGATGACGTATTCATCCAAATGCGCTTTTATCTCTGCAGGCTTCAGTTGTTTCGGGTTGAACTTACTTTTCTTTTCTTTTTGGTGACCTACCTCTTCGTTCACAATGCGGAATGCCTGGTTTACGCAATTGTCGCATATGTAAGCATTAAGCCCGGCAATCAGAAATTCAGTTTCCTGTTTGTTGCGGCCGCAAAATGAACACTTATCTTCTTTAGCTTTCATGTATAAAATAAAAACGCGAACACCTGATTAGTCAAGTGTTCGCGGGGATGAGTTTTGTTTACTTCTTAGTGTGTTTGGTAAGCACCTCGTCAATCATTCCGTATGCTTTAGCTTCTTCAGCAATCATCCAGTAATCACGGTCAGAGTCTTTCCACACTTTTTCAAATTCTTGTCCGCTGTGGTTGGCAATAATGGTATAGAGTTCTTTCTTGAGTTTTTCAATTTCCTTGTAGGTAATTTCAATGTCAGATGCTTGTCCCTGTGCACCACCCATAGGCTGGTGAATCATTACTCGGGAGTGAACCAACGCTGTGCGTTTGCCTTTGGCACCTGCACATAGTAATACAGCTCCCATTGAGGCTGCCATACCAGTACAAATGGTTGATACATCAGGTGAAACCCATTGCATGGTATCATAAATTCCTAAGCCTGCATATACAGAACCGCCCGGAGAATTAATGTACAACTGAATATCTCGTTTAGCATCCATGGACTCCAAAAAGAGTAATTGAGCCTGAATGATATTGGCAAAATAATCGTCAACCTGTGTGCCTAAGAATATAATGCGATCAGCCATTAAACGCGAGAAAACGTCAATCTCCCTGAAGTTCATCGGACGTTCTTCAATAACCGTGCGGGTCATTCCTCTAAATGAACTCTCAATGTAGGTGTCTACTTTTAAGCTGCTTATGCCATGATGTTTGGTGGCATATTTTCTGAATTCTTTTCCGTCTTGCATACGTGTGTGTTTTGATAAAGTTTTACGAGTATACACAATTTCAATACCAACACAAAGCCCCCTGCATTTTGTCAGCAAGGGGCTTCAGTGCGTTAGTTATCAGTATCTAATGCTGTCAGGTAGTTGACAGCTTATTTTCTTAGTGGCTATGTGCTTCTTCATGAGCATGGTCGTGGTCATGCTCGTGCTCATGGTTGTGGTGATGTTTGTCGCTGTGTTCACGCATCTTCTTGAAGAAATCGTCAACGGGTAATTCTTCTACGTTAATGGTAACCATATCTTTTAAAGCAGCAAGCACTTTGGTTTCAATGGCCATGTTCAACATACGTGAACGGTAGTTGTTGTCTTTTAGTTGTTCCTGCGCATATTGAGTGAGGTAATCACTTACCGGAATGTTCAGATTGTATCCAAAGAACATGCGCTTAGTATAGTTAACAGATGCAGCTAATAAATCCTCTTCATTTACCTGAATGCCGTTGGCAGAAATAACTGCTTCCTGAAACAGGGTAGAACGAAGGTAAGCAGCCTCAGGGCCATACTTTTCATCAATGGTTTCAGGTGTGAACTTGTCAGCATACCGGCTCAATAACCAGCGCTTAAGGAATGCATCCGGTAATTCAATGTGGTGTTTGCTTTTGATGGCATCATACAGTTCGTGCTCCAAGGCGTGATCGGCTTCGGCAGCATAAAACTGTTCCAGTTCTTCGCGAATTTTGTTTCTGTATTCTTCAATGCTTTTTACAGCATTTTCTCCGTATGCTTTATCAAACAACTCCTGATTGAGTTCTGCTTTTTCCTGACGTTTGATTTCTTTGATTTCAAAAGAGAAATGTTTGTTCAAATCATTAACAGTTTCTTTACTAACTCCTAAAACTGTAGATATTTCAGTAGCGTTATTGTCAAATACTTCGAACAAATCAGCGACTACCGTGGCTCCGTTTTTCTGACCAATGAATTGATTTTTTACTACCTCGTTTTTAATCGTAGACGTTAGCACAGTGAATTCCTTGTTTACTCCGCCTTCCAATACTTTGCCGTTTTCATCCAGTTCAGTGCCGATAACGGTAATAATATCATTGTCACCAACAATTTCAGATGTAGTTTGATTGGCATAGCGGTCACGTGAACGTTCCACTTCTTTGTCAATCAACTCATCATCAATTTTGGGTACATATTTGGTGAAAATGTCTTTCTTGGTAATGTCCAGGTCAAATTTAGGACTAAGACCTATATCAAAAAGAAAAGTGAAGTTTTGTGAAGTATTCCAATCGGTTACTTCAGTCTCTTCATTGAGTACGGGCTGCCCCAGTACTTCCAGTTTGTTTTCATCAATAAAGGTGTTCAATGCATCTGAGGTGAAACGATTGACTTCATCAATAAGCACGGATGTGCCGTACATTTTCTGAATCATACCCATTGGCACTTTCCCGGGTCTGAAGCCTGGTACCTGAGCTTTTCTCTGGTAGTTTTTCATCGCTTTTTCTACCAACGGAGTGTAGTCAGTTTTGTCAACCTGAATGGTGATGGTGGCGTTCAGGGAATCTTTGTGTTGAATGGAAATGTTCACAAATGTGTCTTTTATTGTCAAATTTTAAAAAGTGCGCACGGAGGGACTCGAACCCCCACGCCTCACGGCACCAGATCCTAAGTCTGGCACGGCTACCAATTACGCCACGTGCGCAAAAATGAGCCGCAAAGTTACCCATCTGTGGATGAATTCCCAAATCTTATTTGCTTTTATTCAATAAATTTGTACAAACCATGGGCAGCATGCAAGAGATCGATATTGAAGCAGAAAATAAAGAAATAGTAAAGAGGTACCGGCATTTACTGCGAAGTTGTAAGCGTACGCTGGAAAAAGGAGACAAAAAAACTATCAGGGAAGCATTTGAACTCTCTTTGGAAGCGCATAAAGACATGCGCAGAAAATCTGGTGAACCTTACATTTTCCATCCGTTAGCAGTGGCACAGATAGCTGCCGAAGAAATTGGACTGGGAACCACCTCTGTTGTTTGTGCCTTGTTGCACGATACGGTGGAAGATACACACATCTCTTTAGCAGATATTAATCATAGATTTGGGGAGAAAGTAGCTAAGATTATTGACGGGCTCACTAAAATTTCCAACGTATTTGATACCGAAACCAATTCACCACAGGCAGAGAATTTCCGCAAAATGCTGCTTACTCTTTCAGATGATGTTCGGGTAATTCTTATCAAACTGGCCGACCGCCTGCACAACATGCGCACTCTTGATTCTATGTCGCGCAAGAATCAGTTGAAGATTGCTTCTGAAACCAAATACATTTATGCCCCTTTAGCGCATCGCTTAGGTTTGTATGCCATTAAAACGGAACTGGAAGATCTGGCTCTTAAGTTTACCGAAGAAGAACAATATAAGTCTATTGCCAGCAAGCTGCTCGAAACAAAAACACAACGTACCAAGTATATCAAGTTGTTTACAGAACCCATCATAGAAGAACTTGAGCACCAAGGCTTCAAATACGAAATTAAAGGAAGACCCAAATCCATATATTCCATTTACAATAAAATGCGCAAGCAAAATATTCCTTTCGAAGAGGTATATGATTTGTTTGCTATTCGGGTAATTGTAGATTCTCCTTCAGAGTCAGAAAAGGCCGATTGCTGGAAAGTTTATTCTATTGTTACTGATTTTTACCGTCCTAACCCTGACCGTTTGCGCGATTGGGTTTCAACGCCCAAAGCCAACGGATACGAATCATTACATACAACGGTTATGGGCCCCAAAGGTCGCTGGGTTGAAGTTCAAATCCGTAGTAAGCGCATGGATGAAATTGCTGAAAAAGGTTTTGCAGCACATTGGAAATATAAAGAGACAGGTGGTACACATTCCGACAATGATTTTGAACGCTGGCTGCAACAAGTAAGGGAAATTCTCGAAAATCCTGATTCCAATGCATTGGATTTTCTGGACGATTTTAAACTTAATCTTTTTGCGGAAGAAGTATTTGTATTTACCCCTAAAGGAGAATTGCGCAAGTTGCCCGCCAATGCTACAGCCTTAGACTTTGCATTTGACATTCATACAGGTATTGGCTCTCATTGTATTGGAGCAAAGGTGAATAATAAACTGGTGCCGCTTAACCACAAACTGGCCAATGGAGATCAGGTAGAAATTATTACCTCAAGTAAACAACGACCAAATGAAGACTGGCTGGCATACGTGGTTACAGCAAAAGCAAAAGCCAAGATTAAAGACATTCTAAAAGAAGAAAAGAAAAAGATAGCTGAAGACGGAAGAGAAGCCTTACAACGCAAGTTTCAGCACCAAAAAGTTGCCTTTACTTCAGAAAATATCAACCACTTATTGAGCTGGTTCAGGTTAAAATCAGCGATTGATTTGTATTACCTTTTTGCCACCGATAAAATCAAAAAAACAGAGTTGGATGTAGCAGAAATTATAAGTGAAGTTACAGACAAGAAGAATGTTCCCCAGCCGGATATTACAGAGGTAAGGAAGAAAGCTAAAATTGCCGATCTCAAAGAAGACACTATACTTATAGGGGAAGATTATGATTTTGATTATTCTATGGCCAAATGTTGTAATCCCATACCCGGAGATGACGTTTTTGGCTTTATTACCGTGGGAGAAGGAATAAAGGTACACCGTACCAATTGCCCTAATGCGGTTGGGCTTATGTCCAATTACGGATACCGTATTTTAAAGGCCCGCTGGAGAGACACGCCAATTAAAAGAGGGCAGGCATTTTTGGCAGGGGTTAAAATTGAGGGTATTGACAGTGTGGGTATTATTAGCACCATCACAGATATCATCTCGAAAGAACTCCAGGTAAACATGCAATCTATTACAGTTCAGTCAAATGAAGGTAAATTTGAAGGCAAAATCATGCTTTTCATTTATGATACATCACATCTGGAGGAACTGATGAATAAAATAAAAGCATCCAATCAACTTATTCAGGTGAGCAGGATTGATGTAAATTAACGGGCAATGAGTAAATTGCGCCTTTATGCAGAAATCAGCAGAAGTTGACGCCACCAAAGAGGCCGTAAAGCGTATTTTTACTGAATACCTCGAACGGAAGACCCAACGGAAAACTCCGGAGCGTTTTGCAATACTGGATGAAATTTACTCGAAGAAAGATCATTTTGATGTGGAAACACTGTATGTTCAAATGAAGAACCGTAACTACAGGGTAAGTCGCGCTACAGTATACAATACACTTGATTTATTACTTGATTGCGGATTGGTAATTAAACATCAGTTCGGTAAAAATATTGCCCAGTTTGAGCGGGCATACGGATACCGGCAGCATGACCATCTTATTTGCAATATGTGCAATAAGGTTATGGAATTTTGTGATCCGCGCATTCAACAGATACAGTCCATGATGGGCGACTTACTGCATTTTAACATTACACATCACTCACTCAATTTATATGGCTCGCCAAAGATTGATAAAGATGGAAAGTGTATGAACTGCCACAAAGAAGTGAACATAAAAAAACAATAAACAAACATGAAGGTAGATGTGCTCTTAGGCTTACAGTGGGGAGATGAAGGGAAAGGTAAGATTGCCGATTTTATTACACCCAAATATGATATTGTGGCCCGTTTTCAGGGTGGTCCTAATGCAGGGCATTCTCTGGAGATAAACGGGATGAAACATGTATTGAATACTATCCCCTCGGGTATTTTTCATCCGAATTGCATCAACCTTATTGGAAGTGGAGTAGTGGTTGATCCGGTTAAGTTGCAAGACGAAATTACTAAACTTTACCCATTAGGTGTAGACGTTAAGAAAAACCTCTACTTGTCAAAAAGGGCGCACCTTATACTGCCTACTCACCGTTTGTTGGATGCCGCATCTGAACTATCTAAAGGAGACAATAAGATCGGCTCTACTTTACGTGGTATCAGCCCGGCTTATCAGGATAAAACAGGACGCTCCGGATTACGAATAGGAGATATCCAGTTGGGAACATTTCAGGCAAAATACAACGAGGTAAAACAAAAGCACTTGAACTTATTGGGCTATTACGGTTATGACCTCAGTATTTCAGAGCTTGACAAAATGGAAGCTGATTGGTTTGCATCCATTGAATTCTTAAGGGAATATGTTCAGGTAGACAGCGAATATTACATCAACAATGCTTTAGTTAGCGGCAAAAAAATTCTTGCTGAAGGAGCACAGGGTAGTATGTTAGATATTGACTTTGGCACTTATCCGTATGTAACCTCTTCTAATACTATTACTGCGGGTGCTTGTACCGGACTAGGTTTGGCTCCGGGGCATATTGGTAAAGTATACGGTATTTTTAAAGCATATTGCACCAGAGTGGGAGGAGGGCCTTTCCCCTCTGAGTTAAATGACTCAACAGGAGAGGAAATTCGTAAAATAGGGCATGAGTTTGGAGCCACCACTGGTCGACCACGCAGAACAGGATGGATTGATTTAGTGGCACTCAAGTATGCCATTATGCTCAATGGGGTAACCAACCTTTTCATAACCAAATCGGATGTGCTAAGTGGTTTTGACGAAATCAAAGCTTGCACTTCATATAAAGTAAATGATATTGTTACCCCGAATGTTCCTTATGAAATATGCGATGGTTCTATTGAGCCATTATACGATACTTTCAAAGGTTGGAAAGAGGACATTACCCGTTTAACTTCTATGGATGAAATGCCGCAAGAGTTAACCGGTTATCTCAATTACCTGGAGCAACAATTAACGGCTGAAATCAATATACTTTCCGTAGGACCCGATAGGGACCAGACAATTATCAGAAAACCATTTTAAAATAGTAGGCAATAAAAAAGCCCGTTTCGAAAGAAACGGGCTTTTTTATTATAAGGAATGCTGTTAGTACTCCCACAAGTCATGTTCAAATATGAACAGTTCTTGGCGAATACGATCTGCTTCTAACAAAGCCGCTAGATTATCTTCTTTAAACTCATCAAATCCTTTGATGTCAATATCATATTCATTTGATTGCTTGGTAATGTAACTGGCAAACAATCGCTGTTCGAAGAAGTCATCGTAGGTAAGACGCATGGCATCATTTTGGCGATTGTAAATTTGCTCATTCACCATAATTTTACGGAAATCCTCGTATTTAATATGATAAATCAGCGTTGTGGTACCTGTTATATTTCCAGATTGGTCTCTTTTGTAAACCAAGGGAATAACATCCAGAATTCGCGTTCTCATGATGGCGTGTTTTTTATCAAAAACCCACTCTTCTACTAAGTCATAACCATAAATCCAATCCGGATTTAATTGGTTATACTCTACAGTATCATATGATCCGGCATCAGGATCTTCAGGGTTGTAGAACTTGGTTACTACGCCTTCATATCCACCTCTTTTACCGGCTTCTTCAGGGGTGTAAACTTTATTTAAAGAGTCATCGGTATATACCGGCAAAACACCTGCATTTACATTTCGTATTAAAATGGAGTTGATTGGGTTTTTAGGCCAGTTCAAACACAGATTTGTTTTTTCTCTGATGTCAATTCTGCGGGTGACTTTTCTACGCCACATTACATCAGCTTCACGTAAATGAGGCCAGTCAATTACCTTTCTTTCGTTGTAGCGGTTCTCTTGATAAAGCTGGTTTTCACCATAAATCTGCCGCTGTTGCGGAGTTTGAGGAGGCGCTACCGGTTCACCAAATTGCTGCTGAGGTTGTGCAGCAGGCTCTGTAGCCGGGGGTTGTTGCCCGCCCGCCTGAGCAGCTACCTTCATTACACCAATTGACGTAAGGAGGAGAACTAATATAACTAAGACTCTTTTCATATACTTATTTAATCGTAATGGCAATACTACCCTTTACTACTTTGGTTCCGATATTGGTTCCAACTGCTTCTGCGCGTATACCTTCAATAAATACTTTGTCGCCCATACGAGCTCGTGAAATCATAGCAATCAAATCCTGTGGTAAAGCAGCACCTTGTGTGGTACCTTCCAATGCCTGTCCGCGTTTAGGGGCAAATGTCCAGTTAAATGATTTTACTGAATATTTCACACCTTCAAAAGCAAAATTTTGTAAGTCGCAACGTACAACCGGAGCAGCCTTTATTTCAGAAGCTGAAGCTGTTGGGTTACTTATTGCACCAATCATAGGCGTTGGAGAAGGAACATCTTTTACACGGTATTTTTTAGATTCAATTTTCTTTACACTTCCATCTTTTGATTTGATGGAGGCAGAAATTTCTACTTCTCTTGCTCCACCGGGAGATAAAGAAATGTTGTATTTACCTTTAGAGCCGGAAAGTTTTGCCCCACCTGAGGCAGTAACAATCAACTGGTCAGGTGAAGTTCCAGGAACAGATACAGAAACTGGATTCTCTAAACCTACATACAGTACGTTCATTTTATCTGCCGAGATAGTAGCCACACCTTTGAAAGCGGTGTAGGTGATCTCTGACTCGTAAGGAACCATTTTACCTGATGGGTCTTTTACATTGATAATAACTTTTTTCTTACCTTCTCCCTCACTTGATGGAGAGATTTTGTATTTACCAATTCCACCTTCAACAGGAACCTTAGCACCATCTACCAAAATCTCGGCATCTTGTTTAGAACTGGATGCCGCAATGAAGATGTCGGCTTCGTATTGGTTACCAATCAGGATGAAAGTACCTTTAGTGGGAATAACTGCTGCACGCAATTGGTCAAACGATACCTCGTTTGCATTAATTGATTTTAGTAGCAAATCAAGTAATTGTGATTCAGCATTTTTACAGTCATTCTGGATTTTGGTAATCATAGTTACAACTGCAGCTAATGGAGCATGCTCAAACATTTCTGATTCCCAAGTTTGTTTAGCAGCACCATGTGAAGGCGGATCTTCTGTATCGAGAGATATTTTTATTTCTTTAGCTACTTCTTTAGGGTCTTTCTCTACCAATTTAGCGACATCAAGAATGATTTTATCAAACTTCTTTTTAGTCTCTTCAATTTTAGATCGTAATTCTTTACCGTACTTTCCACCCTCTTTTTTCATCATGTAGTTGGCGTGCTTCTCGATGTTGTCTGGTCCGGCTAATTCCCATTCTTCAGTTGGAATATTTCCATCATCAGGTTTTTTAAGACCGTCTTCAGGGTCTATTTTTCCATCAGCATTATCGTCAACTAAATCCATTAAAGTACCTTTAACAGTAGCAAGATAAGTGTTTAGCTCGCTGCTTATTTTTTGTACTTCGTTGGCTTTATCGTAGAAAGGTTTGGTTTTTGCGGGAAAATCGGCCATTTGTTTTTTGAAGATTTCCATTGTGCGAGCGTTCTTCGCTTCAATGTTTCTTCCCGATTTTTTCATGCTCACATCCACCATGTGGAATGCTTTCAATATATCTTTCGACACGTTCAGGGCAAGTAGAGCTGTCAACACGAGGTACATCATGTTGATCATCTTCTGCCGTGGTGGTAATTTGCCTCCTGCCATTTTATTTTTCTCTCAGTTTAAATGTTAAACAATTTCTAAATTAACCTCTGTTAACGTTCATCGCGCTAAGCATACCGCCATATACATTGTTAAGGGCAGTAAGGTTCTTAGACAATTTGTCCATTTCAGTTTTGAATGCTACAGCTTGTTGTTCGGTATCTGATAAACTGCTAACAACATTTGAAAGGTTACTTACAAAAGAGTTTATAGTTTTTAGGTGATTGTTAGATTCAGCAATTTCCAGTTCATAGATTGAATTTAATGAAGAAAGATTTTTCGACATTTTATCCATTTGTTCCTGGTATTGTTTAGTATTTGAACCGGCAGCGGCTAAGCCATTCAACGCATCAACTGCACCCACATAAGAGGTGTTGATTCCGTCAATTGATTTAGATGCTTTCTGAACGTTTGAAACGTACTCATTAGTGGCAACTGATGCACTGGATAAATCAGTGAGGTTTGAAACATTGTCACTCAAAGTTTTCAAACCGCTTCCGAGGCTGCTGATTAATTCAGGTCCAACCTTTGCTTCTTCCAGCATTTTATCTAATTGTTGGGTAACTGTTCCTTTTGGAACTTCTTTTTTCTTTTTATTTTCATCTTCTACACCTGCTAATTCAGGATAAACGAGTGTCCAGTCTGTGTCTTCGTGTACCGGTTCAAAAGCTGATACGATAAAAATCACCGCTTCAGTTAACAACCCCACAGTAAGCATCACGTCAGCAATAGGTAAATGGAGAATCTTAGCCCAAGCACCGATGATTACTACCGCAGCACCAAGTCCATAAAATTTTGACATTAATTTTTTGAACGCAAGTGATTCTAAAAAGCTTTTTTTCTTACTCATAGCACAATTGATTTTTTAGGTGTATTATTTAATGATTTATTTTTTTTAACGAACAATAATAACGATAAAGTGTGTATCGGTTGTATTAGTTTTTATCTTTTATCGAACGACCCATGAATGTCATGACACAACGGAAACCAATGAATGATTTTGCGGTATCCTGATAATCATATGTACGGGTTGCCACGTTGATGTAGTGTCCTATATCTTTCCATGATCCACCGCGGATTACTTTACGTTTTAAAGTTTCTGAATCAGAGAATTTAGCGTCATATTGATGATCAGGGTTCATGTCATCTGTAAAAAAGTTAGCGGATTCTTCAAACGCTGAAACTGTCCATTCTGCTACGTTACCTGACATATCATACAAGCCGAAATCATTCGGGAAGTAGGAGTTAACTTTGATAGGATAAAAACCTCCGTCAGCAGGATAGTCACCACGGCCAGGTTTGAAGTTGGCCAGGAAACAACCTTTCATGTTGCGGATGTAAGGACCTCCCCAAGGGTACATATTTCCGTCACGGCCACCACGGGCTGCATATTCCCACTCAAATTCAGTAGGTAAACGGAAAGGATTTACAATAGGCTCATCAATTTTGCTATAATAGGTATTTAAGTGCATGGTGCGCCAATTACAAAATGCTTTCGCTTGTCTCCAGTTTACACCAACAACAGGGTAGTTGTCGTATTTCGGATGCCAAAAGTACATTTGGGTTAAAGGCTCGTTAAATGAATAGGTAAAATCTCTTATCCAAACCAAAGTATCAGGATAAATTTCTACTCCGGAATCATCGTTTTCTTTTTCTCCGGCTTTACGAATGTAGTCAGCGCGATTGTTATCATATCCTTTTCTGCCGGCTTTTGAGGCTGCAACCAAATCAATCCACTCGTAGCGGTATTTAAGTTTGCGTACGTCCAGTTGTTTCACTTTGTAGTGACGCTCACTTTCGGTGTAGTACATGTCGTTGAGTGTTTCAACCACATTTGGGTCTTCCATATCCAAGCGCTCATCGTAGTTGAGGTAGTGATCACCATTTTCCATTTCAATGAAAAATGCATCACCCATAGTCTCACGACCAATGGAGTCAACTACGTGGTAAACGAATTGACGGTACTCGTTGTTGGTGATTTCAGTTTCATCCATGTAGAAACCTACAACAGAAACCTGTTTGTTGGGCGCCAACTGTGACGAAAGAATATCTTGTTCGTCTTGTCCGATATGAAACGATCCGGTAGGAACGTAAACTGTACCGAAAGGCTGGGGATGAAACCAAGCCGGTCGGTTAGGGACACCAGTAAGCTCACCACGATCATTGCTTAAACCGCAACTGAACAGTACAGCTGATGCCACGATGAGGAGAAAAGAGTTTACTATTTTCATTTTGTTATACTATGGGTATAATAACGTTAGTCTCGCAAATTTAGCGGTGTTTTCGATAAATCCAAACTTTCGACTGTGGAAAATATCGCCCGCCTTGTGGATAAAAACGATTTTTGGTTCCAATTTATTGTGGATAAAGTTATAAGTATCTGGGGGTGAGGCGAATAATTGTAGGCTTTTCTCTTACTTTAGTTTTTAGTTTAAAGCAATACGTAACATAAAGCTCATGAGAACCACCACTGTATTTTTTGATTCCGGTGGTTGTAAAGTCATAAGCATATCCAAAATGTAAGTTGTCATTTACTTTATAACCTACCATAGCGGTTAAAGCATCTCCGGTTCTGTATAGAACCCCGCCCCTTATTTTGTTATTGAACAGTGCAAATGCATTTATATCCACCTGAACTTTAGATGGGTCTTTTTTAACGAGGATATTAGGCTCTAAAGTAATGGAACCAGTTAAAGGGTATTCAATACCAGCATTAAGGTAATAGTGAGTAGCTAATTTCGAATCTACGTTTCCGGCTAAAGCCTGATAGGTTATAGTGCTTTGCATTAAATGCGTTGCAGACAAGCCTACTTTTAAGTTATAGATGGAAGGGTTGGTGTACCACAGGCCTGCGTTAACATCTGGTGCGCTGGCTGAAACTTTAGATATAGGAATTTTAGGATCCAAATCGTCTTTTGCCACCATCTTTGTACCGTCAAGTGATTTTTGCATAAATCCGCCTGCAGCACCCACAGCCAAAGTTCCTGTAGAGCCTACCTGAAACTTGTAAGATAAATTGAATACGGCATTAAGCGAGTTTTGAAAGCCAATTTTGTCATTGATAATGCCTAATCCAACCCCTAGCTTTTTGCCTACAGGCGAATTAACCGTAATGGTTTGAAATTCGGGAGAACCCACAAATCCCGACCACTGTTTCTTGTACGTTGCTGTAGCGCAAATGGCATCTTTACTACCGGCATAAGCGGGGTTGTAAACCATTTGGTTGAACATGAAAAAGGTGTAGTAAGGGTCTTGCTGTGCGCTTACTTTGAGCGCTGTAATTGCAAAAAGTGCAACAATGGCCAGTTGTCTTTTCATCATGTGGTAGAATTGTCTTTCTATTTGTTAGTATAACGTTAAGGGCAAATATTAATTATTCTTAACAGAATAGCAAGTTAGAATAAAAAACAGGAAAAAACAAGGATAGGCTAAAATTAGCCCTTATTCGCTTTAATGATATACTGCTCCAGAGCCATTACCATAGAAGGGGCTTCTTTGGTGGGAGCAATAATGTTGGTTAATAGTTTGGCATCTTCAATGGCTTTACCGGTTGCAGCACCAAAGGCTGCAATGCGGGTGTTGTCCTGTTCAAAATGAGGGAAGTTGTCAAAAAGAGACTTTATGTCTACCGGACTGAAGAATACGAGAATATCGTATTTCACATCTGATAAATCTGATAGGTCGGCAGAGTTGGTGTTGTAAATAATGGCTTCTTTAAAGGCAAATTTTTTCTTTGCCATAAATGCAGGGATAACATCCTTGCGAACGTTGGAGCAGGGGAAGAGGTATTTTTCTCCCGGATGGTTTTTTATTACATCCAATAGATCGGTTTCTGTTCCTTTACCATGAAACACCTTACGTTTTCTTACCTGAATGTATTTTTGTAAATAGTTGGCAGTTCCTTCGTTGATGCAGAAATATTTTGTTTCGGGCGGCATCTCAATTTTTAATTCACCGCAAAGTCTGAAAAAATTATCTACTGCATTTCTTGAGTTCAAAATGATTGCCGTAAAATCAAGCAGGTTGGTTTTTTGACTTTTAAATTCTTTTGCAGGAATAGGGTCTATGGTTATAAAAGGCCTGAAGTCAACTTTGAGGTTGAGCTTTTTTGCTAATTCGAGGTAGGGTGATTTTTCGCCTTCAGCCGGTTTTGGCTGCGAAATCAGAATGCTTTTTACCTTCACTTGCCTTTCTTTTTATTCAGTAACGATGTTTAAAATAATTAACCAAGGTGAAATTTCGAGGATGCAAAGATACAGAATTAAATATACTAAAGGATACTTGAAATAACTTCCCTGTAAAATAAGTGCTCTTATCACACGGTATAGGATACTCAGCATAAAAGTGGCTGCAATTGTTTTTATGAAAATATTTTCCAGAAGAGGGTTGTTGATGTATATCAAAATTATCAGCACAGGGAAAATAACCAAAGCTATAAAGTTGCTGGTGGTTACTGTATTTGAAATCATGGTAATGGCCAATTTGTTTAGCTGAAACAACCAACCCCAGATGATGTGTAAAAGAAACTTGCCAATGTAAATAGCGAGTATTATACCGGTTAGCCCCAGGTACATCCATATGTCTCCGTCCCAAAAAGGCTGACCGGCCTTGATGAGCATTTGTTGCACAAACAGTGCAGCAATCAAAACGAAAATGGTGAAAAGTTGGAGGGTGATGTAGTTGAAAATTACCCCCTTTTCTTCCAGCAAACGAAAGGAAAATTTCATGCTGAATACGGAGTTCAATGAGGCCTTGAAGTTTTTACGGTTAAATGTACGCACTCCGGCAACATAACTCAGTATGCATACAATCACCCAAAAAATCCATGAGGGATCGCGTTTTATTCTGTTGCGTATTTCTTTAACAGAAGGTACATCTCTTTGGGTGTAACTCTCATTCAGTACAATCTGGTTGTTTATGGCAGCGTATCTTCTAAAGTTGGCATTAATAAAGGAGTCGTTGCGCAGGCTGTCCAGAATAGTATATCTTCTTTCAATTGTTTGATGTTGTATAAATGAAGAGTCTTGATTTCGTGTTGTGTCGTTTGTTCGGTAGCTGGAATCTGTGACACGATTATGAGCAGGCAAAGTAACCTGCGCTACAGCCGTTGATGTATACAGAAAAAATATCAGCAATATTGATTTGAGGAAATTGCGCTTCACTTGTTTTGGGTTCATCGAGGCCTCAAAAATAGTTAACAATTCCGAAATGTATTTTGGCCTGCCTTAATTCCAGCCGATTATTTTGTTGCTTGCCTACAGCATAGTAGAAAGAAAATACTCCGGCACCGGTTTGAAAATTAATGCCGGTGCCTACTCCCCATGGCATGTCGCTGCTGTAAGTGCCTCGTGCATTCCGTTCATGCCAGGCACCGTTAAACAATAAAATAAAATTGGAATTGTTGTTAAGCAGGTAGCGGTATTCCATATTCAGAATAGCATATGAGGTGCAAAAAACAGATTGTTCATCAAAACCCTTGAGTGTTCTAATGCCTCCTATGCGAAATAGCTCATTGGTGAAAATTTGTTCAGCTTGCAGGGAAGCTGACATAACTTGTGTGAGTAATGTTTTTTTACCCGACAGAGGCCAGAATTTTTGAATATTTGCCTGAAAACGGTATTGGATACTTCGAAGTTTGATGGAGTCATAGAGGTTGTAAGTGCCAGATGAAACGTCACTTATTTCAAGACTATTGATGGTGGAATTGCGTACTATTTTTTTTACTCCTGCCCCTGCATTTGCCTCTATGTACATTCCTTTTCTTGGATTAGCAAAATAATCGAGCGTGTTTAGGCGAA
Organism: Bacteroidia bacterium; assembly: GCA_018058135.1. GTDB lineage: Bacteria > Bacteroidota > Bacteroidia > UKL13-3 > UKL13-3 > JAGPCK01. Next base: position 104,669 of record JAGPCK010000002.1, on the reverse strand, counting down.
TGCCGATACCATACAGGTTGTTGCGCATATCTGAAAATTCAGGCAGACTTTTATTGTTTTTTATGGCGATGGTATCAACACTCAGCAGGGAGTAGTTTTGAATTTCATAGAAAAATTTTATGTAATCATTGCCTGAAAGCAGGTACTGTATGCCGATATCGTGATCCACCTGCAGGTACAACGAATCGAATTTAAGCAATGCAAAGGTGTAATCTATACCTACTGAAGAGTTGAGAATATAAGGGTAGGTTATGCGCGCTTTTAAGTCTTGTGAACGCGCCAGAAAGCTCCTGTAGTGCAGCTCAAAAGTTTTTCCTGAGCCGAAAAGGTTTTGCAGGTTAAGATTTAACTCCCCTGTGAGCATTAATTTATTGTTTATGGCACTTTGAGGGGCTAAGCCAAGGACACCGTCAACCTGACTCGCTTTTTTCTGTTCAATGAAAGTAATTATACGGGCTTTGTTTCCAGTAAAATAAACTTTAAGCGGACGGGATGTTCGGGCAAAGGAAAGTTGATTTACTTTTCTGTCCAGCGCGCGAACCAATCCTTCGTTGTAAAGGCTTCCAGGTTTAATGCTACTGAAGTTATAGAGGTAGTTACGTTTAATGGTAGTGTTACCCGCAATTTCTATGCTGTCGATATAAATCTGCTGATTTTTGTTTACCCTCAGATATGCTTCTATACTGTTTTTGCTGAGTTGAATGCTGTCAAGCCTTACCTCAGCAAACGGATACCCGTTATTTTCACAGTAGCGCAGTATTCTTTCAAACAATCTGCTCAATTCTTCAGGTTTGAAAGAAGTACTTGTGAAAAATTTCTCCCGGTACCCTGAGTTGCTCAGTATATCTTCATCAGTATTGCCTTGATGCAATTTCACCCACTTGTAGAGGTCGCCTTTATCAAGCAGAAAAAACAGGGTGTCAGCAAGGTGTTGTTTTAGTTGCAGGTTAGCTGAAATGTGACCTTTTGCAATTACTTCGCGCCATAGTTTTTCAGCAGTTCGAATAACCTCAGTGCTGTCACCACGCTTTGTTTTAAGCAGGTTGGTGTTAGTGACTGCATCATTTACAACAACTACAATGGTACTCTGCGCCAATGTTTGTTGACTAATGAACCAGAAGAATAGAATTATTTTAAAGTACTTTTGCACGGTGTTGAAATACCTCAGCAAATAAAACAAAACTTCTCCATTGGCGGGCATTTATATTCATATCCCTTTTTGCAAACAGGCTTGTTATTACTGTGATTTTTATTTTTCTACTTCACAACGTCTGAAAGGCGATTTTATTGAGTCGCTGTTAAAAGAGTGGAAAAAAGAGCAAGGCTACCTTGGCACTGAAATCATACAGTCCGTTTATTTTGGAGGTGGCACTCCCTCTTTGCTTAAGTCGGATGAAATCAGCAGGATTTTGGAAGCAATTTACCAAAGCGCAAATGTGGCCGAAGATGCCGAAATAACTTTGGAGGCTAATCCTGATGATTTAACTCAGCAAAAGGTAAAAGAAATCTCTGCTACTGCAATTAATCGGTTAAGTATCGGAGTGCAATCATTTTTTGATGAAGACCTGAAATGGATGAATCGCGCACACTCTTCTGCAGAAGCCATGCAATCAATTCAAACCGCACAGGATGCAGGTTTGAATAATATTACCATTGACCTTATATATGGTGTGCCGGGAATGAGTTTGTCGCGTTGGCAGGAAAACCTCGGACGTTTTTATGACTTATCACTGCCTCATTTATCTGCATACTCGTTAACGGTAGAACAGAATACTCCCTTGTACAAATTGATTAAACAGGGGCGTTACACCACTACAGATGATGCACTTTCAGCTTCACACTTTGACGAATTGATGCTGCAAATGAAACAGGCTGGTTTTCTGCATTATGAGATTTCAAACTTTGCTAAAGATGAACAACACATTGCCCTGCATAATTCTTCATATTGGAAAGGCGTAAAATATTTAGGGCTTGGCCCATCTGCACATTCATTTGACTTAAACAGCCGCAGGTGGAACGTGGCATCCTTGCAAAAATATATTGACGGAATAGAGCAGGGTGAAGTAGTGTACACCACCGAACAACTTTCGGATAAGGACCGGTTTAATGAATATATTCTTACCGGTTTACGCACCATGTGGGGTGTTGATGTTACTAAGCTTACAGAAAAATTCAGTAAAGATTTAGTGGAGTATTTTCTGAAAAATATTCAGAAATATATTGACGAAGGAAAAGTGTTTAAAGAGGACAACTCTTATGTGCTCTCAGAAACAGGAAAGCTTTATGCAGATGCCATTGCCTCTGATTTGTTTTTTCTCGATTAACTACTGAGGCAGGTCTTCCTCCCAGTTCACTTCTTCTTCTTGTTTCTTTTCTTCCTCTTTGAGTTGTCGGTCTTCTTCAGTTTGAAACTCTTTCCTGAAAACGTCTTTGATATTTTTTTGTTCAGTTTTTACACTCTCTTTTATTTTCTTTTTAACACTTAATTTATCGTATGATATTTTAAGGTTACCCAACGGCCCCAACACGTGCAGGTAGATATACAGCCCTCCCGATTCAGTATCTTCTTCCTCAAATTCTGTATTGACGGGCTTGTTACGTTTTTTACGCATTACATCAGAGAGTTTCACACGAACGCGGTAGTCAACATAGTTGTTGAACGTGTGGCTTCCCGACATGGATAAATTAAGTGCATTGTTTTTTATATCCATCTGCGGTATAAGAATGGTCTTGTCTTTTATCTGAATGGTATTTTGCATTTTGTCAAACTTCAGATTGCGCAAATCATTTACATCGGCATATTTGGAGAGCGCCTGAAGAGGTTCATAGTTGAGCAATTCTCCGTTTGTAATTGATACATCAGCAGATGCGGCAATTTTGTTCATGTCACACACAAAGTCGGTGTTCCAAATCGAGGCAAACTGAATTTTGGTATTGAGTTTACCTTTCATGTGTTTATCGGTAAGCTCATTTTGTCCGAAATTGTTGCATTGATAAAACAATTCTGTAATGTTAATCTGGCGTAAATCTGCTTCGCAAACCATCAGTATTTTGTCTTTTACGCTGTTGTTCATCTCGCCATTAAGCACAATATCGCCCTCCATGGTTTTGAGATTTACATTTTCGGCTTTAAGTACTCTGTTGTTCAGGTTGAAGTTCCCAGACACTCCTGTGGCCTTGAATTCATAAAGTTTCAGTTGGTCAACATTCAACTGTAAATTCATGCTTATTGAAGGAGAAAAAATATATCCGCTGGAATCAATACGTTCTTCATTTCGGTCAGTAAAAAACACTTTTTCTAAATCAAGATTAGGCGATTGAATGTTGGCAATGATATGCAGGTGTTGGTCACTCAGCAGCAGGTAGGGCAGGAAATTTTGCAGTGTACCATTCAATTGAATTTTAGTTTCTCCGGCAGTTCCAGAAAAATTTTCGGCTATAAAGTTATTACCCTGTAATTTGAACAACCCCTGATTAATTTCATACACATCAGGTGCGCTATTAAGTTTGAGTTCAATATTGGAAAGCTTCACACTTCCTTCTGATTCTGCCTGAAGAATGGATTCCTTATTTTGCAGTGTTTTCATTTTGCCTCTGAACGCAGCATCAGCAAAAGCAAATCCTTTTATTGACTCTATGGATTCCATATCCAACAAATCACCAAGTTTAGACAAATCAATGTTGCCGTGTAAGCTTAGTTTTATAAACGGATCGTTCAGGTCACTTAACTCAAAAGTTGCCTCTGTAGTATGGCCGCCAAGGCTTGCTTTAAATGGCTTTATAGTAAGTACAGAACTTGCCGCATTCTGTTTATTTCCGTTGGTGAAATGTCCTTTGCAATTTAATTGCTCAAAACCTTCGTTTAAACCTGATTTGTAAACGGAACCATTTTCTACTCCAAAGTTTACTTCAATATGAGGGTTGTGTTTTTCAGAAATTTCTCCCTTGATAGTAGAAGAAAAATAAAAGTTGCCTGTGCTTTTGAAGTCTTTGGTGAATTCATGGGTTGATTCAGGTAGCAGTGACAGAAAAGAACGGATGTCCATTTGAGAGCCATTGATGCTCAGGTTAATTTTAGTGTTGTCTTTGTTGTTATCAAAATCACCTTTTATGTCGAAGTCAATACCTGATATATTAAGAAGTGCTCTGCTGAATGTATATTTTTCGTTTTCGGCATCTACGTTCAAGGCAGCATCCATTGTAATGTTGCGTTGTTTGATATAGTTTACCTTGCTGTAAGTGAGTTGCTCAATAAATGCTTTTCCTTTCCATTCCAAATCATAAACAGCGTCTTTAAAATTGCCTGAAAGCACAGTGCTCTCCATATCTCCATTCATGAAGAAGTTAAGTTCACGATCATCATAGCTAATGTTCATTTGGTTGAGCTGAATGGATTGCAGGTTAATCTGCAGCGTATCTGAATCGGTGCTTTCGTTATCTTCTTTTACAATGGTATAGTTATCCCGCCCTTTGCTATCGACATAGAGATTGGCGGTTCCTTTGTTCAATACAATTTCGTTGATAATGTATTTTTTCTCCAGTATGTCGCGGATGTTAAAAACCAGAAATATCTCGTCACAGTGCAACAGTTCTTTTTTTCTACCAGGGAAATTTTCATAAATGATTACATCAGTAAAGAGCAGGCTGGCTTTAGGAAACTGACGGATTACGCTGAAATCAATTTCACCTACTTTTATTTCTACGGCCAGGCTTTTGTTCAGTTCAGCCACAACATATTTTTCGATGTTTTTGCCGAAGAAATAGACCGTTCCGTACAATACAGGAATTACAGAGAGCAGAACGATAAAAAGGACGAGTAAGATGCGTTTTAGCCGTTTCATAACCATACAACGAGCCAAAAGTAAGTTAAATTTTATGATGTTGTGAAAATGTAACCGCCTGAAAAATCAACATTTGTAAGTATTAGTGAAAGATTTTTCAGACAATGTTTGTGTTTTACCCCGCGGATTTTATCTTTGCACTCCTTTTAAAAGGAAGTTTAGCTCAGTTGGTTCAGAGCATCTGCCTTACAAGCAGAGGGTCGGGGGTTCGAATCCCTCAACTTCCACCAATTATCCTTACGTTATAAGACGTGAGGATTTTTTGTTTTATGCCATTTGTCGTCTACATTCTTTATTCTGCTCAGTTAGATGGTTATTATATCGGCTACACGGGTGATGATATTGGTATGCGTTTGCGTAAGCATAACTCAAATCACAAAGGCTTTACAGGTAAGGTGTCTGACTGGGTAGTAGGTTATACTGAATTGTATGAAGATAAAATCGAGGCAATGAAACGTGAGAAACAGATAAAGGGTTGGAAGTCCAGGAGAATGATAGAAACTTTGGTAGCCCGCTCAGTTGGTTCAGGGCATCCCGACTAACAAGTCGGGAGGGTCGGGGGTTCGAATCCCTCAACTTCCACCAATTATCCTTATGTTATAAGACGTGAGGATTTTTTGTTTTATGCCATTTGTCGTCTACATTCTTTATTCTGCTCAGTTAGATGGTTATTATATCGGATACACGGGCGATGATATTGGTATGCGTTTGCGTAAGCATAACTCAAATCACAAAGGCTTCACAGGTAAGGTGTCTGACTGGGTAGTATGTTATACTGAATTGTATGAAGATAAAATTGAGGCAATGAAACGTGAGAAACAGATAAAGGGTTGGAAGTCTAGGAGAATGATAGAAACTTTGGTAGCCCGCTCAGTTGGTTCAGGGCATCCCGACTAACAAGTCGGGAGTGTCGGGGGTTCGAATCCCTCAACTTCCACCAAGCCTCGCAATTTAGCGGGGCTTTTTTATTCATGGTCTACACGGTTTCTATGCCTCGCATGAATAAGTATATTTGACCACCTGAAACAGGTTTAAAAATAACGCATGATTGAAGAGTTGGTTGCCTCGGCACTGGGGCTTACGCTGCAGCAGGTTGCTGCAACAATGAAATTGATTGACGGTGGAGCCACAGTTCCTTTTATTTCCCGCTACCGTAAGGAGGCCACCCAAGGCTTAGATGAAGTGGCGATTGAAAATATCCGTCTTACATCGATAAAAGTCCGTGAATTGGAAGAGCGGAAGGTATATGTGCTTGACGTGATCCGTGAGCAGGGAAAACTAACCGGAGAGCTTGAGCAGAAGATCAAAAGTTGCAAAGAATGGAACCTTCTCGAAGACCTATATCTGCCCTATAAACCAAAACGTAAAACAAGGGCCACTGTCGCTAAAGAGCAAGGCTTGCAACCGCTGGCCGACTGGTTAATGCTGGAAATACCGGGTGATGTCATTAAACAAGCGCAGGCTTTTCTGAATGATAAAGTGAACTCAGTGGAAGATGCACTTGAAGGCGCGCGAGACATTATTGCTGAGTTGATCAACGAGCATGAAACCGCCCGGAGCATAATCAGAAGAGAATTTGAAAAAAATGCGCTTATTCAAACAAAAGTTAGAAAAGGAAAAGATGAAGAAGGCATCAAATTCAAAGACTACTTTGCCTTTAATGAACCTCTTTCCAAATCGCCTTCTCACCGCCTGCTGGCAGTATTTCGCGGAGAAGATGAAGGTTTTCTTAAGCTCAGCATTGAGCCTGAAAAAGAACCGGCACTTGAAAAATTATACAAGGCTTTTGTGAAAAATAACCATGAGTCAAGCAGGCATATCAGATTGGCGATTGAAGATGCCTATGAGCGACTGCTGGGCCCATCTATGGAAACGGAGTTTCGTGCCATGGCCAAAGCAAAAGCGGATGAACAGGCTATTCTTGTCTTCGCTGAAAACCTCAGGCAATTGCTTTTATCAGCTCCGCTCGGCAGTAAGCGTATCCTGGCTATTGACCCGGGCTTTCGTTCAGGTTGCAAAGTGGTGTGCTTAAATGAGGAGGGGAAGTTGCTGGCAGATGAAATTATTTATCCTCATGAACCGCAGCGGGCGGTTGCAGCATCGGTTAATACGATTAGCAGCTTGATCTATAAGTTTAAGATTGAAGCCATCTCCATCGGCAACGGAACAGCCGGACGCGAAACGGAATCCATTGTGCGCGATATGGTTTTCGATCATCCGGTAGAGATCTATATGGTGAATGAGAATGGTGCATCTGTGTATTCAGCTTCGGAGATTGCGCGGGAAGAGTTTCCTGATAAAGATGTAACTGTGCGTGGGGCGGTTTCTATCGGACGAAGGCTTGCTGACCCACTGGCTGAGCTGGTGAAGATTGACCCGAAATCAATTGGTGTAGGACAATACCAGCATGACGTGGATCAGCTGAAATTAAAGCAAAGTCTGGATACTGTTGTGCAGAGTTGCGTGAACAATGTGGGCGTAAACCTGAATACGGCTAGTAAAAGCCTGTTGACGTATGTCTCAGGTTTGGGACCCCAACTGGCGAAGAATATTATAGAATACCGGAATGAAAACGGACCTTTCACCGGAAGAAGCCAGCTGAAAAAAGTACCGCGTTTGGGAGAGAAAGCATTTGAACAATGTGCCGGATTTTTGCGTATTCCCCAAGCAAAGCATGTACTTGATAACAGCGCTGTGCATCCGGAGAGTTACCATATTGTGGAGCAGATGGCAAAAGATCAGCAGTGCAATGTGGTAGACTTGATTAAAGATGAAAAGATCCGGAAGCAGATAAATCCTCAACAATACATCAGTGATAAAGTCGGACTACCTACCATCCAGGATATCCTGAAAGAGCTTGCCAAGCCCGGGCGCGACCCACGTGAGCAACTGAAGGCTTTTTCATTTGCAGATGTTAGAAAGCCAGAGGATTTGTATGTAGGTATGGTATTGCCAGGCATTGTTACCAACATCACCAACTTTGGTTGTTTCGTTGACATTGGGGTGAAGCAGGATGGTATGGTTCACATTTCACAATTGGCCGACAGGTTTGTGAAAGACCCGAATGATGTGGTAAAGTTGCAACAGCATGTTCAGGTAAAAGTGGTGGAAGTTGATTTGCAGAGAAAGCGAATCGCCCTTAGCATGAAAGAACTTAAGCAGGGCAATGTTTCAGAAGCGAAAAAAGATAAAGCCGAACCTGACATCCATGCATTACTGAAACATTTTGGGAAATCGTAGGAACTTAAGAAGCTATTTCAATTTTCACCTTCTTGTTCTTGATTTTTTCGTTTTTGATGAGCTGCAGTGTTTGGGCTATTTTGTTTGAACGCACGGCCGCATAAGCCGAGTGGTCCAGAATATCAATTCTTCCCAGCTCTTCCTTATGCAAATTGCCTTTTTGGAGCAGCATGCCTACCACATCCATTTTGTTGATTTTATCCTTTTTGCCTGCGCTAATGTAAATTGTTTGCCATTCGACAGGTTTAGGCAATACCAGTTTTTTAGGCAGCGGGTCAAGGACTGGCGGTGTTTTGATAAATGCTGGCAAGCGGTCTTCAACATCCAGTAAAAAATACGCTGTTCCTGTTGCGTTCATTCTCGCTGTGCGCCCGTTGCGGTGAATCATCACCTCTTCGGTAACCGGCAGTTGGTAGTGAATTACTGCAGCCACTTCCGGAATGTCCAGTCCGCGTGCAGCCAAATCTGTTGTTACCAGAATGCTTGCGCTCCCGTTGCGGAATTTAATCAATGTTTTCTCGCGGTCAATCTGCTCCAGACCCCCGTGATAAAAAGCATGTGCCACTTTATGGATGGTGAGTTGCTCCGATATCCTGTTGACAGCCTCCCGATGATTGCAAAATACAATAACCTGCCCGGGGCTTGTTTTTCCAAGCAGCAACATCAGGGCCTCCAGTTTATCGTCTCCCTCGACCTGCACTGATTTTAACTTCAGGGATGACGACAACTCTTTATGTTGTGTGGCATAGTTTAAGGAAACGCTGTTCTTCAGTCCCACAAATTTCGGCACCTTTTCCAAATCGGTGGCTGAGGTTAAAATGCGCTTTTGTAGGTTCGTGCATTGTTTGATAATAAATTCCATATCATCCTGAAACCCGGCTTCGAGCGATTTATCAAACTCATCTAAAATAAGGGTATTTGCGGTTTCGAGCCTGAGCAATTTTGTGCTGATGTGGTGTGCAACCCTGCCCGGGGTACCTACCAGAACGGTAGGGGCTTGTTGCAAATTATTTTCCTCAATACGAACGGAATGACCTCCATAACACGCGTTGATTTTAAAGGCAGTTCCCATTTGCTTAAACACGCTCTCTATCTGGATGGCCAGCTCCCTGGATGGCACCAGAATCAATGCCTGTATGCCCTGTGCATCCGGCTTTAACAGGGAGACCACGGGTAGTAAAAATGCCAGTGTTTTCCCCGAACCGGTAGGCGAAATCAAGATAACATCGTTGGGCTTTGGAATGGTTTCCAGCGCTGCATTCTGCATGTCATTTAGCGCGGTGATATTAAAAGCGGAGAGAATGCCCTGTTGATCCATGGTATGTAATATGTTGAACGGGCAAAGATAGCCGAATAGTTAACGCTATCTTGTAAATCGTTATACATCTGACCTCGGTATTTTCAAAACAAAAAAAGCCATTCGAGTTACTCGAATGGCTTTTTTTGTTGAATTAGTCTTGTTAGCAATATTCAGCGTAGGCGCTTTGCAGGCTGGCTGCAATCATATCAGCAGGTCTGCCTTCAATCATGTGGCGCTCAATAAAGTGCACCAGTTCACCATTTTTAAACAAGGCAATGGAAGGTGATGAAGGAGGGAAGGGAGCAGTAAACTCACGCGCTTTGGCTACCGCCTCCACATCTTGTCCGGCAAATACGGTATAAAGCTTGGCGGGTTTTTTATCTCCGGCAACTGACTTTATGACACCCGGGCGTGCAGTTCCTGCGGCACAACCGCATACGGAATTGAACACCACTAAGGCGGTTCCGTCTTTTTCATTCAGTACTTTTTCAACGTCTTCAGGGGTCTTCAGCTCGGTGAAGCCTACGTTGGTCAATTCTGCTCTCATGGGAGCAACGAGCATTTCAGGATATGGCATAAATTTTTGTATTATTTAAAATTAATCTGTTGGGAGAGTATTCAAATTTCGTGCAAAGGTAAAACAGATTTGACCCTTAGCTGTTCATCTACTTAAACATTTTGTTTTTAGAGGGGTAAAAGCTAAATTTGCAGCCCTTAAAAATTGATTATCATTATTTAATAATATGACAGAAGCAAAAACACAATTACCCTACAAGGTAAAAGACATCTCACTCGCTGAGTGGGGACGTAAAGAAATTAAACTGGCTGAAGCAGAAATGCCCGGGTTAATGGCCATCCGCAAGGAGTATGGTCCTAATCAACCTTTAAAGGGTGCACGTATTGCCGGCTGTTTGCACATGACCATTCAAACTGCTGTATTGATTGAAACCCTTAAATCTTTAGGTGCTGAAGTAACCTGGAGTTCATGTAACATATTTTCAACTCAGGACCATGCTGCTGCGGCTATTGCTGCTGCCGGTATTCCCGTTTATGCCTGGAAGGGTCAGAACGAAGAGGAATTCGACTGGTGCATTGAGCAAACGTTGTTCGCCTTTGAAGGTGGCAAACCTTTGAATATGATTTTGGATGATGGTGGTGATTTAACCAACATGGTATTTGACCGCTACCCTGAGTTAACCAAAGACATTAAAGGACTTTCAGAAGAAACCACTACCGGAGTTCACCGCTTGTATGAGCGCATGAAAAAAGGTACTTTGGTTATGCCTGCCATTAACGTAAACGATTCTGTTACCAAATCTAAATTTGATAACAAATACGGTTGTAAAGAATCATTGGTAGATGCTATCCGCAGAGCTACCGATATTATGATGGCCGGTAAAGTAGCTGTAGTTGCCGGTTACGGTGACGTAGGAAAAGGCTCAGCTGAATCATTGCGCGGTGCAGGTGCACGTGTATTGGTTACTGAAATTGATCCTATTTGTGCTTTACAAGCTGCTATGGACGGATTTGAAGTAGTTACCATGGAAGAGGCCTGCAAACGTGCCAACATTTTTGTAACAGCTACAGGCAACGTTCGCATTATTACTGACCGTCACTTTAAAGCCATGCGCGATAAATCTATCGTGTGTAACATCGGTCACTTTGATAATGAAATAGACATGGCTTGGTTAAACGGCACTTACGGTTCAACCAAATACACCATAAAACCACAGGTTGACGTATACAACTTAGACGGAAACGAAATTATCGTTTTGGCTGAAGGACGTTTGGTTAACTTAGGTTGTGCTATGGGTCACCCGTCATTTGTAATGAGTAACTCGTTCTCGAACCAAACTCTCGCACAAATTGAACTGTGGACCAACACCAGCAGTTACGAAAACAAAGTGTACGTATTGCCTAAGCATCTGGATGAAAAGGTTGCGGCTTTGCACCTTGACCACATTGGTGCTAAACTCACCAAGTTGGATGCTGACCAGGCTGAATACATCGGTGTGAAAGTAGAAGGTCCGTTCAAAGCTGAACAATACCGTTACTAAGATTAGCAGATTGCAGATTAAAAGATTCTGTAATATTCAAAAAGCCGGCTCATTGGAGTCGGCTTTTTTTGTTAGTGTGCATAGGGCTTCTTACAACAGTACTTTAACTTTCATAAACAGAGTTATAAAAGTTACTCAATCCATTTTCACCACCTTGGCGGGTAAAAATTGGTCAATGTTAAGCAGATAAAAGCCTCTTTCAATTCCAGTAAAATCTAACTCCGCCTTTCCTTGATTAAAGAAAAGTTTTTTCCTTAACACTTGCGAACCCGTAATGGTGGTTACAGAAACCCACACTTCTTTGTTGATGCCAGTTGCATTAAGACTAAGAACTCCTGACACAGGGTTAGGATAAAGTTGAACACTTTGTTTCTCGTTTTCTGAAGTACTGTTGGGATTAAAAGTGGTTATAAAATCAATCCATAGCCGGCCTTTGGGCTGAGCCGATGTGTCATTAGTGGAATAAAATACGCCAATGCTCAGTGTGTCTCTTATAAATCCTGGAAATCCTTCTGGGGTGCATTCAAAGAATCTGAAAGTGTCAGATGGGTACAAAGATAGATTGCCCAAAAAGTAAAGCATTCCTTTGCGAAAAAGCACCGTCAGGTAAACACTATCAGAATAATTGGTATCTGGTATAAATCGGTAGTACCCATATATTCTTGAATATCCCAAGATGGGTTTGTCCACTCCCCAGCCTAATGTATCAAATTGGAAGGTGTTCAAATCAATTCGCGCTGCCCCATTCAACATGTAAGTTACTTTTGTAGAATTTAGCGATGAAGAAGGAAGCGGAGTAAGTTCCACTGCATAGTTACCATGATAAGCCTGAGTTGATTTTTTGACAGAGACTTTACCTAAAGGTGCAGTGAAACGGTTTAGGGTAGTCCACCCAAGAGGTTCTTCTACTCCGGGCCATCCGGTTAGCTGTGTACATTCTTCAAAATCAGCTACAATTTGTTTTTGGGCGAACATATTATTAGCAAAAACAAACAACATTATTATAAGCAAGATTTTAGCTTTCATAAAAATTAGTTTTAAACAAAAATAAAATGCGTTTTATTAAGAAGGCAATTGAAATTATTATTTTGTATTGAAAATTAGATTGAATTGTTTTTTAATGCGCATAGGGGTAAATGAATTCTCAGTTGTCTTATAGCAGAACATTGAGTCAGTAACCGTACTTTTGCAGCCTATCAGGTATGCAGGTATCGGAAACAGATATTGTTCAGCAAATTAAAGCAGGAGACATCCGTTCTTTTGAGCAGTTGTTTCATGCGTATTGCGAAGAGCTAGTGAGGTACGCTACCACCATATTGAAAGATGCCGATGAGGCGCAGGATGTAGTTCAACATCTGTTTGTGACCTTATGGACCAAGCGGGACACCCTTCAAGTGAACAGCTCGCTGAAGAGTTACCTGTACCGCTCGGTTTACAACAGCAGCCTTAACCGCATTAAACAGGTAACCACTCAGCAAAAGCATGAGGATTATCTGGGATATGTGGCCCATTCCTACGGTTCAGCAGCCTCTGCTGTTTTAGAAAGTAAGGAAGTGCAAAGTGCTATTGACACCGCAATAGCGGCTTTACCCGACCAGTGCCGACTCATTTTTACCATGAGCCGTTTTGAAGGAAAGAAATACCAGCAGATTGCAGATGAATTACAGCTATCTGTTAAAACCATAGAAAATCAGATGGGGAAAGCTTTGAAGCATATGCGGGAGCAACTCCAAACCTATCTGCCGTCATGTATCATTTTTTTATTGTTGGGTCAATGAGGGAAATGAACGAACATATCGAAGCCTTAATAGCGCGTTACCTCTCCGGAGAAGCTTTGCCCAAAGAAGCTATGGAGTTGGAAGAATGGAAACAACAACACCCCGATAACCTGAAGCATTGGGAGAAAAGCGAACAGGCTTATTTTCTTGTTCGCGGAGAGCAAAACGTTTCTGTTGATGTATTGGCCATGTACCGAAATGTATTGGCGCAATTGGATGTTCAAAAGGAAGGTAAAGTATTGCCGATTGATTTCAGGCGGTATTTTACACCACTGAGTATTGCAGCTGTGCTGGTGATATTGATTACGGGAGGGCTATTGCTTTCACGCATGAGTAAGCAACGAAGTTCAGCTGATGTAGCACTTATCGGAGGCGAAAACGGCATCAGTAAAACATTGGATGACGGAACACAGGTTGAGTTGGATAAGAACAGTTCATTAACTCTGTTGGCTGGTTACAATGGTAAACAACGCAGAATAAAATTAAGCGGTAAAGCCACCTTTAGAGTAGAACATGATGCCGGTAAACCATTTATTGTAGAGGCCGGTGGTGTTTTTATTCAGGACATAGGAACAGCTTTCGAAGTGAAGGCACAACCTGATGAAGACACTGTTGAAGTTTGGGTAACTGAAGGCATAGTAGAGATGTTTACGGAAAACGATACCCTTCGCCTCACGCAAAACCAACGGGGCTATTATGTTCCGGCTCTGAATAAAATTTACGATGAGCGTTTATTGCAGCAAGCCATAGAAGATAACAGTCGCATTTTTCATTTCAGCAACACCACTTTGGGCGAGGTTATTCAACAGTTGAATGCGGTGTATCCTACTCCCATCAGATTGAGTAATGCGGCTTTGGAAAGGTGCCGTATTACAGTTGATTTTACGAATGAACCGCAGGAAGTTGTGGTGGAAATTATTGCTGAAACGCTGGGCTTGAAAGTAGAAAGTACTAATGCAGAATATACCCTGAAGGGTGAAGCCTGTAATCCATGAGGTGGTTAGTTATTCTGATTTTTTGGCTGTCGGGTACTTATGTCACAGCACTGCCTCCGGCTTTGGAGCGGGAGGTCAATATTAGGGTTGCGAATGAGCCGCTCAAGGAAGTGTTGAACCGTATTGCAGTTCAAGCGGGTATTCAGTTTTCGTACAACCCACAAAAGATACAGGTGAACAAAAACGTGTCGGTGAGTATTCAGCACAAGCCGCTGCGACTAGCGTTAAATATACTCTTCAAAGGAACTGTTCAGTTTAAACAGAAGGGGAACTATGTTATATTATCTCCTGTGGCAGTGCAGACAGAAAATGCTCCGGTGAAAAAAATATTCATCAGTGGCTATGTGTTTGATGCAGCAGGACAGAAGTTATCCGATGCCAGTATTTACAACATCAGCAACCAGCTTTCTGCGGTAACCAATGCGTATGGTTATTTCATGATGCAAGTCCCGGCTGATGTGTTGCCGATTACAGTGCGGGTGAGTAAAGACACCTATGTTGATACCCTTGTGGTGATTCAAACAACTGACCATGCCATTGACATACTACTGCAACAGCAGCAGATAACCTACCATGTAATTGATACAGATGCAAAGAGTATTTCAGCTCCTGTCGATTCAATTGGTGTGGTAGTACTAACAACCGATACGCCTGTGCATCCTGCGGTGAAGAATAAATTTCTGGAGAATATAATTTCACCCAAGATAAAGGCCAACCTGCACAACATTAAAGATACTGTTTTTACCAAGGTGCAGTTTTCTTTTGTGCCTTACCTCAGTACTAATAAACTTTTATCGGCCAATGCCGTAAATACATTTTCATTAAATGTGCTGATGGGATATTCCCAGGGTGTAAATGGAGCAGAGGTGGGCGGATTGGTAAACATTGACAGAGGGAACGTGCGCTACTTTCAGGCTGCCGGTTTGGTGAATGCTGTTGGGGGAGAGGTAAAGGGTGCACAGTTTGCCGGCTTAGTCAATTACAACAGAAAATCACTTAACGGATTTCAATCAGCGGGCTTGGTTAATGTTGTGCAAGATTCCGTAAACGGATTACAGGTGGGCGGTTTGGTGAATGTGTGTGAACGAATAAACGGCTCACAGGTGGCAGGTTTGGTTAATGCTACGGAGCGGATAAACGGTACTCAGCTTGCCGGTTTGGTGAACGCGAGTGAGCGCGTTACCGGAGTGCAGGTAGCAGGTTTAGTTAATGTGGCTGAACAAATGGAAGGCTGGCAATGTTCAGGTTTAGTTAATGTGGCTGAACAAATGGAAGGCTGGCAATGTTCAGGTCTTGTTAATGTGGCAGGTAAAATTACTGGCGGGCAAGCAGGAGTTTTTAATGTGGCCGACTCGTGTAAAGGTATTCCCGTTGGTTTTTTCAGTTATGTGCGCAGTGGTTACCACAAGGTAGAACTAAGTGCAGATGAAATTTTACCCGTTCAGTTTTCTTTTCTTACAGGGGTGCAGCAATTTCATAACATTTTTACTTTAGGTTATAATGGCTTTACTTCAGGCCCTTCCTGTTATGCAGCGGGGTATGGATTAGGAGCGGGTACAACAGGTAAAAAATGGAGGTTGGCAGGTGATGTTGTCAGCCAGATGTTGTTCATTTCAGGCGAAAGAAGGAATGCCCCATTACTTACCAATGTTTTTGTAGGAGCTGAATACAGTATAGGGAAAAAGATTTCGCTTTCCTGTGGTCCTGCTTTTCGAATGTTACTCAGTTACACCAATGCCAATACCGACTATCAGGCACTAGTAAATAATTTAGTGCCTTACACTTTTTATCGTCACACGTTTCCCGCAGGCACTTCTGTGCACATGTGGGTGGGTGCAAAGGTTTCTTTAAAATTTCTTTAAAAAAATAATGTAGCGCATAGGGGTATTTTGTTTCAGCGTTGTCTTATGTGAAAATTAGATAACCATGATGACAAGTACACCTTTCAGATTATTAGCCAATGCACTGGCTGCAGCACTTTTTTTAGCTTCTTGTTTTTCGCTTTCCGCCCAGGATACAACACGTAAGGAGCCTGTAATTTATTCCTTTATTGTTAATCGAGTTCCCCCCAATTTTCCTGCTCCTTTGTTGGGCTTTGTGAACATCGCCTCAGGGAATCAGAAAAATGCTCAGATAGGCTTTAGTAACCAGAACCTTTTAAGTTTAACCGGAGTTCAAACAGGTTTTGTGAATACCATTGGCGGACGGTTAAATGGAACGCAAATCGGTTTTACTAATGTGGTGAAAGACTCTGTAAAAGGACTACAAATGGGTTTTGTGAATATTGCAGGCAGACAGGTAAACGGAGCACAGATAGGCTTTGTGAACACCACAAAAGATTCGGTAAACGGATTGCAAACCGGGTTTGTCAACAGCACAGGGAGTAAGTTGAACGGAGCGCAGATAGGTTTTGTGAATACCACCAAAGATACCACCAAGGGTGCTCAGGTAGGTTTTGTAAATACCGCAGAGAAGAAAATTTCGGGAGCACAGATTGGTTTTGTTAATCTGGCAGCGAAAGGAATATCAGGCACGCAAATAGGTTTTGTGAATGTTGCTGACTCGATAACTGAAGGAGCGCCTATCGGGTTTATTTCCATTGTACGTAAAGGAGGTTACCAGGCATTTGAGGTTTCAGCATCCTCTTTGTATCCGTTTAATGTAGCTTACAAGATAGGAACAGAAAGATTGTATACATCCGTTTTACTTTCGTATAATCCTGATTACAGGAGTCAGGTAGCCTACGGTGCTTCACTGGGAAGTGTATTTAAGCTTTCCCGCACTTTTGCTTTTATTCCCGAAGCAGCTATTCAAAGCAGCATAGAAAAGCGGCAGCAGATGTTTGTTACACTAGCCCCTTTATTTTCTATCAAAATGTTTTCGGGTGTGTCACTGGTAATTGGCCCCACAACATCTTGGGTGCATAAAGGCACACAACTTTCACCTGATTTATATGAGGCCTCTCCGGCATTTTATAACTACAACTATGACAAACGTAACGGACTTAGTGTGGGTGCGCAGGCAGGTTTAAGGTTTGCCATTAAAAAATAATTCCGAAAGAGATAGGGGTTTTTTCCTGTTCAATTGTCTTGCTATTAAACAAACTATTTTCATGATTACATTAATGCGAAAAATACCGGCCTGCTTGTTCTTACTTATATGCATACAGCAGAGCAATGGTCAAACAGTAGTGCCTGCACAAACAGTTCGGGGGACAGTAGTGGATAAAGTTACACAGAGTCCGGTAGCGGGCGCCATTGTGGTGTTGCTGAACTCCTCTCCGGTTAAAGCTGTGTCAACTGATGCTGAAGGAAAATTTATGCTGAAAGAAGTTCCGCTAGGCAGGCAAACAATCAAAGTTACTTATATGGGTTACAAGGAAGTGGTGTTGCCCAACATTACCGTTAACGCAGGTAAAGAGGTTGTACTTACCATTCAGATGGAGGAGCAAATTATTCAGGCGAGTGAAGTAGTGATAAAAGCTGACAGGGAAAAGAACAAACCCATCAATGCACTTTCAGTAGTAAGCACACGTACCTTTTCTGTAGAGGAAACACAAAAGTATGCAGCAGCAGTGAATGATCCGGCTCGTATGGCTTTATCTTTTGCCGGTGTGGTGCAGGGTGATGATGGCGGTAATATGATTTCCATTCGTGGTAATTCACCCAATGGGATGTTGTGGCGCATGGAAGGGGTGGATATTCCCAATCCTAACCACTTCTCGAATGTGGGTACTTCCGGTGGGGCTATTTCTATACTGAGTTCACAGCTTATGAGTAATTCTGATTTTATGACGGGTGCCTTTACTGCAGAATATGGTAATGCACTTTCAGGCGTGTTTGATATACGTTTGAGAAAGGGCAACAACCAAAAACGTGAATATACTTTTCAGGCCGGGTTGCTGGGTGTTGACTTTGCTTCGGAGGGTCCGTTTAAGAAAGGATATGACGGTTCTTACCTGGTCAACTACCGCTATTCTACTTTATCATTACTCAGCTTGGTAGGCGTTCCTTTAGGCTTTGGTGTAACCACGTTTCAGGATTTGTCATTTAATGTGTCCTTACCTGCTAAAAAGTACGGCACATTCGGAGTATTTGGTTTTGGTGGTTTAAGTGCACAAAAAACTACAGCCGAAAAGGACTCCATGAAATGGAAAGAAGAAAGTTTTTACCGCTTCAACAGCCGCTTTAATGCCAATACAGGTGCTGTGGGTGTAAATCATATGCTGATGTTGGGAAAGAATACGTTCATTCGTTCTTCGCTGGTGGCATCAGGGACAGATCACGGGTACAAAGACGAGGAACTCAATAACCAATATGAAGCCCTGCCCAATTCGAATCAGAATTTTGTACAGAGTCGGTTGTCTTTATCCTCTGCCATCACGCATAAGATGAATGCACGAAGCAGCATGAAGGCAGGTGTTATTCTCAGTCGTTTGCACTATGGCTTAGCACAATCTTCTTATGTAGATTCTTTGCAGGCTATGCAAACGGCTATTCAGTCAAATGGTAATACGGCAACGGTACAAAGTTTTGTTAACTGGAATTACCATGTGAATGAAAGGTTGAGTTTGAACACCGGCTTACATGTTTTGCACCTGCTGTTGAACAACACCACCTCCGTTGAACCACGTGCTTCCATGAAGTACATGCTCACACCAAAACAAACCCTGGCTTTCGGTTACGGATTGCACGGTCAAATTCAACCTTTAGGTGCTTACTTTACAAAAGATGTAAACGGACAGGAAATAAACCGTGATTTGAAAATGAGCAAAGCATATCATTTGGTGGCGTCTTATGATATTAATGTTACGTCAAACACCCACATCAAAACAGAAGTATATTACCAGCACTTGTTTAATGTACCCGTTGCAGCAGATGTTAAAAGTACGTTTTCATTGATTAATGTAACAGGTGGCTATACCGAGGAGAAATTAAATAACAGTGGCATTGGTCGTAACTATGGCGTGGAGTTAACGGTGGAACGTTTTCTGCACAAAAATTTCTATTACCTTGTCTCTGCTTCACTCAACAATTCTCTTTACCGTGCTTCCAATCAGCAATGGTACAGCACACTCTACAATACAGGGCGTTCAGGCTCTGTAACCGCGGGAAAGGAGTGGGAGCTTTCTGAGAAGAGAAAGAAAAAAGTAATTGGTTTAAATATGAAAGTACTGTATGCCGGAGGTTTACGCTTTACACCAATTGATTTGCCTGCTTCTGTTAGAGCAGGAGAAACTAAGTATGTGGAATCGCAGGCGTTCAAATTTCAAAACCCTGATTACCTGCGAGTGGATTTACGCCTAAGTATGAAACGCAATTACAAACACTCCACCGGTACTCTGGCACTTGATTTACAAAATGCATTTAACCGGGAAAATGTGGGAGGACAGTATTATGATAAAAACACGGGAGGTGTAAAATACTGGTACCAACAAGGCCTTATTCCAGTGCTGAGTTACCGGATTGAGTTTTAAAAATTGGAATTCCATTGTGCAGTATTGTGGCTCATGTGTATATTGCATCGATGGACTACACGTTGCTTGCTTTAACCATTGGGCCCGGACTGGCTATTGCCATCTATGTTTACTGGCGTGATAAGTTTGACCCCGAGCCATTGCGATTATTGTCTCTTTCATTTTTGCTGGGTTGTGTTTCTGTTATTCCCGCTATGGCACTCAGCACCCTAATGGGTAAATTGTTTGTAGATAATCCGGGTGAGTCACTTATAGAAACATTTGTTTTTGCTTTTGTTGTAGTAGGTTTCAGTGAAGAGTTGTGCAAGTATTTTTTCTTAAAACGTTTTCTCTATCCCAAGCCTGATTTTGATGAACCCTATGATGGCATTACGTATTCAGTAATGATTTCGATGGGTTTTGCTACACTCGAGAATGTTCTGTATGTATACATGCGAGGCAACGGAAGTTATGAAATGGCTTTGTTGCGCATGGTAACTGCTGTGCCTGCCCACGCAACATTTGCTATTGCTATGGGTTATTATGTAGGTATTGCCAAGTTTAAACGCAGTCATCGTTTGTTTTATTCACTTGCGGGTTTATTGTTAGCCACGGCCATGCACGGCAGTTATGATTTTTTTCTTATGCAAAACAACTATCCTCAAATTGCCATGGGAGCATTTGTGTCTTTAGCACTGTCTGTTTTTTACTCTTTCAAAGCTATTCGGTTGCATCAAAAAAGCTCACCTCATAACTATGGTTAAGTCATCTGTAAAGCAACTGTTGGACGAAAAAGCGAAGCAGTACAATACCACCTTATTTATATCTTCTGATCCTATTTCTATTCCCCGAAAATTTACTCAGTTGCAGGACATAGAAATTATGGGTTTTATAGCCGCTACATTAGCCTGGGGACAACGTGTTACCATTCTCAATAATTGTCATAAGCTGATTGATCTGATGGGAGGGAAGCCGCACGAATTTGTGCTGCATTTTAAAGAGAAAGATTTAAAACGTTTTGACGGTTTTGTACACCGCACGTTTAATGATACGGATCTCATGTACTTCCTGCATTTTTTTCAGTGGTACTATCGCTCGCACCATTCACTTGAAGATGCCTTTGCTAACGGCATAAAACGGCATGATACCACTGTTGAAAACGGTTTGATTCATTTCAGGGAGTTGTTTTTTTCATTGCCTCATGTGCCTGAACGTACTAAAAAGCATGTGGCTTCACCATCCAGAAACTCAGCATGCAAACGCATTAACATGTTTTTGCGCTGGATGGTAAGAAAGGATAACAACGGGGTTGATTTCGGATGTTGGAAACGTATTAAGCCAGCACAATTGCAATGCCCTTTGGATGTGCATTCGGGAAGAACTGCACGCAGACTTGGCTTACTTCAACGAGAACAGGACGATTGGAAAGCGGTGTGCGAGTTAACAGATAACTTGCGTAAATATAACCACGTTGACCCTGTGAAGTATGACTTTGCTTTGTACGGTATGGGGGTGTTTGAAAAATGAAATAACTTGCCGCATGAATCCACGTATACTATTTCTGCTTCAACATCCTTTGGTATACGTGGTGTATGCTACTCTGTTGGCGGGAGGCATTTTCTACACTGCACTTCAATCAGACTTTTTGTTTGTAACCCCCGACTCAGGGTATTACCTTGATGAAGCCACACGCCTCTCACAAGCAGGAGTAATTTCAGGTACATTAAATTCGGGCTTTACTTTCTGGCCCATAGGTTATCCGCTATTGATTGCAGTGGTGATGAATGTATTTTATGTATCGGCATTAACGGCATCTAAACTGGTTAACGTATTTTTTCTACTGGGAATATTTGCTTTACTCCGGCTGATGTTTAAACAGCAGGCCATACTTTATGCATTGCTTTTTTCTCATGCGCTAGTTATTATACTGTTTCGGTATACATGGTCAGAGCCCGGGTTTATTTTCTTTGAACTACTGGCTTTTTTTGCTGCACAGCAATTGGTAACCTTCCATACCGGTAAAGCCATGTTTCTTTTGTTTTTGAGCTGTGCGGGGCTTTTGATGATGCGGTATTCGGGTATTTTTATTTTCCCCTGGTTGTTATGGATAATTATACAGCAATGGAGATACAATAAATTAGTTGTAATGAAACTGTCTGTAGTACTTTGTCTGCTCTTATGTCTAGAAGTGGCTTACGGCCTCCGTAACCTGACTTTATCGGGGTTATGGTTTGGATTCAACCGGGGGGAAGATACCAACGGTTTAGGATTGAATATGTTTTTTCTGGCACGAGCAATGACGCAGCAACTTAGTTTTATTCTTCACGCTAAAACCATACAGGTTTGGTTGGTTGCAGTGCTTATTCAAACCACCCTTATCGGGTTAGTATGGAAAATGGTTCAAGTGAAAAGTGAACTTTCGGTCAGATTGTTACACAGTAATATTTGGCTGAGTGGCTCAATACTGAGTTTGGCCGTTGTTGCCGGCTTGCGGTTTTTTATTCACTTTGACGATTTTAATTATCGCCTGTTGTTACCGGGTTTGTTACCTGCGGTTGTTTACGTATTGAATCAACTCACCACCCAATACCCGTTGTTTTATGCCAGAGCTTTGTTGGTATTAACTGCTTTTGCTTTGCTTTCGATGGGGTGTAATTTTTATCCCTATTTCAATTAGACTATTTTTTGTAAGGAGATTTTGGTGCTGCGGGGTTTGATTTTGGTGCTTCAATAAAAGTAATACCCAGTTTTTCTATAGCCACAGAAACAGGAATAGCAAAGTTCAAACCTTCTGTGCCTCCGCCTCGTATTACCCATGTGGTTATACCAATTACCTCACCTTTTGAATTAAAGAGCGGACCGCCACTGCTGCCCGGGCTGATACTCACATCTGTTTGGTAATAGAGTTTGCCCTCCAACTCCCTTTTTCCGCTGATAATACCTTTGCTCACCGTTTGCCCCAGTTTAACATCTGCCGGAGTACTGATGGAAGTAACGTCTGTTGCTACACCAGCCAAGGTAGTGTTTACGGCCAAACCTTTAAAGCCGTTGCCTTTTATTTTTAAAAGTGCCACATCGTAATCCTCATCAAATGCAACTAGCTCAGCAGGAAACTCAAATCCGTTTTCGAATTTTACGGTTATTTCTTTCGCTTTGTCAATTACATGGTGGTTGGTAATCAGGTAGCCGTTGTCTGATATAAGAAATCCGCTTCCGTGTCCATCATCATCCCTTAATACAGTAACTGTTGACTCAATACTTCTTTTAATCATGGCCGCATAATCTGTATACTTTCCAGGGGTTTTCTTCGGTAAGCTTATCGTTTTGGTATCGGTTTTTATTTTAGGATGTAAGTTGTTGTAGCTTTGAACAGTTTTTCGCATTTCAGCATTAAAGCCAAGTTCAATAAGGGCATCTCTCACCGCATCTTTTATTGCCTTGGAAACATTGTTGGTGCCTCTATCAATCACAAAAGATTTGCCTTTTGTAGTGCAGGTGTATATCACCTCCTGCTTTTTTCTACTGAATATTTGCCATTCCAGTTCCACCTCACATTCTACATCTACTGGAGCGTGCATGTATACATCATCAATATAATACGTACCCATTTCATAATTTATCTGAAGATTTTTTAAGTTAGCACCGAACAATAATGGAGCTTCTTTATCAATGCCTTCCTCAGCAAATAGTTTGACCTGCTTTTTGATTTTGTAACCGCTTTTGATGAGTTCATCTTCTGCTATTTTATTGAATTCTTCGGTAGCTACAGCAAACGATTCTTCCCATTTCAAGTCGATTGCTCCAGAACATGTTTTTACTTTACCTACATTTTGACCTTGTTCTACTTCAAAAATAATTTTACTCAGTTCAATTGCAGTGGTTAGAACAGAATCGTATTTAAAGCGCTCTTTTTCCAGTTGGGCAAATAAACTTGTTATTTGCTTTGGCTTAGAATCTTTGATATATTGAATAGCGAAGTCTTTATATCCTGATTTTTTAATTTCCAGCTTGTAAATGGAGTCAGTTTTAAAATTGATAGTTTTATCAAAAATACACGGTGTAAATCCTACTAGCTCATTTTTCAGGTAAACTCTTGAGGAATCAGGAAAAGATTTGATGTCAAAAGTGGCAATATATATTTGCGTATCTGCTTTTTTCATTTGCGCAAAGCTGTTCAATGAAAAAAGTAAACAGGTCAGAACAGTAAATTTATTTAGCATATTACAGTATTGTAGTATACGAATATAATGAATTTTTGAATGGACTTATTTAAATTGAAGCTGAAGTTTTTTCTAATATCTCAGCACGCTATGCCGGAGTATTTTTAATGTTATGGCTATGTGTATTAACCATTCGTGCTTACAGGCAACGATTTGTAAAACTAAGTGTACTTTTTAGCTGTAGTTTGGTTGTTATTATTGCATTTAGCATCATGTTGGCACTGCACAATAAAAATATTTCAGGGGGATATTTTGGACCACCTCGAGCAGCAGATTTCAAAGGCCCTTTACTCAATGTCAAATTCTTGAAGTTGGCTATTGCGCAGCAGTTTTGTTTTATTGTTAAGGCTAATAATGCTTGGGGTATACTTTTAGTATTGACACAGCTGTTAATAGCAATAGGGGTATGGAGTAAATGGAAGGCCAAAGCGCGTTACCAATATATATCATGGGAGGGAAGTAGTATTTGGATGCTTGGTGGGATAAGCTATCTTTTATTTGTTGTTACCATACGTTTTTTGTACAGTACGATAATTTTGATTATAGGTTATTGTTACCCTGAACTTTACCTATTGTAATGTATTTAGTGAACAGAATAGCTGTAGCAAATGATTTTAATTACTCACGTTTAGGGGTGTTGATTGTTGGGTAAGCTTTCATCTCATCTCTATGCTGTTGAATTTTATTTTAGCACAAGGTATCTGATGCTTTGTTTAAAGCCTCCGCTAAATGTGTATCCGAGAACAATTTCAGTATTTTCAGGTGCAAATTCTTTAATGGAAATAGTAAAAAAGTCGCTAGGATATATAGCTTGAGACGTTTTAGAATAACCATACTTAAGCGGACCTGTAAAATTTAAATTTTCTACATAGTTGCCCCCCTTTTCAACTGTCACTGACGAAATTTGTATAGAATCATAACTAATACTACTGTTGTTTAGGATTCTTGGTACAATTTTATGGTTTCGTTTTGGGTATAGTCCCATGCGGTATAATCCACTTTCTGTATCATAGATATCTGATTCATAAATTATAAATGGATTAGTAACTTGTGTATCTTGAAACCGTATTGCTTCATAATTAATATTATTGAAGTCATCATGGTATTGAATTGTTAGAGTAATTGGTTTGTTTATAGAATGAGAAGAAGTATTGTAAGAACTAAATTTATTTATGTACTGATTAGGGTTTAAATTATATCTGAAGCTCCTAAGATTAAAGGAAGATTTACCATTGCATTTTAGGGTTATATAACCAGAAGAGTAAACTATGCCATGGTTTTGGAAAGTGAACAATGCTGCCGGGTAACTTTTTGCTATAACCTTTCCACTGGGAGTTACGTCTTTTGGCCATATGATTCTGTCAAATTTTACATTTTGGGTTGCAGAGTTTTGGAGTGTGTCTTCCGTTTTTTTTTCGCATGAAATAAAGCAAGATGCAATTAGAACAAAAAAAGATAAATGATGTAGATTTTTTTTCATGGTTTACTAACACTATTTTGATTTTTTTGAAACCAACCTTTATAGGCTTTTATTTGCTTCAATCGATATGTTCTGGGTTTTTAAAATTGTATCATTAAAAATGTTTTCGCTTCTCTTTAAATACTCTTCAGCAAAAACACGGTCCTTCAAATCTTTTGCATTAATGCGTACATTCAGGTAAGCGCCTTCAATGGCAGTGCGCAAACACAAGGCTCCCACAGCACCATCACTGATGGAGTTAGGGTTGCCTTCTTTCACCATAGCTTCGCACAAAGGCAATGCCTCAAAAGCGGTTTGCATCACTTGGAAAGGAATTTGCACTGCGTATTTAGTAGCCTCCTGTATGGCTGCACTGCGTTGTGTTTTTTCTTCGTCCGTACTTTTAGGTAAACCAAAAGCACTCATAATTTTATTGAATGCACGGGTGTCTTCATCTACCAAAAATAGCAGTCGGTCTTTGAGTTGTTGGCCTTTTACGGCCCACTCACTGAAATGAGTCGCTTTATCTTCCCAGCCCCGTTTACCTGCGGAGAGGTTGGCCACCATGGTGCCCAATGCCACTCCCAAAGCTCCCGCGTATGCGGCAATAGAACCACCGCCCGGTGCAGGAGAATCTGCTGCTGTTTCATTGGCAAATTCGCGCAGGTTCATGCGCACCAGCTTTTCATTTTCGTTGTTGCGTAGTTGGTACTCGATTATTTTTTTCAGCGGGTCAAAAGGAGCAAGCTCATCTAACCCGAGGGATTTTACCGCCATGTGAATCAGTTCTTCTTCTGATACACCCAATGATTGTTTTTGCTTGGTTAAAAAATACCTGCCGGCTTCCAGCATAGCGTCCAGTGGTATTAACCCCACCAACTCAGAGCCTGTAACCCTTACCCCGCGCGAGGTGGCGCTTTTTACTACTTCATCAAAAGCAATGTGTACAGGGGTAACATTGTAGTTGGTGAGGTTCATGGAAATCTGAGCAATCTTATATTCTTCAATGTACCAGCCAATCGCTTTACATTCTTTTAATGTGCCTGGAATGCGTACGGGGTTGCCTTGTTCATCATTTACTATTTTACCCGTAACCGGATTGCCTTCGCGTTTCACTCGTCCTGCTTCACGTACATCAAAGGCAATGGAGTTAGCTAAACGTGTTGATTTGGTGTTGAGGTTAATGTTGTAGGCAATTAAAAAATTACGTGCGCCAATTACAGTGGCACCTGATTTAGCAGGGAACTCCGCAGGTCCGAAATCGGGTTGCCATTGCGGGTCTTTTATTTTCTTGAAAAAACCCTCGTACTCACCCGCACGTATTACAGATAAATTTTTACGCTCAGGATTGCTTTGTGCGTACTCATACAAATAAGCAGGAATGTTTAATTCTTCTCCTACGCGTTGTGCTAGTTTTTTAGCGTACTCAGCCGTTTCTTCCATGCTGATTCCTGACACGGGAATAAACGGACACACATCAGTAGCTCCCATACGCGGATGTTCACCTTTGTGTTTGCTCATGTCAATCACCTCGGCTGCTTTTTGAATGCCGCGAAATGCAGCTTCTACTACGGCATCGGGTGTACCCACAAACGTAACTACCGTTCTGTTGGTAGCTTTGCCGGGGTCTACATCCAGCAGTTTAATTCCTTCTGTACTTTCTATAGCATCGGTAATTTGTTTGATTACCTGCATATCATTTCCCTCGCTGAAATTGGGAACGCATTCTATCAGTTGTGTTTGCATGGGTAGTTAGAAATAAGGTTCAAAAATCAGGTTTTCGCCTGACATATACCAAGATTTCATTTCTCTGATAATCAGTGCAGCAAAATTTATTTTGGTTTTTCCTGCGTCTTTCAGGCAAGTACTGCGTCTCAAGGGCACAATTAAAAAATAAGTACCATGAGCAACGAAGTAAAAAACACCTGTACCTGTGGCAACAACTGCCAATGTACTAATTGCACTTGCGAGTGCAAATGTAATGATGGTTCAACCTGCACCTGCAACAATTGCAATTGCGGATAAGAACAACTGAAAGGCCCGCAGAAGGTGCCGAAATTGCTGATAAATATTTCTACAGCCTGTTTCTGTATTTTCTGCGGGAAATCATAGTTAAATTTGACTGATGAACAACGAACTTACTTCTTCCATTTGGAAAGCATTTGCTCAACCGCTTAAAGGCTACCTAGTAAAACAGACCAAGGATGATTTTATAGCGGAAGATTTGTTGCAGGAAGTGTTTCTGCGTATTCATCAAAAGAGCGATACACTCAGAGATAGCGCGGGTTTGAAATCATGGGTGTATACCATAGCCCGAAACGTGTTGATGGATTATTTCAGGAAAGAAAAAAAACTGTCGGAACTTAGCGAAGATATTGATGTGGCAGATAAAGAAACTAAGGCAGATATGCACAACTGCATCTATCCGTTTATTGAACGTTTGCCTGAGCCTTACAAGAGTACACTACAATTAACCGAGCTGAAAGGAGTGAAACACAAAATCCTTGCTGATGAAGAAGGAGTGAGTATTTCCGCCATCAAATCCAGGGTGCAACGCGGGAGGGAAATGATACGGGATATGTTTGTGGCTTGTTGTCATTTTCAGCTAACGGCTGATGGTAAACTCACCGGTGAGCACCAGGATTCTTCACAATGTTCCATATGTAATCCTTCTTAAATAACTCTTTTTTTTAGCGATAAAACCTTTTCCATACTCTGAACGTATGTTGTATTATATTGCAGCAAAGTATGGAAGCAGAAGATTTCAGTCATCATTTCCCTGAAAAGGAACTTGTTGATTATATGTATGAAGTGCTTGTAGATATGGATTCAGGTTTATTTCAACACGAGTTAAATCGCCTTCTATCCGGCACCGGTCAAACTTTTCCTGAAGAGGGAAATAATATTGAATAACGTTATCAGGTTATTTTACCTGAATTTTAGTGCTGTATCTGCGACCATTTTGTGTTATGCTCACAAAATAAATCCCGGCAGACAACTTATCAGTACTTAGTGAAGTTTCAAATGTACTTCCGGCCTCAGCCATTGAAGTGTTATTGAGCATCTGTTGTCCGGAGGTATTGATTATACTCAGTTCAACGTTGCCATTTTCTTCCGGTATAAAACTACATTGTATGGCTTTTTGATTGTTTTGATAAACCAAAAGGTTCGATAAGTACATGGTTAAATCAGTAGCAGAAGTATTTGAATTGGCATACAACTCAATTTCCAGCCAAGGACGAAGGTTCACATCAGGGTGCTCTTTGCTGGCAATCGCAACACTTCTGTAGGTAGCTTCCTCTAGTAGTTTTATGTACAGGCCATAGTTGGTTTTCTTGTTGGCCGCCATTGTTTTTACCTGTGCGGTAACATTTGAAGTAAAATGTGTATTGTACTGAATTGATACATCAGGTTCATTGCTTACAAAGGAATGATCATACGTAGGTTTTTGTGCCCAGGTAACCGTATTTTCATCCCAGGGTGAGGTAATACGGAATACCTGAAAAGCATTATTCCCTCGGTTTCCTTGAGGAACAAAGCCGGGGTTTTCAGGGGTGTACAAATGAAGTGTTGCATTTTTGATTTGAGAAGGAGAGATATTGGCTTTGTGTTGAGAAGTGAAAACGCTCAGGTCAAACCAAATGAGTGTATTCATCATGAGCGGAAGACCGCTGCTGGTCCAGGCGGCAAGACCAGTTTCACTTAATTGCCCCCAATTTCTATTGTCAACTGCGTTGTTGTAAATATCTATGGCTGCATCTTTACACTGTGTGTGATTAAGAATGATTTTGTTGTTTTGTGCCCAACTGAAAGCAGGTAAAACTGCAATAAGAATAAGAATGTAGTTTTTCATATACTGATTGTTTATTCTAAATCAAATATACGTTGTCCTGTCTGATAAGCAAAATATTCACTCGAATTGTAAATTGAACAATAAAACTATATTTGAATATGCTATTTGCATTCGCCCGAACATACTTAGTGATTCTCTTGTTTTTTTCGTCTTTTATCAGCCTTGCTCAGGGTGATGCAGATACTATAGCCACGTGTTACGGATTGGGTTTATCTGATTTGCCTTTCGAAGAAGGCAGGTATTATTTTCCTGTGGCTAAACATGTAAGTATACTCGCCAAACCTGACGGAAGGTCTAAAGTGCTGCACAAAACAACATCGTATGCCGATACGCTTCGTTTAGTTGAAATAACAGATCACCGTTCAATATTTAAAAGGGTTTACGGCTACTGGTGTAAGGTTTCTTTTCCAATGAATGGTAAGCGTTACTTCGGGTATGTGCCTTCCCAGTTTCTAGCTGGCATGGTGGTAAAAGAAAATGGGTTAGTGTATCTGGTAAATATCGATAGTTATCAGGCCCCATCGTTTGTGTTTTCATTGAAAATGCTGCGAGATTTTAAACTCTTGTATGAGTATAAATTTACTCCTGTTGCCAATTATTCTTATTTCCCTCTTGAGAGGGATAGCATTAATGTAAAATACAGTGGTGATATCAGTATGACCCTTTACACCAATAAAGGTCTGAAAGATGTAGACCGAATTCTGGCTGTGCATACAGGTTACCCTGCATGTGGTTACTGGAACGGGACCAATTATCTTTTTTTAAGGAACAATGCCGTAATTTATCAGTCACAAACCGGTCATATTGTTGACGGAGGAGAGTTCTACAGAGGAATAGATTACCTCTTTCCTTCTGATTCTTTGGCTTTGGGGGATACTCTTTTACGCATAACAGAGCACTATGAAGTAATAAACGATACTTCAGATTTCAGGTCTGAAATAATTGAAAAGTTATGGTGGAACGGTAAAAATCCCGTTAGAGTTGACTCAGTTTACAAGATAAATTATGGTAAACCCTATATTACAGAGACAGCACCGGAGTAATTGTTATCAGATTTTCTTAACGCGCAGGGCATTGGTTCCTCTGCTGGTATTTTCCACTTCAAACTGCACCTTGTCGTTGTCTTTGATAGGGTCAATTAAGGCATTGGCATGAACAAAAACACTTTCCTGTGTTTCGTCATCTTTAATAAATCCAAATGCTTTGGCCTGGTTAAAGAAAGTTACTTTTCCTTTACGTATAAGATCTTTCGGATCGGCCGGTTTTTGTTTTTCTACACCAATCTGAATGCTTTCTTGATCGTACTCACGTTTTTTCTTAGGGTCGGGTGGGGTGTCGGAGATGTTTCCGTTTTCATCCACATAAGCCATCATGTCTTCGAGGGCTTGCCCTTTAACGGCTGTTAATTTGCGCTCTTGTTTGCGCTCATCTTTTTCTTTTCTTTTCTGCAGTCTCTTTTTCTCTTTTTCTTTCTTGCTGAATGTTCCTTGTGATCTTGCCATTGTTTACTTTTAATTGTTTTACCATTGCTTTTCTTTCCTGCTTTGGTTAATAACTTTGGCTAAAAAGATAAAGATACCGCAAATGTAAGCATCTTTGCTCAAAGTTGCTCGTATTTAAAGGGTTATTTTTAAGTTTTCTCCATAGCTACTCTGTAGCAAAGTAACGTGAGTAATAGGGTAAGCGGGGTGAAAATAAATTTCTCTATGGGGTTAACAGCCATTAAATTTCCTATGGTATTGAGCAAAAAGAGCCCTGCCATCAGCCATGTAAGTATTCGGGTTATTTTTTTGTTAAAAGATAAAGGCAAGTATCCTGCATGGCCGGCTATTACAAGTACTATCAACAAATTAACGCCAACCGAAACACTTTCAAAAACCAACATGTCTTCTCTGCTTTTTAATCTGCCACCCCACACTATATCAAAAGGAATAAACCCTGTAAGTACCAAAATATGGAACAGGAGCATAATAGTTAGAATAATAAATATTCCTTTAGCTGCGGTATGAAATGGAATGATTTTTTTGAACAAAACGTTTGATATTATATTAGAGAATTATGGACCATATTTCGAGGTGCTGAAACTTCCCGTTTTTTATTTCATAATCACGTAGCGTGCCATCTCGTTCAAAACCAATTTTCTTCAACAGCTCAATGCTGGCAGTATTGTCCTGTTCTACTTCCGCAGCAATGCGGTGCAGGTTAAGGCTGGTTTTAGCATGATGTAAAATTTCGTTCAGAATTTCTGTTGCATATCCTTTGTTCCAATACGGTGGGAGCAGCCAGTATCCCAATTCAGCCCGCTGGTGCCTGGTGTTAATGTAGTAGAGGCTGAATACACCCATAAATTCTTTGCTGTGCTTATCACACACCACCCAGGCGTAGCCGGTATTTTCTTTGCGGTTATTGGCATACCACTCCATTTGAACAGCTGTTGATTCAAAAGTAGGGTAGGTAATATCAAAATATCTTGTTACATCAGGGTGCGAGAAGCCCTCGTATACTTTCTGCTGATCAGCAGGCTCAACCGGTCGCAACAACAATCTTGCTGTATGAAGTGTAACTTGTTCCATGTGTTATTTGCAGTCAAAGGTAGGATATCCGGATTATGTTTAAAACGTATGCTGGTGCCGTAAATACGTAATTTGTTTAGCCAATTCATTTGCTTTGAAATTTTGCATGTTTTTTTTGGGAAGGCATTTTCTAAAGCATTTGTTTGTAAGAGGATGGTTGCGGAGCATCACACCATATGCTATATGAATAGCCTATCTTTGAGAAATGAGCAAAGACAAGCAACAACGCGAAGGCAAAAAAGCCAAGCAAACCGTCAAATCGAAAGAGCAGTCGGATTACAAGAAAGCAGACAGCGGAGCTATTACCGTTCCCCTGCCTTTTAAGAAAGCTAAATAAATCCGTTTTTAACGGGCGTTCTTTTCAGGTAACTGCCTTAAGTCCTTTTCTTATTAAAACTATAGGATCAGAGCGCTGTCACAGGTATGCACATTTTATCAGGCAATAAAATGCACCTTCTCAAAAAGCTGATTGAATTTATTTTTTTTCTGCGTAAACCATGCAGTAGGCCCATAGTTTCTTACGTAAAGTAGGGTATTGCCATACCAAAGCTTTGTAATGGTTGTGTGCAAAATGACGCACCTTGGGATTAAACAGTTTGTAGATATGGGCAATAAAAAACATACTGATACCTCCCCAAAAGATGCGTGTGGCAGAGCGTTGAATATGGGCTGAAATATCGAGGTGTTTCACCTGCTGAAATCCGCCTTGTTCCAGTTTCTTTTTAAATACATCAGGGGTGTCCACATCCGTCATGGCCCAGCCGTTTAGTACTTTTAATAAACGCTTATTGTCCAATTCACTCATGTGCTCTTTGCCGCGGTAAACATCAGCAATTACCAAGCGCCCACCCGGTTTTAATATTCGATAGGCCTCGTTTATGAAAGCCATTTTATCCGGTGCGGTACCACTGCTTTCAATTGCCCATACCACATCAAATGTAGCATCGGGGTAACCGGTTTGGGTGTAATCTTTTTGCTCGAAGGAGCAAAGATGGTCTACTTGTCTGTCCTTTGCATAACGGCTGGCCGACTCTACCTGTTTTGCGCTGAGTGTAATGCCTTTGGTACGGCAACCAATGGTGCGGGCAAGAAAGATGGATGATCCTCCTACGCCACAGCCCGAGTCAAGCACATAATCAGTAGTAGTAATGTGACCCAATTCTGCCAGTCGCTCGTTCATGCGTTGCAAGGCCTCTGATAAATTGCTTGTTTTGTCGTCCCAGTAACCGTAATGTAAGGCAAGGTTCTCACTTAGTTTCCAGCCTCTGCGGTAATGTATCTCAGTCTGGTCGTAATAATCAGCTATGTCGGTATTACTGAAAGTTGTATTCATGTGCGGCAAATTACGTGTTTATGTAGCAATACATCAAATAAGCACTAAAAACACTCTTTAAAATGCACATTTTAGTTGTTTAGAAATTTGCTCACAATTACTTGGTGAGCCATATTAAAACTACCTCAAGTAAATGTTTAATTATTTTTTGCCAACAACTTTACCTTGGTAAAGTAAAAAAGTATATTGCACATAAAAACGCTATGCACTGTTTAAACTGCGGGCAATTGGTAAGTGAAAATTTTTGTTCTGTTTGCGGACAAAAAACCACTGTTAAACGTATTTCCATTAAAGCATTGTTGCATGATTTGCCGCACAGCCTTTTTCATGTAGATAAAGGAATACTGAAGAACATCAAAGGCATAACCCATCCACACGATACTGTTTTCGGTTACATGGAAGGTAAACGTATCAGCTACTTCAGTCCTTTCTTGTTTTTTTTGATAACCACAACGGCCGTGTTGCTGTTTACTTATTTTTTTCCAATATCGAGTATAGTTTATTCTCCTGTAGAAACAGCAACAGGGGAGGAAGTGAATGTGGCGAAATATGTAGAAGCCTACCAGAAATATGTTTACCTGTTGGCTGTTTTTGTATACGCCCTTCCTTCGGTATGGCTTTTTAAACGTGAGTCAGGGTTTAATTTTGCAGAACATGTAATAGTTAATCTGTTTGTTTTTAGTTGGGCCAACTGTATCTACCTTTTGCTTATTTATATTCCCTTTAACAAGCAGTTTCCCATTAATGTAATCATGTTACTTTCAACTTTAGTTCTATACGGACTTACATTTCGACATCCGAATAAAACTGTCAGATGGATCAAAGCCTTACTGATTGTGTTTTTACAAACGATGATTTATTTTTTGATAAATATAATTCTGGTTGTCATTGTAACGGCTGTATTGTTTCCTGAGAAAATATTTCGGTTTTAATTTTTTACCTGAGCAAGGTTAATGTTCCCTTGTGTGACTGAGTAGCCGCATTTATCCCGCTTTTATATTCCAGTATCCAAAAATAAATTCCTTCGCTGGCTTTTTTGTTGTGTGTTGTACCATCCCAACTCTTGTTTATGGAAGTGCTTTCAAACATTACTTCACCCCAGCGGTTAAAAATAGTCAGGTGGTAGTTGTATGGAACACAGTCAGCTTCCGGAGTGAACAAATCGTTTTGCAGGTTATTGTCGGGAGTAAATACATTGGGTATCTGAAATCGGCACGGGCAAGCAGTAATTTCTATAGAATCCACCGCTGTACCGCAACTGTTCGTTACCCATACGAAGTATGTGCCGGCTGTTGACACCAACAAAGCTGAATCCGTGCTTCCGGTGTTCCAGGCAAAAGTGTAATTGCCAGTTGCCGGTGAAAGTAAAATTTGCCTTCCTTCACACAGTTCAGTATCCGCGGGAAGCAGGGCAACGGGTAATTGAGTGAAATTGACCCTAACTGAGTCAGTTGTTGTGCAAAAACTATCCGTATACATAAACCGCCAGGTACCTGAAGTGGTAATCTGATAGGTGAGTGCATTTACATTGTTATTCCACAAAGCCGTTAGTGCTTTTGTGCTCAGGTCAAGTGTAAGGGTATCTCCTGCACACAAATTGTATGGTGAAGTAAAACCGTGTGGTACGGGAGAGTGAAAGGTCAATTGTACACTATCGTATGACTTGCACTGTCCCTGGGATACCTGTACGTAATACATACCGTTGCTGGTTGCGGTGTATACACTATCCTGCTTTCCGTCTTGCCACACTATCTGTTGGTATCCTTTCCCGCTCAGGTTGAATATTTCAGGATTACTTGCACAACGTTCAATATTAGGTGCACCCAGTTGCAGGTATGGGGATGGTAAAGTATCAAGCACAAGTGAGTCAGTGGCTGAGCAAGTACTATTATTAGTAGTTGCTTTCACGGTGTACAAGCCGGGTTGGGTTACGGTAATTTGTGCCGTAGTGTCACCGGTGTTCCATAAAAATGATGCGGTAGTATCACTTGAGTATAGAGTAAAGTGTATAGGGGCACAAACAGCCGTATCATTTCCTACATTGATGTGAGGCGCATGAAATACTTTTATTGGCCGGTAAAAAGTATCACAAGCGGTGTACAATATAAAAGTTGTGTTGGAGGTGGGGGCCACTTTTAAGAAGGTGTCTGTTGAAAGAATTGTAGCGGGATACAAACTATCTGCCCAGCCATACACCGAATCATTAGCGGTAAACAGGGTAAGGGTGTCTTTACTGCATACCGTGTTTGCTCCTTTTATTCCTTTGCAGCTCTCTTCTGCAATTGACACATCATCAATAAGAACGTAGGCTGAGGATAGAGGAAAGGTAATGCCGGTAGGAACTCTTAATGTATCGGAGCTGTAGTTTGTTCTGAAGTTGCCCATCACCAGAAATTTTTCTCCTCCGGAAGCTACATAGTCAAATTCAACCAGCGTCCATCCGGCCGTATCAGTTAAATAAGTGCTTGTTTCAAATTGAGGAGTATAGGGTAGGGCAGAGAAGCCTCCGGTACCTGTTGGTTTTGTTTTACTCAGGTAAACTCCGTAATGGCTGATGGTATAGGAAACGTAGTTACTTAGTGAATAATAAAATGAAATGTGGTAGGTGAGGCCCTGTTGCATGCTGTCAGTAAGTTCAACACTCAGGTACTCGTGGCTTTCCCCGAATTTATAATATACATATTGCCCGGCATACCCCACACCTGAGTGTGCATGCTGGTACCCGAAACTGTTGATGGGAACACCACCACCAGCCGGAGTAGCACAAACATTAAAACCATCAGGAGTTCCCGTATGATTGGTTACACCAGTCCACGATGTAATTCTGTTTAAGAAACCAATGTTGGGGCAACTACTGTATTGTTCAAAACTCCCGTTGGGCACCAGGTTTTGTGCACGTGTTGTGGCAGGTAGTATAAGAATGAAGAAAATGAAAAGTACATTTTTCATACAGGTATACACGTGCGTATTTGGTAGTTTTATTTTGGGTTGTATTTACACGAATTTAAGCCCTTTTCGGGTAATTTGAATGGGCTGTTAAGTAGTTTATTCTATGAGGCAGGGAGTGGATTTATATCCTCACCAACGAATTATGTTGGACAAGACAAGCTTATTCAGAATGCTTGTCCAAAGCTAACCCCAATCCACGGCATTACAGACAATTTTTGATAAGGTTGCCTTGTCATAGAGTCATAAGCTGTTTCTGCTACGCAAAATGCAAGCATGTTAACCCTGTAAAAAAATCCATTTGCATGTTCATTTCGAGTGCCTATATTCAGATTGAGTGCCACATCTACATTGCCTTCAGGCTCATATAAACGTATTATACCGGGGCCTATCTCGAATTTATTCTTTTTACCGGTACCTGTTACAAACAGGAGTCGGCCATTAACAGAACAGAAAAGTGGATTGAGGTAAGAGTACCCAACAGAGGGGCAAAGGTAAAACTTTCCGATTTTAACTCTTCGCTCGTAATTGAGTGAATAGGCTCCACCGTTACCAAGCATTTCAATGAAAATTCCGTTTTTTCGAAAACCCGATACTGACTTGATTGAACTGTCTTTTTTATCAGATTGCCCAAAAGAAACAAGTACGCTTAAAAGTAGTACGATGATGGAAATTATTTTCATTTCTTTTTAGAATAGCTGTTCAAACCCTGGAACATAATTCACGCTGATTTTTTATTTCAATTTGTACAATGCCTGAAAACAACCGATTCACCTTTTGATTTGCCATTTCTGCCACCACAGGCAAAGAGACAATTATTCACCAAGCACATTGTACTTAAACTCTCATCTGTCATTTCTGTACCTATTGTCTTTTTACCTGATATTTGGCCCGACAAATTAAATTTAGCCATAAATAAGTCGCTATACCAGTGTGTTTCTGTGATTGAACCGCAAGCATAAATAGCGTTATTAAAGGTAATAATTTTATTGAATGATATGGGAGTTTGAATGTTTGGCAAGGTATATTCCCAGTTTACATTACCATCATAATCAATTGACATTAAAGAAGGGCATGCCACATCAGAATTTATATTACCCGCTTCCATAGCAAGCAGCAAGTTAGAATCTACTGATATAATATCGTTTATTTTCAATTCACAACTTTCCGATATATTAATTTGCTTGGAGATTGCTCCATCAGGATTCATAACATAAAGTTTGTTAGTGTGACTATCCTGAAAAATGAGGTTATTATTTTTATCTACTGAGAATGATTTTTTGTATACAGAACTTAAATTGGTTTTCCATACCAAATTGAAGTTTTCATCGTACTTGCATATAAACGATTCATCAAAAAAATCATGACCAATAAGGTAGATAAACTGATCAGATGTTTTCAGAATATTACTGTAAGAGTTGTGTTTTTCCACAGGAGTAAAAATAGACGAAGAAGATCCGTTAGCAGCTATTCTAATCAGGTAAGATGAGGGTCCAATGCCAATCAGTTCACCGTTTGAAAGTTCACAAATTTGATAGATTCTTTCTTTGAGTATGAGGTGCCATAATTCACTGCCATTTGTATTGTATTTTATAATGTGTGCTTTTCCCAAACTTTCATTCATAAATGAAACCACCATATTATTATCAGAAGTCGCAATTATTTCATAACCCCAGTTTGAACCCGTGGTATCTGTATACGAAACCAGTTGAGTTAGTTCAAATTCTGTTTTAACAGGAGTTTGGGAATCATCTTTTTTGCAAGCATGCAGCATGGCTGTGCTCAGCAACAAAATAAGAATTTGATGTTTCATTATTTACCTTTCAAGCAATATAAATCAATATATTAAAATAGCAATGGCTTAAATGACTTCCAGTATGCTTTCAAGGAAGGATTTAAATCCTTATTCTTTAATAAATCGTGTATTGTACTCACGGTTTATAGTACGAAGGTGAAACAGGTATATACCCGGGGTGAGTTTGGAGATATTTACCTGATTGCTTTCAAGTGCTTGTTGC
Source organism: Bacteroidia bacterium (assembly GCA_018058135.1). Lineage (GTDB taxonomy): Bacteria > Bacteroidota > Bacteroidia > UKL13-3 > UKL13-3 > JAGPCK01. The sequence continues at coordinate 66,601 of JAGPCK010000002.1, read as the reverse complement.
ATCACTATACCGCCCACTATGTTAAAAATGGTAATGTTTCCTTTTTCAATAGTGGAATGAATAAAGAGAACATCGTTTGCAGGATTAGGATAAATAAGCGGGGTTTGTGGAATTTCAAGTTCCTCTTGACCAACAGGGAAATTAACACTTCCGTAAGATGATGTGGGTGTTTTCCAACCAATCAAAGAGTCGGTCATTGTTGAAAACATCCAACTTTCCCGGTATACCTCACCTATTCCTGAACAGTAACATATTTTTAAGTCGGTATCAGTCATTTGCCTGATTGTGCAATCCGTATCATTGATTAATGTATAATCAGCGTAGAAACAACGTATGGTTGCACTATCTGATGTTCTGAGCAACGCAGGTTTGCTATTCCACACTAATTTTTCTGTTCTCATCTTCTCTGACAGGAACCCTTTTTCTCCTGCAGGAATGTTCCAGAGTTGTTTAGGGATTTCTTTTGAAAAATTGTAAACGGTATCAATGTCTTTTCCATACCTGAAAATCATACTAACTCCGGTGAGGGTAATTTTTTCAGGATTATGAGTAACGGTAATGATGCTGTCGCGTATAAAAGTAATAGATGGGGGAAATGTTTGATACTCATAGATGTATTTTCGAAGGTAAACATTACCCGGTTGGTAAGGTAAAAAGTCATTTACATCAGGCATTTGATAACCGGCACTGTCATTTGAGCCTTTGTAGCCAATGAGGGAGAATATGCTTGCTGGAAAAGCGGATTCATACAACTCATAAAAGTTCAAGTAGCTGAGTAAGCCATACTTTTTTGACCATTTGAGTGTGTATGAGTTTCCATTGTTTTTCAAAACGTAAGTGCGAACACTATCAAGCTTGCCTAATATAGTTTCTACTGCTATATCGGTGAATTTTAAAGTTGCTTTTTTATTGTCGAAGGTTGAAAACACCACACTATCTCCGGTATTTCTGTGAAAGAAAGAAAATGCTTTACCGCCAAAGTATAATTTCGTGGTATCTGCTTTTTCTACTACAGAGTCAGGATAGGTAGAATTGTATCGATTGAGTTTAAAATAGTTTACAGCAAAGCAGGGATGCGGGTCGCTTTTCTGGTTAAAGTACATCACGAAACCTGAAGCAAGTGGTTTAATACTATCAGCCGTAAATGTGCTGATACCATATTCAGCTTTATTGCTCTGGTAGTGGCTTTGCTGAAGGTAAGGAAACAACTGCCATGTTTGTGCCTGTAGATTCAGTACTACGAACAGAAAGACGATAGATAAAGCGTTTCTCATATTGTTTTTTTAATATTTAGAGAATAGATGTTGTTTCAATTGCAGGGTGATTTTTGTGTAAATAGTACAGCTAAGTTACCTGTTAAAATCTAACATTACAAATCTTGCTTATCATCAGCTCTCCTGAGTTTTCTGCTTAGTTAAGAGTTCCGGATATATCACCAATCTCCTCAAATTTATATAGCAACTTCTGCTCTCCCTGTTTTCAGTGATTTGGTAATTTCACCTCATTCGGTGAAGGATGTTTTTTTAGCCCGTTATAGTTTTGACCTGTTCAATTTTCGAACAACAGGAGATAGCTGAAAATCCTTATTAAAGAGTAAGCATAATTAAATACTGAATCAAATGAAACCAAAATTACTTTTTATCCTTCTTTTTTGTGGGTTGATGCCGCTGATAGGCCGGGCACAGATTGATACCTCAGCTCTTTACACATTGACAAACGCTGATTTCGGCCCTCAGTTGCCATTGGGAGTAAGTCCCATCGCTTACTCTCTTCCCATAAGTTTAACTTCCACAAATGATTCAATTGTATTTTGGAAGTTTATCCCCCTTGGAAAAGGGAAATATCGCATCATCAACAACTATGATCGCTATGGTGCGGGATATTCTCTGGATGCCGCCAACCCATCCGGACAGGCAAAAGCTATTTTCATGAAACCCAGCAGCGATGCAGTCACACAGCAATGGACAATTAATTTGAGTTATGATTCAAGTAGCTTTTATTTTACAAACACATATCAGTCGAACACCGTTTACATGTGCGTATCTTCAAACGATAAAAAACAAGGTGGTGTATTATCTGCATCTGCGACTTTTGGTGATAAAACCGTTTATTGGAAATTAAATAAGATCGGGGCTTGTCAAACGGGTGTTTGTGGTGTCACAGCCACCGGAGCCGGGGTTTTAGGAGCATTGTCTAATCAGCAAGCTGAATCCATTGTTGGATATGGGGTAAAGTACCGGCTGAAAGGCAGCACATCATGGAATAAGTCAACCCGGATGATAGGTACAAAATATTTTAATAAGGCTTTGTCCGGATTGAGCCCTCAAACTACTTATGAAGCCAGAGCTTATTTTTTTATTTCACTGAATGGCGTTAAACAAACCATTGAAGGAAATACGGTGAGTTTTACTACAGGCAATGTGCCCTGTAAGTGGGGGTATGATAATGCTCCTTTCTGGTCGGTGATTGGCTATCCCGATTGCGGAGGTGAAAGGCAGTCGCCAGTAGCAGTAGCAGATGGCTCTGTCTCTAAAAAGAATTCATCTGCCATTGTGTTTAAATATACTACACGCAACTTGAAGTTGTCAGACGATGGGCATGGCTTATCGCTTATAGGAGATACCAACATTAATAACAGCATCAGCATAAATGGCACAACGTATTATTTTATTGCGGCCCATGTGCACACCCATAGCGAACACTCAGTAAATGGTGTTTTTTACCCTATGGAAATTCATATGGTACACTTAGATACCAAAACAAGCAAATTGGCTGTGGTAAGTGTAATGGTTGATTCATTGAATAAAATCACGCATACCTCCGGCTTTTTAAGAAACGCCTTTGCCGTGTGGTCAAAGAAAAGCAGTGATGGTGAAGCTAAGGACACGTTGTTTAACTTATCAGCTCTTTTGCCGGAAGATGTGGGCACCAGTACGTCAAAATATTATACTTATTCAGGTTCACTTACTACCCCGGGGTGTAATGAAATAGTCCAATTTTATCTGCTTAAATCGCATATCACAGCCGACAGTGGTATTCTCGAAGAGTTTGCCAGTAAAAGTCACAATAACTTCAGGCCTATCCAACCATTAAACAGAAGAATCATTATCTCTTCTGAATAACGCAGCAATATGCTGCCCATACATTGATTTTCTGCTGAACCGGTGAGCGCCCTGCCGGCTCAGTAGAAAATGTGTTTTACATAAATCTGCTCTCTTGAGTTTATTCGCTTTGCTCATGAGACCGCTTCGCTAAGTTGCCTCTGCTCTCCTGAGTTTGCAACTCAGGAGCCCTACGAACTCAAAATTCACCTCAGTCTAATAACTCTACCGCTATCAAACCCGGTTCTCCTCTGTAATCTTTCGCGCTGCTGTACAGGTAGTGTTCAGGATATTCAACAATACCTGCTGTAACCGGATTGCTGTGTATATAGTCAAGTTTTTGCATGGTAAACTCATTACTGAATAGTTCTTTGGGTTGATTGTTTTGTTGCCAGAACTGAAACTCACTGTTACGTGAATTGTTTTCACCATTTTCCCTGAAAATATTCAGCATCCATTCTTTTCTGCTCTCCTGCGGATTATTTGTTATAGCCTGAATGATTTGTTTGCTGGTGAACTTTTTAAAGTCTCGCAGTACATCACTTGTATTATTTTGTTTGGCTGAAACTACCAGATGAACATGATTGGTCATAACACACCAAGCATGTACTATCAATCCTTTTTGTTGTTGGCAATACTGTATGCTGTTAAGTAATATATCTACGTATTCTTTTCTGGAGAATACATCAACCCAACCCACAACGGCAAATGTTATAAAATGAATGCCTTCCTTGTTTCTTATTTTGTAGCCGTCTTCTTTGCTCATTTTTGCAAAACTATAAGAAAATGGAATTTACGGAAAGCAACATGGAAGAATCCTGAGTTGCAAACTCAGGATAGCGGAGCCTTCCTTGTTTCTTATTTTGTAACCGTCTTCTTTGCTCATTAACGCAAAACTATAAGAAAAAGGAATTTATGGAAAGTAACATGGAAGAATCCTGAGTTGCAAACTCAGGATAGCTGAGAGATCTAATTATTTCTTTTCAGGTTCACTCTCATTTATATTTTGTTCTTTATTAATCGGGCTTTGTAGTTTTTGCAACTCCGACTCAAAATCTATTTCCAACTTATCACCTACTTTGGTCTCTACCTGTTGTACAAGAGTGAATCCTCCGGTACTTATAGAAATGGTGTTTTCACCAATAGGTAATTTAAACGAGTTAGTGTTAAAGCAGGAATGAGAATAGCCATTTTTGCTACTGATGGTCACCATGTAGTCATCAGCAAAAATGTTCAGTATTTTAGCATCTATGGCTTCGGGCATTTCAGTATAATTAATTGTTTGCCTCAACAAGCTGTCATTTAAAAGATAGGTTGTTTCAAAATCGAGGTTTCCAGCTTTGCTTATATTCACTTTAAATAACCCATACTCGCAGTTGAACTGCTTTTCAGCTTTACTCACTTTGTATATTTTCCCATTTACAGTTAATGTAGCATCTTCTGGAATATTAGTAAACAAAACCTTTCCTTTTTTATCAATGTCTGCATACATACTATTGGCATATTCAAGATGTAATACTTTGTTGCTGTCACTATACACTTTTAGCATGTAATCGTTTTTCAAATGGTCAAGAGTATACCAGTTATTCTCGCTAAAAAAGCGTACACGTTTATATTTGGTGTCTTCACGAAAAGGATTCCATGAGTTGAACAAAATTTGGTCTTTATCATCAAAAAAATATCCATTATGGTCTGAATCGGTGATTACATAATAGATGCCATCATTATCCTTACCAAGTAAGTATGATACGTGTTGTAGGTAGTATTTTTTTGATGAGCCTTCTTCTATTTCATACACGTATAACACTGTGCTGTCCTGTGTTTTAAAGCTATAATAATTGTACTCAGGTATATCGAGTACATAGTTGGTATAAGATTTCCATTTCCATTCTGTTCGAAAAGATTTTCGATATTCAATAGTAGAGTAGTGTTCTGTAACAGGCACAGATTTGCTTCTTTTCGAATAATTGTCATATTGGCTTTTGTAAACAGTACGGGTTTTATAAACCACCACAGGCCTAGATTCATAATGAAGTTGTGACACCCAGCGATGCTTTACTTCGGGTTTATAACGGAGTGCCTGCTTGCTGTAGTACAAATTTTTATTGGATCTAATTCGGGGTGAAGTGATCTCTTGATCTTTGCTGCGAAAAGTCATTTCACCATCTTTTTTTAGTGAAAAGGAACAAAGATTACCCTTCCACATATATGTTGCTTCATTGTTGGTGATGTTCAGTGAAACACTATTTAAATCAGGTGAAAGCCACAAGTATTCATTAAATATACTCAGCCTCTGTTCTACGGACATTTGCTTCGCACTGATTTCTTCTTTACCTCCTGTCCAGCGTTTTATTGTTTGTGCTTTTATAGGATAAGTACTCAGCATTAGAACCAGCACAACCAGTACCGGCAAGTAATGGAAACGTTTTTTGTTTGTATGCATACACACTCTTTGATTGCAAGTTATAAATTACCTACTAATTTGCAAGTGTTTCTAACTCTTTCTCTGCTTGTAGCTGCAAGCTAAATAGAATAGAAGCCTAGAAGTATATGCTAAGTTAAGGATTTTCGAGACACGCGTTACAAACGCGCGCCAGTGTGGCTTATTCAGAGGAAATTAGGTTTATTTTTTGTATAAAACATTCCATTGTATTTCTATCCCAACCGGGATAGTAAGTTTGATTTAATGTTGTTATTGAATCACCATCTTTTAGTTTGACTTTCAAATAAGGAGTGTTTTTGCCAGAAGGCATTAATTGCACGGAAATATTCTCAATGGGTAAAGTTATTTCTTTAAATAATTTCAACTCTTGCCACCTAATAGTTAGTTGCCCACCATTTTGTATTACACTATAAATATAAACTCTGTTAAACAACGTTTGTAATAATGTAACTGCTATTACTATAAAAAAGATAGCGCCAATAATAAAAAAATTTTCACCCATGAATTTTCTTTTAGATTCGTTTGATAACAGATAAAGAATCATCCAAGCTATAATAAAAACAGTTAAAAATTTTGTAAACTTCCATAATAAACTTTTGTAAAAGTTAAGTGGCGAATAGTTAATTATTATATTCTTCATTATCTCTTCTTAGTTGCAAACTCAGGATAGCGGAGTGCCAGCAGGGGAACCCAATTTCAATTATTATAGTTCCATTGATTTATAATATCAACAACATTTTTCAAGTTTTTCTTTAGATCAGAATGATTCAAACTTTCTATAGTTATAAGAGCCGAAATTTCTTTTGAGTATTTTACTTTGTCAGAGCTGTACTTAAATTTCATTTTTTTTCTACTGAGCACCTCGTCAATAGTTGTTTCAGGTGTCCAAGATATATTTTGAATCTGTTTTGTTGAGTACTTTTCTAACCATTGTTTTAACAAGTTTTCTGAGATGTAATTTTCAATCTCTTTTCCTTTTGTAATCCAACATCGGTTTTCCCCAATTTCTTTAATTATACGCATTTTGGTTGCATTTAATTCTCCCTTTTTATTGAACCGGTCTTTGTCCATTAATACAAATGAGTTTCTGTTAATTCGTAGTAATGGAATGAGTTCCTGATTTACTAGTTCGGCATTTAGACTTAAATGGGAAAGCAAACGCCCTCCGTAAAACATAATTGAATAATGTATACCTTCAATTAGTTTTGGATCTTCAAACTCAATCCATTTTTTTAAATATAGTCTATCGCTAGGGCCCTCTACCCAAATAACGCCATTGCTTTGCAATAAATCACTCGTTTTATAGCCTAAATTATTTAGTATTTCATAGGATTGTTTGCTTGTATCACAGCGGTCTATAATTGATTTGTCTCCATCATATGAAACGTGGTAAATAGAAACATTTTCATCAAAATCCATAAACACATTAGAGTGAGTTGAGATGAAATAAACATTTTCAGTAGTTTTTAGGAAATTGATAAATTTTCGTTGAAGTTCTGGGTGAAGATGTATTTCTGGTTCTTCAATACATACAATGTTGTTGTTATGAATTGTTAATGCACAACAAAGCAGGATTAGTTGATGAATCCCCGTACCATATGACTCAAGAGGGAGTCTATTCCCAAAGCAATTTATTATAATTTCTTTTTTGCTTGCAGGTATTTCAATTCTAAGGTTTTTGATGTTTAGCAGATTTCTAGTTAGTTCTTGTATCTTGAAAAAGTTTTCTCTTTCTTTCTCTGAGCCAAGCTCTGGATTCTGCATTGAAAACATTTTGGAAATTATGTTAGATCCATCAATCTCAAGATTAGATTGTTGAATTTTTTGGCCCTCTTTTACAAATCTGTAATCAGGGATGTAAATTATTTTTGATTCTATTTCGGATATGTAGTTTCTTACAACTACTGCTTTTTCATCTTTAATTGATTGAATAATATTTTCTCTACTTGCATTCAAATTATATTTTGATTGAGCCTTGCATATGGCTTCATTGGGAACTGTGCTGTTGAAGGTTTGACCTAAAGAATCTATAGTGTCATTTACAAGATTAAAATCAATAGTATGTTTGGATTCAAAAAGATTCATGTACTTTCTTTTAGAAACAGGATCTTGGAAATTTACTATTAAATTAAAGTCAGGCAATTTGAGCTGCTCTGACGTTAATGTAAGTCTGATAATACTATTTTTCCCATTTCTTTTATGCTGAGTATTAATTTCAGAAGGAAACTCTCTTTTGTTTTTTGTGCGGTTTGAATTATGAAGATCACTAAGAAATTTCAGTATGTTTGACTTTCCAGAGTTATTTTTGCCAATAACTATATTTATTTTGGAAAGATCATATAAATGAACTCCATTGTCGTCAAAGCTTTTGTAATTTCTAATTCCGAAGTTGTTAATTGTTAATTTCATTTTGTTCTTCTGCTCTCCTTAGTTTATTCATTGCTTACCTAAGTTTGCAATTCAGAAACCTCTCAGTTGCTCTCCTGAGTTTATTCACTCCATTCATTAGACCGCTGCGCTATGTTGCAACTCAGAGCCTCACGCACTCGCCACACCTCCGCCAAACTCCACCAGCCCTTCATCTTCCTGTTCTTTTAATCGCATAATCTGGTCTAAGGCATCGGGTACCACATCGCTGCAAATGGTAATAAAGCTGCCTTTTACTGCATGTTTAATGGCGTAGTCAATGGCTTCGGTTTCTTTCTTAATTACCGTTACTTTTTTAGTAGCATCTACCTCGGCAATTCCTTTAGTTAACAAGGCCACAATTTCATCTTCGGTTTTGCCGCGCAGGTTGCGGTCTTGCCGCACCACAATTTCATCAAACATACTTGCGGCCAGTTTGCCCAGGTTAATAGTGTCCTCGTCTCTGCGGTCGCCCACACCGGCAATAATGCCTATTTTAGGTTTCGCATCTACCTTACTCAACAAATCGGCAATGGCTTCAAAGCCCGCGCTGTTGTGAGCATAATCTACCATCACTTCAAAGTGCCTGAACCGGAAAATGTTCATCCGTCCCGGTGTTTGTGCGGGGCCGGGTATAAAGGTTTGCAGGGCTATGCGCAAATCTTCAATGCGTATGTTTTGTATAAAGGCAGCCAGCACGGTGGGCAATACATTGGCAATGTTGTAGGCCGCACGACCACCAAAAGTAAGCGGTATGTTAGCAGCTTTCTCCACGCGTATTTTCCAGGTGCCTTTGCAAATGGTTACGTAGTGGTCCTCGTAAATGGCCGCGAGTCCGCCTTTTTTCATGTGCTTTTGTATCACAGGATTTTTTTCATCCATAGAGAACCAGGCCACTTTACATTTTAATTCTTTGGCCATAGCAACGGTCCATTTGTTATCGGCATTCAGTATGGCATATCCACCGGGCAACACACTTTCGGGCACAACACCTTTAACGCGCGCCAGTTGCTCAATGGTGTCAATATCCTGCAGGCCCAAATGGTCCTCGGCCACGTTGGTTACAATGGCCATATCGCAGTTGTGAAAACCTAAACCCGAGCGTAAAATTCCGCCACGTGCACATTCCAGTACGGCAAAATCAACAGTAGGATCTTTGAGTACAAACTCCGCACTCACAGGGCCGGTACAATCTCCGCGCATCATCAAACGGTTTTGAATGTACACACCATCGGTAGTAGTAAAGCCTACTTTGAAACCTACGGTTTTCATTATGTGCGCCATCAGTCGGGTAGTGGTGGTTTTACCGTTGGTGCCAGTTACTGCAATAATGGGAATGCGTGCACTGCTTCCCGGAGGGTACAACATATCAATAACAGGCTCGGCCACGTTACGGGGCAAACCTTCAGCCGGGTCAATGTGCATACGGAAACCCGGTGCAGCATTTACTTCCAATATGGCTCCACCGTTTTCATTTACGGGTACGGTTAAATCGGGCGCCATAATATCAATGCCGCAAATATCCAATCCTATAATGCGGGCAATACGCTCGCACATAAAAATGTTATCGGGGTGTACCATGTCGGTCACATCTGTGGCAGTTCCACCGGTAGAGAGGTTGGCTGTGGGTTTTAAAAACAGTTCTTCGCCTTTGGGCAACACACTGTCGAGTGTAAGGTTATTTTTAGCGAGTATATCCAGGGTAAAATCATCTACCTTAATGGAGGTTAAAGTTTTTTCATGACCGTAACCTCTGCGCGGGTCCTCGTTGGTTTTATCAATCAGTTGTTGAATGGTTAATTTGCCGTCACCGGTTACGGCAGCAGGCTTGCGTATAGCAGCAGCCACAAACTTGTAGTTCACTACAAGCACACGGTGGTCTTGCCCTACAATGTAACGCTCTACAATTACACCGCGCGAGTATTTTTTCGCAGCTTCCATACCCCGCACCGCATCTTCCCAGTTGGTGATGTTGGTGGTGGCACCTTTGCCATGATTGCCGTCAACGGGTTTGGTTACTAAAGGATATTTAACGCTTTCAATGGCGGCTTGCAGTCCTTCTTCGGTATACACAATGCGGCCTTTGGGTACAGGTATTTCTGCGGCTTCCAGTAAGTTTTTGGTTTCTTCCTTATCGCAGGCAATATCAACCGCAATGCTCCCGGTGGTGCTGGCAATAGTGGCACGAATACGTTTTTGATTCAACCCGTAACCCAATTGCACCAAGGAGCTTTTGTTTAAACGGATGTAGGGAATACCGCGGGCAATGGCTTCATCCACTATGCTGCCCGTGCTGGGGCCCAAACGTTCGTCTTCGCGTATTTCACGCAGTTGTTGTATGTCGTCAGCTAAATCATATTCTTCACCGGCAATCAAAGCCTCGGCCACGCGCACAGCAGCTTTAGCAGCATAGGTACCGGCTTTTTCTTCCATGTAATCAAACACCACGTTGTATACTCCGTGTTTGCCTGTGCTGCGTGTACGGCCGAAGCCGCAGTTCATGCCTGCAAGGGTTTGCATTTCCAAAGCAATGTGTTCAATCACGTGGCCCATCCAGGTGCCGTCTTTTACGCGTTTAAAAAAACCACCGGCCACACCTTCACTGCAGCGGTGACTGAACATGGAAGGGAACATTTTTTCCAACCGTTCGCCAAAACCGTCAATTTTATTGGTAGGGCGCTCTTCCATTTCTTGCAGGTCGAGGCGCATTTGTATGAGTTTGTGTCTGCGAATGCTCCAGTAATTTGGTCCGCGCATTACTTTGATGTCAAGTATCTTCATGTGTTTAAGTTTGATTTATTTTTAAGCGAAAGTGTCGTACTTCCGAAAGTACAAGATACAGTAAGGAAAAATATCTGCCAAGAATTTTTAATTTTTAATGCGTAATTCTTTTTTAGAGTGTTTATGTGTGTACGTGTTTAAGTGTTTATGAGGGAACTACCTTTCTGAATTAATTTGTGTTAATCTGTGCAATCAGTGGCAGTCTTGCGCTTCGCTTAATTTTGAATTCTTAATTCTTAATGTTTAATGTGACGTCTTCCGCATAACTGTGATTTAATCAGTGTAATCAGTGGCAGAGACGCTTCGCTTAATTTTGAAACGAAGTTCAACGTAGCTAATTCTTAATGTTTAATGAAGGACCTGTGTGTTTAAGTGTTTACGTGTTTAGGTGTTTATGGGGGAACTACCTTTCTGAATTAATTTGTGCTAATCTGTGAACCGTAAGCTCAGCGAAGCTAAATCAGTGGCAGGAAATAATGTTGAATTTTTAATTCTTAATGTTTAATGAGGGCTTTTGGGAGTGTTTATGTGTGTACGTGTTTAGGTGTTTATGGGGGAGAGATAAGACCTCCTATTAATTTGTGTAATCTGTGCAATCAGTGGCAGTCTTGCGCTTCACTTAATTTTGAATTCTTAATTTTGAATGTTTAATGAGGGCTTTCTGAAATGTGATTTATTCAGTGTAATCTGTGTTAATCAGTGTCTGTTCTTCGCTTCGCTTAAATTTAATCTGCGTAAATCTGTGTAATTAGCGGCAGGAAATAATGTTGAATTTTGAATTCTTAATGTTTAATGTGACGTCTTCCGCATAACTGTGATTTATTCAGTGTAATCTGTGTTAATCTGTGTCTGTTCTTCACTTTAAAAGAAAGTTGATTGCTGTTGTGTGTTGATATTCAGCAATTGACACTATCCACCGTTGTGGACTAATTCTCTTGGGGTTGTGGGGGAGGGTTTTATCTTTGCATCCTGTTAACATAAACATCACACATTGGAAATACCAAAAGGAAAGCTCATCTCCATAGGCGGAGCGGAGGATAAAGGAACAGATTTGGAGGAGGGTTTTGTACAACGCAACCGTCTCAATTTTTTTGAACTGGGTATCTTAAAACGCATTGTGAATGAAACAGGCGGAACAGAGAAACGCATTGAGGTGGTAACTACCGCATCATCTATTCCACTTGAAGTAGGCGAAAATTACCTGAGTGCTTTTGGTAAAATAGGTTGTACCAACGTAGGCATCATGGACATTCGCAACCGCGAAGATGCCATGCAACCGGAATACGTAGATCGCATAAAAGCTGCGGATGGCGTAATGTTTAGTGGGGGAGATCAGTTGCGTTTAACCAGTATTTTTGGCGGAACAGAAATTTACGAGATACTGCACGAGCGTTTGATACACGAAGAAAATTTTGTGATAGCGGGTACCAGTGCAGGTGCTATGGCCATGAGCAACACCATGATTTATCAGGGTAAAAGTGACTTGGCACACTTAAAGGGTGAAGTAAAAATTACTACAGGCTTAGCATTTGTAGGCAATGTAATTATTGATTCACACTTTGATAAACGCGGCCGTTTTAATCGTTTGGCGCAAGCAGTAGCGAGCAACCCGCAGTGCACGGGCATTGGCTTGGGTGAGGACACCGGAGTAATTATTACCGAAGGAAATCATCTGGAGGTAGTAGGTAGCGGTGCCGTAGTTATTGTTGACGGAAAAGACATCAAACACACCAACATTACAGACGTAAGCATAGGCGAACCCATTGCCCTCGAAAACCTTCGGGTAAATATTTTAGTAAGAGGCAACGGATACCTACTCAAAGAACGCAAATTTCTTCCAAGGGTAGGAGAAGTGATGACGCATTAGCGCTGCGCTTTAATTCTTAATTTTGAATTCTTAATTCTTAATGAAAGGATTTTTTGGGTGTTTATGTGTGTACGTGTTTAAGTGTTTATGAGGGAGCTACCTTTCTGAATTAATTTGTGCTAATCTGTGCAATCAGTGGCAGTCTTGCGCTTCGCTTAATTTTGAATGCTTAATTCTTAATGTTTAATGAAACGTCTTCCGTTAAATTTTATTTAATCTGTGTTCATCAGTGCAATCTGTGGCAGTCCTGTGCGCTTCGCTTAATGTTGAATGCTTAATTCTTAATGTTTAATGAGACGTCTTTCATTAGATCTTATTTAATCTGTGTTTATCTGTGCAATCAGTGGCAGTTTTGCACTATCAATCTTCGTAAATACGTATTTCACTTTGACCATTTTTTATCCAACCGCGGTACATACCATCCGAGTTAAAAGGCAGTTCGATATTGCCGTATTTGTCAATTGCAATCAGTCCACCTTCACCACCCATTTTTACCAGTTTATCTTTTACTACATAATCGCAGGCTTCTTTTAAACTGAGTCCTTTGTATTCCATTAAGCAGCTTACATCATACGCTACTACGGCTCTGATAAAATACTCCCCATGTCCGGTACAGCTGATGGCGCATGTTTTGTTGTTGGCATAGGTGCCGGCACCTATGATGGGTGTATCGCCAATACGACCAAACCGCTTGTTGGTCATGCCACCGGTGGAGGTTGCTGCAGCCAGGTTACCTTGTGCATCAATGGCCACTGCACCCACGGTACTGAACTTTTTTTGATCAGATCCATCGGTGTGATCCAGTTTATAGCTTTCTGTGTCCTTGAGTTCAATCCATTGCTGAAAACGTTCGGCAGTATGAAAATACTCATTGGGCTGAAAGGGGAGATTTTCCATTTGCGCAAATTGTTCAGCATCTTTACCGCATAAAAATACGTGTCCTGATTTTTCTTTAATCAGCCTGGCCAGTTGCACCGGATTTTGCACATTACTTATGCCGCTCACCGCACCTGCTTCCAGTGTTTTGCCATCCATAATGCTTGCATCCATTTCATGTGTGCCTTTGTTGGTGTAAACAGCTCCCCGTCCGGCATTAAACAGCGGGTAATTTTCTAAACTTACTACGGCTGCTTGAACGGCATCTATACTACTGCCTCCTTTTTCAAGAACAGCGTAGCCTGCTGTAAGTGCTTCCTGTAATCCTTGTTGGTATAGTTTTTCTTTTTCGGGGTTCATTAAGCTGCGCAGAATAGTTCCCGCACCGCCATGAACGGCTAAAGCAATTTTATTCATGTGTTACGGTGATATGTATTGTTAAAGTATGGTTCAATAGTATTGTTTTGTGTGAAGAAAAAATGACACATAAGAAAATGCTAATTCTTAATAAATTTTATCGGGCGATATGTCTTGTCTGAAATAATATTTATAAAGTAAACTCCATTAGGTAATACTGAAATATTAATGTTGTCGTACTCAGCAAATCCACTTGCTACAGTTTTACCAACTGTATTTTTAATGTCGTAGCTAAAATTATCCATGCCTTTAAAACGTAATGTTTCATGTGCAGGATTTGGAAATAAAGTTATGGAGTTGTAGTTTATTTCATCTACGCCAACAGGAAATTCCACTGAGCCATAATGGTTGTTCCCTATTCGCCATGATATTAATTCGTCCTTGTAGCTTATATATGTTCCTCCTGAAATTCTTGAAAGCCCTATATCACTTCTTAAAGTAACAGCATAAGGAGAAAGGGTAGAAGAAGTTATACATGTATTTAAATCAATGCTGTTGAAGCCTGTAATAAATTCTCTTGTTTCAATAGTATCATTTAAAGAGGTGTTACGAACTAATGGCGAAACAATCCAAATAGAATTAGTGTAGTTTGAACCAATGTATCTTCTCCCAATACAAGCATCATCAGCGGGTTGCTCAACAAACTGTACGGGAATCATTTGTTTAAAAAGATAGGTTGTCGTTTGCCCCAATTCATATACACTTCTGTTTGACAAATAACCAATACTATCCTGCATCTTAAATGTTACTAGTATGCTATCACGAATATATTTAGTTGAATAGGTTGTTGGGCTATTCATAAAGTTTGATATTGTTGATTTCCAAAATAGAATATCCCCGTTTTGATATGGAAAATATAAATTACTTTTTTGAGGTTTATATCCTACGTTTTGCCCGTTTAATTCTAAACCAATTAATGTATAAGTAAAAGGAGATTTTACAGTACCAGGGTCTATTGACGGATTAACAAAGGAAGTTACTCCGAAACGTTTACTCCAAATGACCTGGCTGGTAAATCCATCAATACTGAGTTCAAATTTTCTGATACTATCCGGAAATCCCAAAATCGTATCAACTGCTTCTTCTATAAATCTACTACTTGATTTTGGAATACGTGGTGATGCTTGAAAATAATGTGTAGTAGTATCATTAAAGAATATTGGATATGATGCATTTTTAAAATAGAATACAGCTGAATCTTTGAAACTAACTAAGTGACTTAATGTATTTGTATTTTCTCTTAAATTAACATTTGGACATATTGATGCTTTTGATTTTAAATTGAAATAAGATATTTTCTGATTTGTATTAGATATGCTGCTATCGCTAACAAGGAAAGTAACTCTACTATCTGAGTATGAAGAAAAATAATTGAGTTGATTTAAAGGGAATAATTCCCAGTTTTGTGCCTTACCAATTGAAGAAAACATTCCAAGCAAGAATGCTAATGAGATTTTGTTACATAGAAGCAAGCGGGTATTGTGCATGAGTAATGTAGTTTAGCTATTTTTATCAGACATTAGATCGTTTATCCATTTCTTTACCTTTTCATACTTGCCCTGAACCGATGCACTCCAGGCATCAACGTCTTGTTTGTAATTTTCGTTGTACTCCTGTTGCAAAGTATTCATTTTTTCGTGCAACAGTTTATTTATTTTTTCCGCCTCATCACGTGCCTCCATTTTACCCAAGGCATATTGCAGTTGTACAATCTCCAAATTCGTTTTAAATGCCTGTGCGTTGTTGTTAAATGCTTCGCGAAGTTCATCAGATTTTCCGTAGGCCTGTTTGCTTTTTTCGTAAACATCCTGCAAGGCCAGTTCAATTTTTTGGCGTTGTTCAACAAATGTATCAACGGCTTCAGCTTTGCCTAAACTCAGTTGCAGCATCAGGTTTTCGTATGCTTTTTTTACGGCATCTGCATTTTCCTGTGTGGCTGCCATCACTTCATCAGCTTTACTTTTCCATTCAGCTAAATGATCACGTAATTGGTCTTTTTGTTCTTCAAAGGCTTCCGTAGCATCCAGTTTTCCCAACGAAATATTCAGGCGAATTCTTTCAAGTTTGGTATTCCAATCCCGCATCCAGCGGTTGAGTTGTTCTTCAAAATTTGTGTTCATATGCTTGTTATTAAATTAATATTTTCCTTTTCTGAAAATGGAGATCAGCATAACCAAACCAAATATTCCGGAGACGATAATGCCTACCAACCCTATAACGGGAATATTGTTCCACAAGGGTGGAATGCGTGAATGTATAATGAGGGATGAACCCATAATCAAAGCCGCCAGTATAATGGCAGAGGCCAGCCGGTTGCTTACCACATCAAGCATGTGCAGCATAGGTTGCAGGCCTTTTACCTCAATAATTATTTTGCCCTCTTTGATGCGGTCGATTATTTTTTTCAAATCTCCCGGCAGTACTTTTAAAAAGTCCCAGGCATCTAATGCGGTGTGTAATACCGTCATAAGTATGGCTTTTGGTTTCAGGCTTTCCTGAATGAGGTTAAGCGAGTTTTGCCTGATGTATTTAAGGGTGTTAAATGATGGTTCCAATATGCGGCTCACGCCATCCAATATCACCAGCGTGCGCAGCAGCAGGAAGAAGTCATTGGGAAAACTGAGGTGGTGTTTGTAAATGATGTGTTGCAGGGTGTTTACTACCTCAGCCATGTTGCGTTCATCAATAGTGCTGGGCGGAAATTCATCCAACAGCATGTTGATGTCATAAATCAGTTCTTCTTTGTTCTCTATGTTTTTGTTTTTGGTAAGGTGCTCAATGGCTTCTACCAAAAGTGACAGGTCGCCTTTGGTAAGTGCTACAATAAAATCGCGGAAGGCATTTTTGTCGTTACGGTTGAGTGTACCTGTCATACCAAAGTCAATGAGTGCTACCCGGCCTTGTTTATCTACCAGTACGTTACCGGGGTGAGGGTCGGCATGAAAAAATCCGTGACGGAAAATTTGTTCGAAGTACAGGTATAGTCCCTTTTTAGCCAGCTCGTGCAGGTTTACATTTTGTTGTTTGAGCAGGGCAAGGTTATTTACTTTTATACCGTCAATGTATTCCATGGTAATTACCCTGCGACTGCTAAGGAAGGTGTAGATAACAGGTATATGTACACCGGGTTCGTTCTCAAACATTTTAGTGAAGCGGTTCATGTTGTTGGCTTCCAGTAAAAAGTTGAGTTCGCGGGTCATGGATTTTTTGAGCGATTTCACCAGTTCCACAGGTTCGTATCGTGCCAGTTGGTCAAAGTTGTGCTCGGCTATCTCGGCCAGTTCGCTCAATATGTCAAGGTCGGTTTCAATAACATCCGCTATATCGGGTCGTTGTACTTTTACCACCACCTGTTCACCGGTGTATAAGGTAGCACGGTGTACTTGTGCAATAGAGGCAGAGGCTAGTGGCTGCTCATCAAATGAGGCGTACATGGTGTTGATGGGTTTTCCCAAATCAGCCTCCACAATATCTTTTAAATCAGCAAAGGAGAAGCTGGGAACAGCATCCTGTAATTTTTCCAGTTCATCAATCAGTTCTTTGGGTAATAAATCGGGTCGGTTGCTTAGTATTTGCCCGAACTTCACAAACGTAGGTCCCAGTTCTTCCAAGGCCATGCGTATCCGCTCATAACGTGAGTAAGAGATTTTGTTAATCTCTCCCTGCAAGCGCTTGTGCAGCATAAAATTCGGAATCATGTTGCGCATGGACGAGTGGGCAAGTAAATCATCTAACCCATGCTTGATAAGTACACTCAGTACTTTGCGGTAGCGTTTAAGGTTTTTCAGCTTCATCCGTTTCCTTCTTTCTCTTTCAGCCTGGCTTCGAGTTCAGCAATACGCTGGTTGAGTTTTTCTACATCGTTCATGGTAGGTGTTTGCATTTCACGCATCAGGCTGAGTAGATTGTCGCGCACTTCATTTTTCAATTCGTTGGCCTGCTCTTTACCGCTGTTCAGCAACTCATCTACAATACGTTTGCCTTCTTCTTCAGTAAGCTGCCCTTCCACATCCATTTTGCGCAACATAGCCCGTACTTTTTCGCTGGTTGATGCCAACCCTACGGCCATGTAAAGTAATTTGGTTATACGTTGATCCATACTTGTTACTTGAGAGGTAAAGGTAACAAGGTAAGCTGAACTAAAAAATGACCTATATCAGGTGTTTGTTTTTATGTTTTTTATCCGTCCACAACAATCCGAATGACTCGGAAGGTGCTTTGTGTAAAGATTTATGGTGAATTTTATGTGCTTTACGCAGCCGGATTAAATAGGGGTTATTACTCTTAAATGCGCGTGTGCGCTGGTGAACAAACACATCGTGAATAATAAAATAAACCAGTCCGTATGCCGTAATGCCACAGCCCATCCAGAAGCGGTAATCTAAATCAGGTTGTCCTTGCCACATCAGCCACATGGCCGTGAGTGCAAAGGACAGAGAGAACAAATCGTTCCACTCGAAAAAAGTTTTTTGAGGTACATGATGCGTTTTGTGAATGAACCAGAGTGGCCCGTGGAACAGGTATTTATGTACCAGCCACGAGAATAGTTCCATGCCGGCAAACGTGAGCAGAAAAATGAGCGCTTTAACAAACATTGAAAAACAATAATACAACTTTGAAACAAACAGCACGTGAAACTGTTTTTATCTGCATGAACACAAAAATTCTGCAACCCTACATCAATTATGTGTTGGAGCACGATGAACGCCCCAAGTCGGTTTATCAGTTTGCCAAATCAGTTAATCTTACTGAGGGAGAGTTTTACGAACATTTCAGCAGCTTTTCTGCCGTAGAAAGTGAAATTATGCTGGAGCTGTTCAGCAGTACCCTACAAAAGACACAGGAGCAGGAAGTATATGCCACTTACTCTGTGCGTGAAAAACTGCTCTCCTTTTTTTACACGTGGATTGAAAAATTGAAAGAGCACCGCAGCTTTATTCAGTTTTTGCAACAGAGCCATAAACACCCTGCCATTACACCGGCCTTTATGACGGATGTTCGCCCGGCTTTTGTGGCCTATGCCAATCAACTGGTTCAGGAAGGGATAGAAAAAAATGAAATCAGCGAGCGCAAATATATTGCCGGTAAGTACGGGGAATCTTTGTGGGCACAGGTATTGTTCATACTGCATTTCTGGCTGCGCGACAACAGCAAAGGATTTGAGAAAACCGATGAAGCCATTGAAAAATCAGTGAACCTCGCTTTTGATTTAATGAGTCGCAGCGCCATCGATACCGCTATGGAGTTTGCTAAATTTTTGTACCACAACAAATCCATGTAAATGAAAGAACAGGAGAGCATACCCAGCAGCAAAGTGCAGCGGGCAGTAAAATTTATTGCCACGGGAGCCAAAATTGGCGGCAATTACATGAAGCATTATGCTAAAAAAGCGGTGCATCCTGAAATGGACAAAACAGAGTTACACGAAAACAATGCAGCCGATGTATATGATACGTTGAGCGAACTCAAGGGTAGTGCACTCAAAGTAGCACAAATGCTGAGCATGGACCGCAACCTGTTGCCCAAAGCCTACCAGCAGAAATTTCAAATGGCACAATACCAGGCTCCGCCTTTATCAGGACCATTGATTGTGCGCACTTTTCAAAAAGAGTTCAGCAAAAGTCCTTCAGAAATGTTTGACGCCTTCAGGATGAACTCTGTTAACGCGGCTTCTATAGGGCAGGTACACCGTGCTGAGAAAAACGGAAAAGTACTCGCGGTAAAAATCCAGTATCCGGGGGTGGCAGAAAGTATCAAAAGTGATTTAAAACTGGTAAAACCTATTGCACTGCGAATGGTGGGCATGAGCGAGCGGGAGATGGATAAGTACATTCGCGAGGTGGAATCAAAACTGCTCGAAGAAACGGACTATGAGTTGGAACTGCAACGTTCGTTACATATTTCCCAAGTATGTTCTTCTATTCCGTTTACCCGTTTTCCTGTGTATTACCCGGAGTATTCAGGTAAAAAAGTACTCACCATGGATTGGATGCCCGGCTTACATCTGAATGAGTTTCTGAAAACCAATCCCTCGCAGGAGGTGAGAAATCGCATAGGGCAAGCCATGTGGGATTTTTATGATTTGCAGATTCATCACTTAAAAGCAGTTCATGCCGACCCTCATCCCGGTAATTTTCTGATGGAAGAAGACGGTACATTGGGCATTATTGATTTTGGTTGTGTAAAGGAAATTCCTGAAGATATTTATTACACGTATTTTGCACTTACCCTCCCGGAAGTACAGCGCAATGCAACTTTGGTAGAGCAAATATCCAAATCGCTGGAGGTAATTTATGACCAAGACAGTGCGCAGGATAAACAGCTTTTTCTGGACTTTTTTATGCGTATGTCACGCCTCACTTCGCGACCTTTTCAAACAGCTACATTTGATTTTAGCGATGCTGCTTTTATTACCGAAATACATCGGTTGGGAGAAGAAATAAGCAGCCTTAGTGAATTTAAAAACAGCAAACAGGGGCGAGGTTCACAGCACACCTTGTACATCAACAGAACCTTCTTTGGCCTGTACCAGATATTAAATGATTTGAAAGCAGAAATAAATACAGGCATCGGGAGCTGGAGAAATAACATTTTACAGTTTCATGCATTGAATCCTGAACTAAAACTTGATTCTTCACTCTAAGAAATCGTTATTTGCAGCCTTTTATGCTCAAAAACGAACGCTTTCTGCTTTTTACCCTGGCTGCAATCAACTTCACCAACATCATGGATTTTATGATTATGATGCCGTTGGGACCACAGTTGATGCGCTTGTTTCAAATCACACCGCAACAGTTTGGGTTGCTGGTCTCTTCTTACACTTTCAGTGCGGGCACCTCGGGTTTATTAGCTACTTTTTTTATTGATCGTTTTGACCGCAAAAATGCACTCCAGTTTTTTTTCGTGGGTTTTGTGTTGGGCACTTTTGCCTGCGGCTTGGCACAAGGCTATGAGCAATTAGTAGCTGCACGTATTTTCACCGGTATGTTTGGAGGAATTCTGGGCGCTTCCGTAATGTCCATTATTGCCGATTTGATTCCGATGGAACGCAGAGGTACAGCCATGGGCGTGCTTACTTCAGGGTTTTCAGTTGCCTCTGTTTTTGGTGTACCTTTCGGGTTGTTTATTGCCAACCTGAGCGATTGGCATGCGCCCTTTCTTTTCCTGGGGTTAGTTGGGTGTGTAATATTTTACTTTATATGGAAGTTTGTTCCCAATGTAAATGAACATATTCTCAGTAAAGAAGCACGACCTGAACCGTGGAATATTATCACAAATATTGTTACCGATAAAGAACAGGTAAAAGCATTGTTACTGATGATGGCATTGATGTTGGGCCATTTTTGTATTGTGCCGTTCATCAGCCCTTACATGGTAGCCAACGTAGGATTTACTGACGGAGACCTCACGTATATTTACCTGATAGGAGGAGCATTTACCATTTTTACTTCACCCTTGATAGGAAAGTGGTCAGATAAATACGGAAAACTGAAAATGTTTACCCTGTTTGTTGTGCTTTGCTGGATACCTGCAATTGGTATAACACACATGCCCAAAATACCGTTGGTAGCTGCCTTGTTTGTTACTTCCTTGTTTTTCATTTTCTCAGGCGGGCGGTTTATACCTGCTCAGGCCATGGTGAGCGGAGCAGTAAAGCCTGCTACACGTGGCAGCTTTATGAGTTTCAGTTCAGCTATGCAGCAAATGATGGCAGGTGTAGCTTCGTACGTGGCAGGTTTAATAGTAACCAAAGCGCCTGACGGTACATTAAACGGATATAATTATGTAGGCTATATTTCTGTTGCGTTGACCATGCTCTGTATTTTTCTGGCACGCAGACTTAAAATTAAAGAAGGTAGCGAACAAACAGTAAGGCCTGAAACACTAGTTGTGGAAGGCTGAACAGTTAAACGCCCGTGTAGTTGTAAGGTGTAATGGCACGCAACTCTGTTTTCACCGCATCACTTACTTGCAGCGAATCAATAAACGTAGCGATTAAAGCACCGTCAATTTTATCTGCACCGCGGGTAAGTGCTTTAAGTGCTTCATAAGGCTGCGGATAATTTTCTCTGCGCAAAACAGTTTGAATGGCCTCTGCTACTACGGCCCAGTTGTTTTCCAAATCTTCTTTAATTTTGGCTTCATTGAGCAATAACTTATTTAAGCCTTTCAGCAAAGAAGCAAAAGAGATGGCTGTGTGTGCCAACGGAACTCCTACATTACGTAATACGGTAGAGTCGGTTAGATCACGTTGCAGGCGCGAAATGGGCAGCTTGGCCGAGAGGTGCTCGAAAATAGCATTAGCTATACCGAAGTTACCTTCTGCATTTTCAAAATCAATGGGATTAACTTTATGCGGCATGGCCGATGAGCCCACTTCGTTTTTATTGACCTTTTGCTTGAAGTAATCCATGGAAATGTAGGTCCACATATCGCGGCACAAATCAATCTGAATGGTGTTGATGCGTTTGAGGCAATCGAACAAAGCCGCAAGATTATCATAATGCTCAATTTGTGTAGTGGTTTGCGAGCGGCTCAATCCCAATACTTCATTCACAAACTGATTACCGAATTGTTGCCAGTTGTTTGCGGGATAGGCCACGTGATGTGCATTAAAATTCCCGGTGGCACCGCCAAACTTAGCCGAGAATGGAATTTGAACCAATTGATTTTTCTGGATGTTCAAACGCTCAGCAAATACATAAACTTCTTTACCCAAACGCGTAGGAGAGGCCGGTTGTCCGTGTGTGCGGGCCAGTAGCGGAATGTTTTTCCAGTCGTTGGCATACTGCAGCAGCAAGTCAATAATGCTGTTCAACTGCGGAATGTAGTGTTCGTTAATTGCCCGTTTAATGGACAACGGAATGGCCGTGTTGTTGATGTCTTGGGAAGTAAGTCCGAAGTGTACAAACTCTTTCAGCTCACTTAATCCGATTTTGTCGAGTTCTTCTTTAATAAAATACTCCACCGCTTTCACATCATGGTTGGTTACTTTCTCGGTATCCTTAATGCGTTGTGCATCTGCTTCGGTAAAGTTCAGGTACAAATTACGTAACGCACTTTTGTTTGTCTCGGTGAGTTTTCCGGCCAGTTGCGGCACCGGTAATTCAGCCAGTGAAATAAAATACTCTATTTCCACCTCCACGCGGTAGCGAATAAGGGCAAATTCAGAAAAATAAGCAGCCAGTGCTTCGGTAACCTTACGGTAGCGCCCGTCAACAGGGGATATAGCGGAGAGTGGAGTGAGTTGCATGGGTTCGGATATTTTGCGCAAAATTAGTTGATTTAAGGTTCAATTTATCTTACTACTTCATATCTTGCAAATGTGAAATGTTTTTGCACCATTTTGTTTTTGCATATAATCTCTTTTAATGTTCTTTCTCAGTCTTTTGAGGAGAGGAAAGTTTGGTACTTTGGCAATAACTTGGGTTTAAGTTTCAAATCAGGTATTCCAATGCCTATATATGATGGGGCAATGGTAGCAAAGGAGGGGTGTGCCGCGGTTAGTGATAGTGCTGGGAACTTACTTTTCTATACGAATGGTGAGAATATTTGGAATAAAAGTCATCAAATAATGAGCAATGGGGGTGGTCTTTTTGGTGGAAACTCAAGTACACAGTCCTCCCTCATTCTTCCAGACCCTGGCTCAGCAAAAAGATATTATGTTTTTACAACTCCTAACGGTAGTCTCAGTCAGGGTTTAAGGTATTCTATTGTTGATTTGAGCTTTCTCTCAGGCTTAGGTGCAGTCGTTTCTTGGAATAAATTTGTTTTTTCAAGATGCGATGAAAAATTGATTGCTTGCCCTAATGCTGATGGTTCAGGGTATTGGATTCTGGCACATGAAAGCGGGTCGAATAAAATTAGAACCTATGAGCTAAAACAGAGTGGCATAGATACCTCTGTGTATGTCGTTAGCACTGGGGTTATATCTTCTAACAATACAGGTAATTTTATGGGGGGAGCCGATTTTTCTTCAAACGGGAAATTGGTAGCTATGGTCTATGGCAGTTCTGATAAAGTTGAGCTCTTTGATTTCAATAATCAAACCGGGCAGCTTACAAATCCAAGAGTGATTCAATTACCTATATCAGCAACTTTTGATGATAATTACTACACGTGTTTCTCTCCTGGAAGTAAATACCTATATGTATCAGGATCTAGACTTTTTCAAATTAATGTATCGTATAATGACATTACTCAAATTAATGCGTCAGTAAAAGTCATAAGCAGTGCAGCTCACGCTGCAATGCAAACTGGGCCTGATATGAAAGTATACATTGCTCGTTTGTTTACAAAGAGATTGTCTGTTATTAATGAACCGGACAAGGAGTTCCCTTTTTGCAAATATGCTGATACAGGGGTTGTTTTCAATTCAGTAAATAGAGTAGAAAGAGGGCTGCCAAATTTTGTCAAGCATAGAGCATCAGATTTTACATTTTCTTCCACTTGTTATAAAGATACTACTTTATTTCTACTTCTGTTTGGGGAATCAGACTCTGCTCACATTGACTTTGGCGATTCTAATTCAGTTACTGTGCAATCAAAAGACGTAAATAATATCAAACATCTCTATAAAATCGACAAAATATATTCTGTTAAAGTTAAATTTTATTTCGGACTAGATAGTTTAATTCTTATAAAAAATGTAGAAATAAGGCAACCACCTTTTGTTTATTTGGGTAATGATACATCGGTTTGTTTTAATTCTTACACATTAAGTGCTGTATCATCAAACCAAAATCAATTTCTTTGGAGTACAGGTAGTACAAGTTTTTCACCCAAGTTTTACAGTTTTGGCCAGCAATGGATTCGCGTGTTTGATGGTTATTGTTATAACTATGATACTATATTAGTAACTAAAATTGAGCAGCCGTTTGTTGTAAATCTAGGACGAGATACTATAAGATGTGAAGGTGATGCTTATTTATTAGATCCGGGTTTAATTAATGCTACATTCGTTTGGCAAAACGGTTCAACACAAAGAACATTTGAGGCTAAGCAGTCGAATACTTATTGGGTTAAAGTTTCTAAAGTAGGTTTTGATTGCCCTGTTTATGATACTGTAAAAGTGACATTTTACCCTCGTCCTTACATACAACTTGGGCAGGATAAGTACATTTGCAAAGGAGATTCAATAATATTCGATTTGAGAAAAAGCGGCTACAAAGACATAGTCTGGCAAGATGGTAGTAAAGATAGTCTGTATATCGTAAAAAAGGATGGATTATACAGTGTGTCGGTTAAAGATATATTGTGTTATCAGGTTGATAGTATTAGAATATCAACATATTCAACTGAGACTCTTATTCAGGAGCAATATTTAGTATGTACTGGAGATAGTGTTCTAATTGATATTCGTCCTCATGTCGATAAAGCTATATGGTATGATAGTGACACAACAACATCAAGATACTTTAAATTATCAGGTGTTTTCCCCTTTCAATATTGGAAGTATGCATGTTTACTTAAAGACAGTGTTAGAGTCTATGTATTGTCAACTCCTAACGATGTGTTGCCGGAGGATACTTTTGTTTGTGGATTTTCTTTGCTTGAATTGAACAGCAAGTCTGATGATTTTGCGAAATACGTTTGGAGCACAGGGGAACTTACTAGTAGAATACAAATTAATACTCCGGGTAAATATTATGTCACCATTAGCAATCAATGTGGTGAACTTAAGGATACAGTTTTAGTAGAAGATTGCGAATGTATTTTTTATGTACCAACCGCTTTCAGTCCGAATAAAGATAATCTGAATGACGGCTTTAAACCCGTAGGTTGTGCACCGACTTATTACAATTTAAAGATATATTCCAGATGGGGAGAGTTGCTTTTTGAGACAGACGATTTTAATCAGGAATGGAGAGGCGACTTTAATGGTAAATTTGCAGGAGATAATACCTTTGCATGGGTAATTGAATATTCAGGCAACAAAATTTCAGGAAAAGCGAATAAAATAACACAAGGTACAGTTACCATACTTCGATGAAACTCTTCAAAACAATTTTGTTTCTTTTATTTTCTGTACTTTTTACTTCTGCTGTTGCTCAACCGCAATACAGCCACTGGTACTTTGGCGGTGGGGCAGGCGTTAGGTTTACTAAAGACTCTGCGTACTCCATTACTGATAGTAAAATTATTGCCAGTGAGGGTTGTGCCGGAATATCAGACCGTAATGGTAACCTGTTGTTTTATACTGATGGCATTACGGTTTACAATGCCTTACATCAGGTGGTGCCGGGTGGCAATGGGTTGTGGGGAAATCCTTCAACCACGCAAGTAGCGCTTATTGTCCCCTATCCAAAACATGCCAACCAATGGTTCATTTTTACTGCCGATGCCAACTTTGCTGAGAAGGGACTGTGTTATACACACATTCAAATGGACTTTTCGGGCCATTCAGGATTGATACTGGATAAGAATGTGGAGATGTTTACTCCTGTCGCTGAAAAACTAACGGCAACACAACATGCCAATGGGCGTGATTTTTGGCTGGTAGCGCACGGGGCGGGTAACAACCGTTACCACAGTTTTTTGATTGATTCTAATGGTGTACACAGGGATGCTTCTGTTACAAGCGATGTGGGCATCAGCCATACCGTTACCTGGAATGCAGCCAATGCAGTTGGTGGAATTAAAATAAGTCCCGATGGGAAAAAAATGGCTGCCGCTATTTTGGGAGAAAATGCATTTGAGCTGTATGATTTTGATGCTGCAACAGGCAAGGTAAGTAATGCGATTACTTTGCAGGATTCGGTAAAATTTGCCAATGCATACAGCGTGGAATTCTCCCCTGATTCACGCATTTTGTATCTATCAGCAACATTGTATAAAAAGGTGCATCAGGTTTTTTTGCAGGGAAATACGGCTGAAAAATTATTGGAAAACGCCATTGAAATACCCTTCTCACAAGCGGAAGGAAATACCTCTTTACAGTTGGGGCCTGATGGAAAGTTGTACATCGGGCGGGCGGGCGATTATTTATCAGCCATTGCTTTTCCCGCAGCACTGTACCCTAATTGCCTAATCGAAGAACGCTCTGTAGATTTGAAAGGTAAGTCCTGCTATCTGGGCCTGCCCAATAATTTTCACTTTGAATATGTACCTAATTTCAGGTTCGAAAACACCTGCGAAGGCGATAGTACCTTGTTTATAATTACGACTCCCGCATTCGATTCAGCAGTATGGAACTTTGGCGAGGGCAATCCGCTCATCTTGCAAAGTAAAACAGTCAAATATCAGTACTCTGCCACGGGTAAGTATAAAGTAAAACTCTATTTGTATGTGGATGGTGTGTTGGATAGTGTAGAAAAAGAATTGCAATATCATCCGCACAAAAAGACAGTGCTTCCGGCAGATACCATCATCTGTGCAAAAGTGGCGCTCAATTTATATGCCTTTGACTCTTCTTACGTATCGTATTTGTGGAGCAACGGTACCCAAGCACCTGCTTTAACTGTTGCTGAAACCGGAGTTTATTGGGTAAGCACATTTGACGGAAATTGTTTTGACAGTGATACCATTAAGGTCAATTTTAAACAAGCTCCCACGGTGGATTTAGGCAAGGATACCTTCATCTGCGAGCCGGATGAAATAATTCTGTCGTTGCCGCAGTTTGGCAGTTCAGTGTTTAACTGGCAGAATAATTCTGCGGATACTTTTTTTACAGTTGAGCAACCGGGACAATATTTTGTGCAGGTAAAGAATGAATGTGGTATAGACGAAGACTCCATTGAAATAGCCACATGTGAGTGTACTGTATTTGTGCCCTCTGCATTTTCACCGGATAAAAACGGACTGAATGATGTGTTCAGGGCTGAGGGTTGTCTGCCTGTTCTATTTAAACTATCTGTTTTCAACAGTTGGGGGCAACGGGTGTTTTTTACCGATGACATAACCAAAGGTTGGGACGGCACATTTAAGGGTCAATCAGCACCTGAAGGTGTTTATGCCTGGGTGCTGGAATATACAGGCAGTGCGCGGTCTGATCAACTCAATAAAGCCGAGCGCGGTACGGTTATTTTAATGCGTTAGAATATTGAGTATACCATTACCTTTGCAAGGTATGGCAAAGCGTATTTTTCTTACTTCGTTTTTATCTGTTTTCTTGCTAGGCATTTATGCACAAAGCAATCGATTGGTGTTTTCTAATGTTCAGTTTGGTAATGTTACCACAGGTAAAAAGGATAGTGTGGAAGTTATTTTCTCAGCGACCAGTAATGTGAAGTACATAAATATAAAGGACATTAATCTTTATGGCACATCATTCACTTTTAAGGGTGATACATCCTTTCAAGTTAACAACGTCTCTCCCAAAAGTATATGGGTGTACTTTTCTCCCCGCCACAATATTAAGCATACCGCGCATCTTGTGGTGGTTGCAGAAGAAACATTGAATGGCAGAATAAACCTCATTGATTATCCTATCACGCTCACAGGCACAGGTGTTTACGCAGATACGTACTATTCGTCAACGCAAAATCTAAGTGAAGAAGCATTGAAGCAAGCTTTAGCTACTCGTATAACACAAGGGTATGTTACCTTAGGTTACAACTCAGCACGTGATAAAATGTTCATGGAAATTGACAATTGGAAAGTGAACGGAAGAGGCGGAAGCTCCAATAATACACAATGTGTTTACACTGGTAGGATGGTTTCCGGATATTCATCTAAAAGTGACGCTTTCAGTACTTACAATCTTAATACTGAACATACTTGGCCACAAAGTAAATTTAATAGTGATGAACCAATGAAATCTGATTTACATCATTTGTTTATTACTGATGAGCAAGCTAATGCAAGTAGAGGTAGTTACCCATTTGGAACTGCCTCTACTCCCTATCAGAATGAAAATATTAACTCTCCTTCAAAATTGGGCAGCAATAACTTATACGAACCACGCAATGAGCAAAAAGGCAGCACAGCACGCGCCATGTTGTATTTTGTGGTGAGGCACGGTAATCAAGGTAATTTTTTAACTGCGCAGCAAGAAAATGTTTTAAGGCAATGGGCATTACAATACGTCCCCGATTCCATTGATAGAAAACGTAATGACGATATTTTTACCTACCAAAAAAACAGAAATCCTTTTGTAGACCATCCGGAATTTTTGGAGCGTATCACCAGTTTACACACCACCTCCCAAGCTATACCCAAGCGCAGTCTCACCATCTCACGGAGCAAATTCAATTTGATGAAAATAGACGAAATGTTTGCTGTGGATACGATTATGCTGGAGCTTAGTTTGCTCGCCTCAGGCAATACTGACATAACCATCAGCAATGTGAAACTGCGTGGTAACAATATGCAGGTAGACACTTTCCCAACAACAGTTTCAGCCGGGCAAACTTCTTTGATTCGATTGAAGAAAATACAACCCAACTTCGGTATTTTGAGGGATACATTGGAGTTCAGCACCAATGACCCCCTTCAACCGCTTGTTCAAATTCCTATAGATTTACACTATTCTACACTGTCAGTTAAAGAGCAGTTCTCCATGCCTTTGCATGTATACCCTAATCCTACCGCTGACCTGCTTAACATTGAGCTTCCTGCAGGGAATAAAATTTCAAGTGTTGAGCTGACAAATACAATCGGGCAACAGTTTACGTTCGTGGGAAATAATGAGCCAATGGTCGTATTAAGTTTGCCGCAAATGGCCGTAGGTTGTTACTTTGTGCGTGTAGCTACTTCAAACGGGGGCTACTTTTTCAGTAAAATCATCATCGTTCAATAAATTCATCGTTATGAAACAGTTTTTTAAGTTCATGTTCGCTTCCATGCTGGGGTTTGGATTATCCATTTTCCTGCTGGTGGTTTTGTTTATTGCCATTATAGCGGGCATAGCCGGCTCCATGGAAGATAAAAAAGAGGTAGATGTAAAAGATAATTCCATTTTGCGCATAACGCTCAATCACCCTGTACAGGAACGTACATCTAAAAACCCTTTTGAGAATATCAACTTCGGGAACAACAATGAAGACGGCAATCCTGCTATCGGATTAAATGATATTCTCAAATCCATTCATCACGCCAAAAAGGATGATAAAATCAAAGGGATATTTCTTGATCTATCATTGGTACAAAGCGGAATGGCAAATGCGGAAGAAATACGCAACGCACTGATTGATTTTAAAAAGAGTAAGAAATTTATTGTGGCCTACGGTGAAATTTACACACAGGGCTCGTATTATCTGGCCTCGGTTGCTGATAAAATTTACCTCAACCCTTCAGGAGATATGCTGTTTAACGGATTTTCTTCCACTTCACTTTACATGAAATCAGCCTTGGAGAAAATGGGCATACAGGCACAGGTAATCAAGCACGGTAAATTTAAAAGTGCCGGAGAAACTTTTGTAGAAGACAAAATGAGCGATGAAAATCGTAAACAGGTAGAAGAGTTTGTGGGTGCCATGTACAAACATTTTATGGAGCAGATTGCTAAAGCACGCAAAAAAAGTATTGCTGAAGTTTACGATATGGCAGAAAATCTCAAAATTCAGGAGCCTAAAGATGCCAAACAGTTGGGCATGGTAGATGGCCTGATGTACCGCGATGAGGTAATGGGTGAGTTGCGTAAACGAATAGGTGTTAAAGACGATGAAAAAATAAAGTTTATTAACCTGGGTTCATATGTAACTGCGGTTCCAAAATCAGAAAAAGCAAAAGAAAAAATTGCCGTAATCTATGCAGTTGGAGATATTATAAGCGGACAAGGAGATGACGAAACCATTGGTTCAGATAAGTTTGCCGCAGCACTTAAAAAGGCACGTGAAGATAAGAATGTGAAGGCGGTGGTGTTACGCATTAACTCGCCCGGAGGAAGCGCTTTGGCCAGTGATGTTATTTGGAGAGAAGTGGTATTGACCAAGAAAGAAAAACCTGTGATTGTGTCTATGGGCAACGTGGCTGCATCAGGAGGTTACTACATTGCACTGGCTGCTGATACTATCGTAGCACAACCCAATACCATTACAGGTTCCATAGGTGTAATAGGCGTAATGCTTAATGCACAAAAACTGATGAACGATAAACTGGGTCTGCACTTTGACGGGGTTAAGTTTGGTAAATACTCTGATTTAGGTCGCATTGACCGTCCGCTTAATTCAGATGAAGAAGCCATTGTACAAAAGGCCATTGACCGCATTTATGTTGATTTTGTAACTAAAGTAGCAGGCGGAAGACACATGAGTTACGAGGCCGTTGATGCCATCGCTCAAGGCCGTGTATGGTCAGGTGTGGATGCTCAGAAGATTGGTTTGGTAGATGTGTTGGGTGGCGTGGAAACAGCCATTGACATTGCAGCTAAAAAGGCCGGCTTAAAAGAATACCGTATTATGGGATTACCTGAGCAGGAAGACCCTATTCAGAACCTGATTAAGAGCTTTGGTGGTGTGAAAGAAAATCTGTTAAAAGAAGAAATGAAGGAAAACTACATTTACTATAAACAGATGCAAAAAGCACTCAACTGCCGGGGAATACAAACCCGCATGCCTTTTGAAGTGACTATCAGATAATTTACAGTAAAAGAATTAATTAGACGAAGGCTGCGGGTTTATTGCCCGCAGCCTTTATTTTTGTTCACATATGAAAAAAATACTCAAGATAACTGGAATTTCACTTGCAGGTTTATTGCTGGTGCTTATGCTTGTTCCTTTTTTGTTTAAAGACAAAATAGTACAAACAATAAAAACTGAGGCCAACAACAACCTTAATGCTAAGGTAAATTTTGACAATGATATTGATTTGAGTCTCATTCGTAATTTCCCCAACCTTAGTATTCGCATCAATAAATTAGTGGTAGCCAACAATGCACCTTTTGAAGGAGACACTTTGCTGGCCATGGAGGAGTTCTCTGCCACAGTTGATGTGATGTCGGTTATTAGCGGGGAGCAAATTAAAATTAAACGTTTATTACTTCACCGCCCCGATATTCATGTTATTGTTACCAAAGAAGGTAAGGCAAATTATGATATTGCCAAAGCCTCTTCAGGTGCAGAGGAAAAGACAGATACGGCTGCTTCGGCATTCAACATTGCATTGAAAGAATATGCCATACGCGAGGCCAACCTTATTTATGACGACCAAAGCATGGGTCTGTACACTGCCATTAAAAACCTCACTCATGAAGGTAAAGGCGATTTCACACAAGATCTTTTTGAATTGCGCACCACTACCTCAGCAGAGGCATTTAATCTGGTATTCGGAGGTGTAAAATATTTTCATCAGGTAAAAGCAGAGGTGAAGGCAGATTTAGATATGGACATGCCCAATTTTAAGTTTACGTTTAAAGAAAATGAGATTAAGCTGAATGAATTGATACTGGGCTTTAACGGTTGGCTGGCTATGCCAAAAGAGGACATAGATATAGACATCACCTTCAAAGCAGCAAAAACCGATTTCAGGAATATTTTGTCTATGGTTCCGGCTGTATATGCGAAAGATTTTGATAAAGTTAAAACAGAAGGTAAGTTGGCATTGGATGGAATGGTGAAAGGTAAATACAACGAAAAATCAATGCCCGCATTTGCCATTAACCTGCTGGTGGAAAATGGTATGTTCCGTTATCCTGATTTGCCCGCAGGAGTGAACAATGTTCAGGTAAAATTGAATATAAATAATCCCGATGGTGTGATGGATCACACGGTAGTTGACCTCTCCAAATTTCACTTAGAGTTAGATAAAGAACCTTTTGATGCAACACTCTTAGTGAAATATCCTGAAAGTGACCCGTACCTCAAAACAGCATTGAAGGGTAGAGTTGATTTAAACAATGTAGTGAAATTTATTCCTTTGGAAGAGGGGATGAAACTATCCGGCATTATCAACGCCAACTTTGCAGCAGACGGACGTATGTCAGCTATTGAAAAAGGCTTGTACGAGCAATTCAACGCGTCAGGTGTCATATCTGCCAACAAGTTTGTTTTTGCATCAAAAGATTTGCCCGATGCATTTGAATTGCTAACCGCTACACTTACATTTAATCCACGTAATGTAAGCCTTACAGCCTTTGATTCCAAAATAGGAAAAACGGATATCAAAGCAAACGGCAGTATTGATAATTTGTTCGGGTACGTACTTAAAGACGAAACCATTAAAGGCACCTTTAACCTTAATTCCACGCTTATTGATGCCAATCAGTTTTTAGCAGAAGAAACAACGCCAGCACAGCCGGAGACGGATACTGTTCCTCTTACAGCCTTTGATATTCCTGGTAACATTGATTTTACCCTCAATACCACCATCAACAAATTACTTTATGATAATCTGGAACTCAATAATGTTAAAGGAACTTGTAAAGTGGTAGATAAAAAATTACTGATGCAGAATTTGTTCATGAACCTGTTTAACGGTTCGGTTGCCATGAATGGTTCCTACAGCAGCGTGAATATTAAAAAACCAGCTATTGATATGGACATGGATGTTCGCAATATGGATATTCAAAAGATGGTAAATGCGTTTGAATCGGTGAAAACAATGGCACCTGTGGCTGCCAGTACACAGGGGAATTTCTCTTCTAAATTTAGTATGAAAGCAATACTAAACCATGATATGTCACCGGTGATGAACAGCATCAATGCAGCGGGAATGTTGGATATACCTAAAGCAGAAGTGAACGATTACAAACCATTGGTTAAAGTAGCCGATGTGTTGAAGATGCCTCAATACAAGAAACTTGGTGTAACAAATGTGAAACTTAATTTTGTGGTAAAAGACGGAAGAGTGAGCGTGCAGCCGTTTAATGTGAAAGCGGGTAACATTAACATGAATGTACTCGGTTCATCCGGCTTTGACCAGACTATTGATTATAAAATTGCAGCTAAGTTCCCTAAGTCAGAGCTTGGCGGTGCAGCCAATGAAGTCATCGGTAACCTTACTTCAAAAGTGAATAAACAAGGTGTAAATTTAGCTGTAAAAGAGGTGATTGATATTGATATTCTGATGGGAGGAACCGTAATTAATCCAACGATTAAAACAAGCATGAAGGATTTAGCCAATACCGCTAAAGATGCGTTGAAAGAAGAAGCACTTAAGAAAAAAGAAGAACTGGAGAATAAAGCTAAAGCGGAGGCCGAAAAAGCAAAACAGCAGGTTATAGCCGAAGCTGATAAAGCCAAATTAGAAGCCGAAGCCAAGGCCAAAGCGGAGGCAGACAAATTAAAACGTGAGGCTGAACGCAAGAAAAAAGAGGCAGAGGAGGCCGCTAAGAAGAAGGCGCAAGAGGAAGCTAAAAAGAAACTGAAAGGCCTGTTTTAGAAATTAAAACAGGTATAATACAAAGCCGTTGCAACGTTTTTTGGCCATTTGCTGTCTAATGGTTAACTTCGTATTGGTTTAGCATGAACAGGATTACTCTTTATATCGTATTCGCAACTTTGTTTTTTAATCTGAGCAAGGTTCAGGCAGGTCAGGAAAACCTGCGGTGGCGACACTTGAATGTAAAGTCCATTTACAATAGTTCGTCAAGTGTTCTGTTGGAGAAAGTAAGTTCATTTGAAAAAAGCAGAATGCTGAATACCGGAATAACACCGGGGGAAGCAGCAATAAGAAAAGTATTCAGTGGCTTTGAATTTACTACGAAAGTAGCTTACGAAAGAGAGTGTTATCATGAAGATTTTCATAAGAGCAGAATCATTAAACGTAACAGGAAGGCAATCCTATCCAGAAAAATTTTCGCACCATTAATACCTTTCAGCGTTCTTTCATTTAACACATTTGTCAGAAAGTTTGTTCTGGAAGGAACTACAGAATACCTGAGACAATTTATATTTTCACCATTTAAAATCTCCGTGTTTGTTCTTATTTCAAGTTTGAGAAATTAGTAAACATAACGGCCACTTCTTTCTGCTGCATATCCTTTAAATTATTTATTTTTTATTATATGAACAAGTATACAAATACATTACGTTGTGTAGTATTTTATGTTGCTGCGCTTTTATCTTCCTCTGTTTCTGCTCAGCAATCTTTTAGCTCATTGCCCTATTCAGATTACCAAAACGAAATAATCTCTAGGCGCGATGCCAATTCAAAGCATTTCAGAAACGCTGACGGTTCTGTATCCATGTTCACGCAAGCAGGGCTTATTCATTACAAAAATGAGCAGGGACAGTGGTTGGATATTGATACACGCATATCGCCTGCTGCTAAAGGGTTCAGCAATACAGCAAATACGGTAAAATCCTTTTTCCCTCATGCCATTAACGAGGGTGGACAAGTTACCACCACCTCATCAGGAGCAATTAAGGAGATGCTTAACTCAGGATGGCGTTTTTCTGATCAGGAAAATTCACATCCGTTTAATTTTATCAAACCTGAAGTAGCAGAAAATGTGATTTCCTACCGGGATAATGCCGGTATTAAATTGAATTATACACTAAGCCCCTCCAGAAAAAAGATGGATTGGGTAATTGAACAATCTTCTTTTCTAAAAACTTCCTCTGAAAAAGCAACCACACTGGTTTTTTCTGAGGAAATTGAGTTGCCTGCAGGTGCTTACCTGAAACAAAAAGGAGAGGAGTTGGAAATTGTCCTTTCATCAGGAGAAGTATTAGTGAATTATGAACGCCCTTTGATACATGAAGCGGGTAAGCTTGTTTTACCTGAAGACGGACAATCTGCAGTGTATGGTTTTTATCATATCAAACAGTTGGCTCAACACAGGTATTTGGTGGAAACACATATTCCTATATCTTGGCTGAAAGATGCTGCAAGAATATTTCCTGTAGTGGTTGATCCTACAGCCAATTATTACCCCAGCAGTGTCAATTTCTGGACAGGGTATCAAACATCAGCCACATCAAAAACTAATGGCTTTCTGAGAATAACCACAGCATTGAATGTGGGTTGGGCTAAATTTAACATCAGCTCTATTCCGTTGGCAGCTACCATAAATCAAACCCGCTTGTATTCGTATCACTACACTACAACAGGAACAAAAGATACGCGTGTTAATGACATGAACTCTGTAGACCCGGTAGCCGCTGCAGCCGGTACAATTTCAAGTGAAATAGCAGCTAACGATGCTTACATCAGTAACTATCCTTTTGGAGGCACCAGCTTTGGTTGGCGCAATGCTATTTTAGGTAGTGCGGCCAACACAGATGTTAAGAATCGCATAGCGCAAGGTTGGACAGCTATGGGTTTGAACTATGTTTCAGGTTCAACATCGTTTATGTATCACTACGGATGGAATGCTGCCTCATCGGCTAACCGACCCTACCTTGAAATAACTTATGTAGATGCTATTGTTGACTTAAATGTAGATGCCATTGTTTCACCGGTGACTAATTCCTGCGGAGAACAGAGCAGCAGAATCATTTTACGAATTAAGAACAACTCGGCAACACAAAATATTACGGGAGCTGTAGTGGTATGTAACCTCACCGGAGGTATTGTGCAAAATTTATCAGCTACTTTAAACCGCACTTTGCTGGCCGGAACAACAGATACACTTTATATGCCCGGTACCTACAACTTTACCACCGGCAGTAATTTCACCCTAAGTGCATATACCGATTACGTTAATGATCCCAATCACGTGAACGACACGCTTACACAATCATTCACCATTCACCCCCTGCCACTGGGAAGTGTGTTTTCTAAAGCAGTTACAAGTCAGGGTACACATGGTGCAGGTATATTCGCCTCTCCCGATCACGTGAAATCAGGTGATAGTATTGTATACAATTTCAGTGCACCTACAGGATATACAGATGCACAATATGGAACTGACTGGCAGGTTGCGTCTTTAACTTCGGTTAAAACACTTTCTGGCACTTCTATGGGTGTGTTTTATTTACTGCCTCCTTCAGGAAGTAATTCAGCAAGGCTGGTTTTAAAACCTACTGCATCAGAAACAGATTCTATTTTTGAAGTTAACTTATTTACAGAGTTTATTGCTACAGGTTGTAAAACCAATATAAGCCGATTTGTATTTATTGCACCTGTTCCTGTACCGGGATTTGAATCAACATTGGCATGTGACGGATTCCCAATCTCCTTCGAAGATACCAGTGCAATAAGTTCAGGTTCACTAAGCTTTTTCTGGAATTTTGGTGATGTAGGCAATGCAGATACCTCCGTTGTTCAGAATCCCGAGTACACCT
Organism: Bacteroidia bacterium; assembly: GCA_018058135.1. Classification (GTDB taxonomy): domain Bacteria; phylum Bacteroidota; class Bacteroidia; order UKL13-3; family UKL13-3; genus JAGPCK01. Next base: position 29,602 of record JAGPCK010000002.1, on the reverse strand, counting down.
ATTCAGGCCCAGGAGTATATACCGTTACATTAACCGTTACATCTGATTTAGGATACACTTCACAGAAAACATCTACAGTTGAAGTAGGACATAATCCAAGTGTGATTTTTACATCAGACAATACTTGCGATAAATCAGCAGTTCAGTTTACTAACGGTACCACCATTCCCGGTAGTGTTACATTAAGTTATGAATGGAACTTTGGTGACGGCACCTCCAGCACACAAATCAACCCTTCAAGACTTTATGCAGCAGCAGGTGTTTACACAGCAACACTTAAAGCTACATCAAGCATAGGTTGTTCTTCAACATTCACACGTCAGGTAACGGTGTTCCCTTATCCGGTAGCTGCCTTTAATGTAAACAATGCTTGCGCTGGTCAGGATATTTTATTCACGAATACCTCATCAATCTCTTTTGGCTCTGTTGGACAAGAGTGGCAACTTGGTAGCGGAATTATTTCCAACGATAAAAATCCAAAATATTCGTTTGCTACTGCAGGTACATACAATGTAAAGTTAAGAGCCATTTCAGATTTTGGTTGTGTGGATTCTGTTATCAAACAAGTAGTGGTACATGCGGTTCCAATGCCTGCATTTACAGTTGCAGATGTGTGTAATGGTAAAAATGCCGTTATTACTAACACCTCTTTGTTGGCCGGTGGTTCAACCGGTTTTGATTCCTACTGGAATTTAGGTGACGGAGATACAACAACCAACAACAGCTCGTCATTCTCTCATCTGTATGACTTACCCGGAACTTATACTATTCAGTTGAACACATCTACGGCATATTGTACGTCTGTATTATCCAAAAATATTACTGTGAAGTCAGTACCTCAGTCAGTGTTCGGCATTAAAACTCAGGGATGCGTAAATGGTGATATTGGTTTAACGAACAATTCATCAAGTGCTAAGCAATATTACTGGAACTTTGGCGACAACACGTCTTCTACAGATGAGATGCCTGAGAAGTCATTTGCTGCCTCCGGTACCTATGCAGTTAAATTGGTAACAGCACACGAGTCGGGTTGTACAGATACATTGATTAAAAACATTGTAGTTAATAATCTGCCCAATGCCGCCTTCACATTTGTGAAAAACTCACCAACTGATCAAAGACAAGTATCGTTTACTCCATCGTTAAATACCTTTGACACCTATGCGTGGGACATGGGCGATGGCAATACATACAACCAGATTAGTCCGGTACATAGTTTTACAAGCAATGGTCCTTTTGTTGTTCAACTTGCTGTTACAGATGTAAACGGCTGTGTAAACAATAGCACTCAGCAAATAATGTTTAATGTTTCAGTAGAAGAAAAGGCACTCTCCGGATTAATGATTTATCCGAGCCCCGCAACACATCAGATTACCATAAGTGGTGTTTTACCTGATGCAGGAATGAAGATGGAGATTTACAATTCACTTGGTCAGAAACAACAGGTGGCAATTAATGGAATGAATGCCTCAGGTTCTTTTGAAATTAACACTGGTTCATTTGCCAACGGTTTGTATCATGTTAAAGTATTTACTTCAGCAGGATTTTACTCAGGGTCCTTTGTTATTTTAAAGTAGGAAGTTCTAGTTGGTTTATATTTAAAGCGACACCCTCAAGGGTGTCGCTTTTTTTACGCACATAGGCTGTCTATTAAGCGCTACACTAATATTGAAATTAACTTATTGATATTCAGCAGTATGGTTTCAATCGATTCGCTCTAACTTTTTTTTTTATATTCTATTCATCGATATGTAATTTTTTCGTATAAATTCGAGAAGTGAAAATGTTGCTTTTATGTGAAGCAGTGTTTATTCAATTGTTAAAATTTAAAGCCGTTTATATGAAAAAAATTTACTCGTTAATGTTATTGTTTACACTTACTGCATTAAGTGTAACTGTATTTGCTCAAACACCTATGCTAAGGAGGCAAACAGGTGTGAATGGTAACTCCATTCCCTTAGGTAGCGGATGGAACAATTACAAAGGTGCCTACATATATGCACCGGGTGAATTAACCGGAACGCTGCAAGGTGGCACAATCAATAAGATTTATTTGCGCCCTACTGCAACAGGTACAACTACTATTACGAATCTTATTGTGAGGCTTTCACAAACTACTGCTACCACGTTTACCAATACCACCTATCCAAACGGAACATTGGTGTATCAAGGTAATATTACTTTGTCTCACACAGCAAACGGTTGGGTAGCTATTACGCTTCAAAACGGTTTTGCTTATAATCCTTCTCAATCCATTGTTGTTGAAATATCCAATACAACAGTTACAGGCACAGGAATGGTTATGAACACAACTACCCTTGCCGGTAAAAGGCTTTATGCATCAGGCCAAACAGCAACAACCGGAAATATCGATACACAGTGGTCTGATTTCGGATTTGATATGCTAACAGCACCAAATAACGTTGGTATTACAGCTCTTCTTTCTCCTGCCAACTCTTGCGGAGAAACATCAACACCGGTAACAGTGAGAATACAGAACTATGGCAATAACTCCATGACAGGTTTTTCCATTACCACTGATATTACAGGCGCCATGACCACAACCTTTAACCGTCCGGTTTTCTCTCGTTCTATTCCTGCCGGTGGAAGTGATACAGCTATCATGGGTTACATCAACACTTCAGCTACTATCGGAAATGTAAATTTCAAATCCTATTCATATATAGTATCTGACACAGCCCGTTGGAACGATACCAATTTAACTTCAATTAATTTTCTGAGTACACCGGGAAATGCAGTATTCACTCAGAATCCGGTGAACGTTTGCGGAAGCGCTCCTATTAATATATCTACAACAAATGTGGCAAATACTTCAACCCTGTGGTATAATTCAGCTACCGGAGGCGGAGTGTTGGCAATAAATGATACATTATCAAGTGGCTTATTGGTTGCTCCATCTACAACTTTTTATGCTGCAAAAGCCAGATTTACGGCTTCTCAAAATTTTGGCTTTGCTCAATCTAATACATATTACGGGGGCTCAGGCTTCGGATACATGGTTGATGTTACAGCAGGAAATAGCAGTTTGATTATTGATAGTCTTAGTTTCTTTAATACAACTGGCTTTACGGCATCTAATTTTAAGGTTTATTACAAATTAGGTAGTTTAACCGGTTTTCAATCTTCTCCAACATCATGGATATTAGCCGCAGACCTTAAAAATTATTCGTTACCCGGTTTTGGAGAAAATAAAATACCTGCCGGTAATTTTATAGTACCTGCCGGTCAAGTTATGGGAGTATATGTATTTATAGAGTCAGGTACAGCTTATATGCACAATCCTGCTTCATCTATTACCAATGGCGATATCACAATTTCTAACACATATATAAATAATGGAAGTGTTTTCTCCGGAAACCTGGGTCAAACCTACCAAATTGACATTAAGTTTTATTACAGAAAGGCTTGTGTTAGTTCACGTTTGCCTATTACCATCAACATGAATCCACGCCCAACAGGTGCAGATTTATTGCCCGGTACAATTTTCCAAGGAACGAGCAATATCGGAACATCATTAAGTCCTGATGTGGTAGGAGAGTTGGATACAGTTATCTATAAACTTGTACCGCCAACTGCATTTAATAATGCTAATTTTGGTTCAGCATGGACCATCAGCGCACTTTCTTTCAATACAATATATGGTAATCCACCTGCAACAGGGGATACGTTAACAATGGTTCCTTCTGTTTCAAATGATGGTACTTTACGTTTTGTTCCTTCTGCTTTGTATGCTGATAGTACCTTTAAACTAAACATCACCTTATACAATATGTCTACAGGTTGTGATTCTACTTTGGAGCGTTACTTATATGTGGCTCCTAAACCTGTTCCTAATTTTGGTGCATCATTGGCCTGTGACGGACAAGACGTGAATTTTACAGATAGCTCAAGCATTCGTAGTGGTCAAATGTACTATTTGTGGAATTTTGGAGATACTACTAATGCCACATCAATTGATCAAAATCCTAAATATACCTATTCAGGCCCCGGCACATATACCGTTACTTTAGATGTTACTTCAGGTTACGGTTATAAAAAGACCATTACCAAACAAGTTACAGTATACTATCGCCCTGACCCTAACTTTAGTTTCACTAATGTTTGTTTAGGCGGCACCTCACAATTTACCAATAAGTCAACATTACAAGGAACTCAATTCCCTATGACTTATTTATGGACAATGGGCAATAGTTCAACAAGTACACAAACCAATGCGTCTACGCAGTATCCAACTTTCGGGAATTATAATGTAACACTCAAGGCAACCACCAGTGTGGGTTGTGAGCGTAGCATCACTAAAGAAGTGAATGTGTTCCCGTTACCTGATGCTGACTTTACCAGTGGCCCACCTTGTTCAGGTTTAAACACACAGTTTAATAATAGCAGCACTATTGCTTACGGTTTAGTTGGTTATGAGTGGGAGTTTGGTGACGGAACTGATGAAACGCAGAAATCACCAACCCATACTTATGATGCAACAGGAACTTACTCTGTAAAAATGATTGCTACTTCCGAATTCGGATGTGTTGACTCTATCAGAAAAAATGTTGTTGTATCGGTTAAACCTGTTTCTGATTTTACTTTCAGCAACACCTGTTTAGGTGATTCAGTTAAGTTTACCAATACATCTACTATTTCTGGATCAACAATCGCTTCAACAGAGTGGAACTTTGGTGATGGTAATACTTCAGGCAGCAATGCTCCTTCGTTCAGACACACATACGGAACCACAGGTGTGTATACAGTTAAATTAAAATCAACTTCAATAAATAATTGCAGTGACGAGAAAACAATAACTGTTGCAGTAACACAAAAACCGTCTGCTGATTTCGGCACTTTGTCAGGAGCCTGTGCAGGTACTGAATTGCAGTTCAACAATCTTTCTACTATAGGATCAGGAACTTTAGGTTACAGCTGGAACTTTGGTGCAGGTACTTCTACATTGGAGAATCCTAAACACACTTTTGCCGCAGCAGGTTCTTTCCCGGTTTCATTAACAGCTACCAGCAGTGCAGGTTGTGCGGATATGATTTCTAAGAACATAGTAGTAAATGCTTTACCAAATGCAGCGTTTACTGTTGCTTATACAAACAAAGCAATCAGAGAAATTAAATGCACTCCGGCTGATTCCAACCTGATGGGCTACCTTTGGGATATGGGCGATGGAACAACCTTTACACAAATTGCTCCTGTATACAGTTACTTAAGTAACGGACCGTTTACTGTAAAATTATCAGCAGTAAGCAATGCAGGATGTATCGGAAAAGGTGTAGACCAAACCGTATTCTTCAACGTATCTGATGGAAATACGCTGGCTTCAAAATCAGGTTTCGAGGCATATCCTAATCCATTCTCTGACAAAGCTGTTGTAAAAGTAGTATTAGCTGAAAACAACTCTGTTAATATTGACCTGATAGATCAATTGGGACGCAAAGTAAGTACCATTGCATCAGGTAACTTTAATGCAGGTGAGCATCAGTTTGAACTGAATTCAACTTCAGCAATGACTTCCGGTATTTACTTCATTGTGCTTACTACCAACAGCAACAGAGAAGTGAAATCAATCGTATTGAAAAAATAAATATATAATCATAACATAAACCAACAACCCTTCATTTTATGAGAAAGTCGCTTTACTTAATTTTGCTCTACCTGGCTATTTGTTCGGTAGGGTATGCTCAAACGTACTGTACGCCCACGGTAGCCAATGTGGCGAACTATGGTATCGGTATTACAAATGTTACCATTGGTACCATTAATAATACGACTACCACGCCCGGTACACCACCTACCTATTTTGATTTCACCAATTTATCAGCATCGAATACTGCAGGTGCAACTCAAAACGTATCAGTAACACTTGGCCCAAGTAATTCTACCAGGGTAGCCATTTACATTGACTGGAACAATGATGGTACTTTTAACACAACCTTTGGTTCAGAATACATGTGGACCAATACAGTATATAACCCCGGTACAACACAAACCGGCTCATTTACTGTACCCACAGTATCACCGGGAGTATACAGAATGCGTATAGGCTCAGAGTTTGGTGGTATGGGAACTCCTCCCGGTCCATGTGCTACAAATTACGGAGAATACGAAGATTACCTTTTTGTAGTAAGAGCAACTAGTGGAACAGATGCTTTAGCATATGTTCTTACATCACCTGCGACTTTTGCTGTTGGTAACAATAATATTTCAATCAGATGGTTCAATGTTGGTGCTACCACCATTACTTCAGCATCACTGGGTTATCGTTTTAACAATGGCACACCTGTAACACAAACCTTCTCAGGCTCCTTAGCTGCCGGGGCTGGCACTACAACTGCCATAACCACTCAGTTAAATATTTCTTCTACAGGTGTGTTTCCTTTCAAAGCATTTGCCTCTGCACCCTCTGATGCAAATCTGAACAACGACACATTGAGCAGAACTATTCTGATTTGTAACACCATGAGTGGTAACTACACCGTGGATTCATCTCAAGCAACTTCAGGAACAAACTTTAACAATTTTTCTGATGCTGTGCAGGCGCTAAGTTGCGGTGGCATTACCGGACCAGTAAATATAACCGTTGCAAAAGGAACATTTAATGAGCAGATTGTAATTCCACCAATTACCGGTGCTTCTGCTACCAATACAATTACTTTTAACGGTGGTGCAGGAAATGCATCTACCCGTGTGCTCAAGTTTGATTTCCCAGGATCTCCTACTAATTATGCTGTAGTAAGACTTAATGGAGCAGATTATGTTCGTTTCAAGAATATAACCATTGCTTCTACAAGTTCTAACTATGGATACGGAGTGTTGTTTAATACTTCAGCAGACAACAACATCATTGACAGTTGTGTCATTGATTTGGGATCTGTTACCAGTACCAACTCCAACTTTTCAGCAGGTATTAACTTTAGTAATTCACCTACTTCTACAACAGCTTCAGGTAGTAATGGAAATAACAACCTCATCAGAGGATGTCAGATTATTGGTAATGCCAACGGTGGTCCTTACAGAGGAATTAACCTCTACGGAAATACCTCAGGTACTAATACCAGCGGCAATCAATTTATAAACAATACTATTTCCGATTTCTTTGAGTCGGGTATTTACATTCAGTATTATACCAATAACCTGCTCATAAGTGGAAACACCATTACACGCCCGAACAGAATTTCGAGTACTACAGTGTATGGTATCAGCACTCAGTGGTACAACCAAAATCTGGTGATTGAAGGGAATAAAATTCACAATCCTTTCGGTGGCTCTACTACCACAACCAATTCATTCTTTGGTATATACTCTCAGTACAACTACTATACTGGAAACGTTATCAGAAACAATGCTATATACAATGTAAATGGTATGGGAAGCAATTATGGTATTTATGATTACTACAATTATGCTTCTCCTATTTCAATGCCTATTTACTTTAACACCATATCATTGGATAATGCAACAGCAAAAACCAACACTAACCCTGATTATGGTATTTATGTTTACATGGCCATTAATGACCCTTCTTATGTGAAGAATATCAGAAACAATATTATTTCTGTAACCAGAGACGGTTCTTCATCAGGTGCATTAAGATATGGACTCTATTTTCAGGATGCATTCAGAATGGTATCTGATTATAACCTGTTGAATGTAAATGCTACAGTTGGAACCAATGTAGCCGTTTATCAGAATGGTACAAATTACAATACTATAGGTGCTTGGAGAGCTTCAAATTCGAATGCATTTGATCAAAATAGTTTCTCTGTTAACCCTCAGTTTGTAAACATTGTTTCAAACGTAACGCCAACCTCTTGTGCAGTAAACAACAGGGGAGTTGCAATAACAGGAATTACAACAGATATCACAGGTGCTACCCGTGGTACAGTTCCTGATCCCGGAGCTTTTGAATTTAATGCCGGGGGTGCAAATGATGCTGGTATCAGTTCACTTGTTAATCCAGGTGGAATCTATTGTGCCGGTTCACAAACTGTTTCTGTAAAGTTGAAAAACTTTGGTACAGCTACTTTAACCTCTGCTACCATTAACTGGGTAATTGGCGGAACAGGTCAAACTCCTTTCTCTTGGACAGGAAGTTTGGCTCCGGGTGCTGAAACAACTGTAAACATTGGTACATACAATTTCCCTGCTTCACCTGTTTCGTTTAGTACTTACACCACTTCACCCAACGGTTCAAGTGATGCTTGTAACTTTAATGATACCATGGTAATGCCTACCGTTCAGGCGGGTTTAGCAGGGGCATACACTATTGATCCACTAGGTTCCGGCTCTACTAACTTCATCAACTTTGCTACAGCAGTTACTGCGTTGCAACAGCGCGGTGTTTGTAGTGCAGTAACCTTTAACGTAGCAGCTGGTACCTACAATGAGCAGGTTATCTTAACTCCTGTGTCAGGTGCATCCGCTGCGAATACTATTACCTTTAATGGAGGAACAGGAAACGCAGCTACTCGTATTCTGCAGTTCCCAACCAGTTCAAACGGTTATGGTCATGTTGATTTAAACGGAGCAGATTTTATCACCTTTAAAAACATGACTCTAAAATCATATGTTGGTCAAACATCAGGTTATTTTGGTGTATTGGTAAGAAATCAAGCTGATAATAATATTATTGATTCTTGTATTATCGATATGGGAGGTCTTACAACCATTACCACATCCAATATGGGAATTGTTATGAGTGGTTCACAATTCAGTTACACTTCTTCAGGTAATCACGGTAGTAACAATATCTTCCGCGGCAATCTGATAAAAGGTTCAGCAACCGGTGGTGCATATTACGGAATAAGTATTTATCCTAGTAGTAATGGTACAGCCGGTACGTTGAACAACAAGATTATAGGCAATAACATTCAGGATTTTTATAATTATGGTATCTACACCTACTATGCAAATAGCACTTTGATTTCAGGAAATGATATCAGCAGGCCAAACAGAACTTCAGCTACTACAACTTACGGTATATACGCTTGGTATGATGATTATGCTGTTTATGAAAATAACAGTATTCACGATCCGTTTACAGGATCACCAACAACAACCAGTACATTCTATGGGTTATATCTTTACAACAACTCAGGAGGTTCAGGTCCGGTTAAAGCTATAAACAATAAGTTGTACAACTTGAACAGTAATGGTTCACTTTACCCGATTTACGTTCAGTACGAGCAAAACATGTTGATAGCTCACAACTCCATCTCTATGGATCATACTACTTCAACATCTACCTCTACTTCGTATGGTATTTATTTCTATTGGGCCAACGTTGCAGCTACTCCTGCAATTATTAAAAATAATATTATCAGTATTACACGAGGAGGTACAGGAACAAAGTATGCCATGTACCTTCAGTATTACTATTTTAATTCTGATAATAATATTATCAACTTGTCTGCAACCAATGCTTCTATGGGCTATTACTACGGTTATCGTCCTACAGCATATACTACACTGGGAACAGGTACTTATGCTACATTGGCTCTATGGAAAAGCGGACAGCCGGGTATGGACGTAAACTCAGTAGCATTAAACCCTACATTTACCAATGCTGCTACAGGTAATCTTACCCCAACCAATACCTCAGCAAATAATGTTGGTGGTGCAACAAGTGTAACTTTAGATATTAACGGAAATCCACGTCACCCAACTATGCCAGATCCGGGTGCTTACGAGTGGGGACCAGCTTGTTCCGGCACACCGACAGTATTTGGTGTTACTATCAACAATGGCGGTTCACCGGTTTGTAATGGATCTACAGTAGTACTTACAGCTCAGTTTGATTTTGTGTCAGGATTAACTTTCCAGTGGCAAGAATCAACTAATGGCACATCTTACTCAAATATTACAGGAGCAACCAACTTTAGCTACACAACGCCTCCTATTACCTCACCAATGTACTATCGTTGTGCAGTTACTTGCTCTACATCTTCACAAACAGCTACCACGTCAGCAGTTATTGTGAACACAGGTATGTCGGGCGCATACACCATTAACCCGGGAGGTTCAGGTTTAACCAACTTTACCAACTTTACTGCGGCAATTAATGCTATGAATACTTTCGGTATTTGTGGTCCGGTAACATTTACTGTTTCAAACGGAACATATCCGGGTCGTGTAGTTATTCCTCAAATATTAGGTGCAACTGCAACCAACACGGTTACGTTTGATGGTGGTTCAGGTAATGCAGATAATGTATTAATTACAGAGGCATTCACAACAACTCCGATCACCTCTTATGCGATTGTTCATCTGAACGGTGCAGACAATATCCGTTTCCGTAACATGACTGTGAAAACAACCAGTACCAACTACGGATGGGGCTTCTTAATAAACAATGCAGCTAACAACAACATAGTTGAGAATTGCACAGTTGACTTAAGTGGCGGTACATCATTGAGTACTGCTTTAATGGGTATTGTTTTTAGTGGCAGCTCAACCAACTACAGTACTACAGGAAATCACTCCAACAATACCATTGTTCAAAATAACTACATCAAAGGTTCTGCAACAGGTGGAGCTTATTTTGGTATCAGTAATTACGGCAGTTTCAATACCTCTGAGAACATGAATGTAAGTATTCTCAACAACAGAGTTGAGAACTTCTATCAGTATGGTATATATGGTTACTATTACTCACCTAATATGATTATTAGAGGTAATACCATTAGCAAACCCAACCGTACAGCAGCTACAACTTTCTATGGTATATACACTACAGGAGGCTACGGCAGAATAATTGACGGAAACACTATTACTAATCCGTTTGGAGGTGCCCCTACTACCACAAATACATTTTATGGTATTTTCACGAATAATGATGGAACTCCAGCATTACCGGCTGTAATCAGCAATAACTTGATACATAGTTCATATTGCAACGGACAAATGTTTGGTATCTATGCCTCATCAACTTACTATGCCTCTATTACTCACAACACCATAGTATTTGATGCAGATGCATCCAACACCAATAATACCAGTACTATCTATGGTATTTACTCTACCGGTTCTACCAGTGCATCGTATCCGTTAGATTTCAAAAATAACATCATTCACATCACCCGCTCAGGTGGAACCCGTTATGGTATTTATCAGGCAAGTAACCCTTATTACATGGCCAGTGATAACAACAATATCTATGTAAACGGTACCGGTTCAACCAACTACTTCGGATTCAGAGGTGGAAACCAAGCTACTATGGCAGCATGGAGAACAGCAACCGGAGGTGATAACAGCAGTGTTAGCATTGATCCGATATTCACAGCTGCATGGGATTATACTCCTACCAATCCTTCACTTAATAACTTAGGTGCACCGTCATCTAACCTTTATCAGATGGTGTCTATGGATAAAAACGGCTTAGCTCGTAAACCATCAGCTCCTGATTTGGGATGCATTGAATGGACACCTCTTTGCGTAGGATCAGGAATCACTCAGGGAGCACCTTTCCAGGGCACTATGCGCGCAGGTTCTTTATCTGATTTTGACCACTTGAAAGCAGAGGACACTGTTACCTTCCAGATTGTTCCTCCTACAGGATACACCAATGCCGGTTTCGGCAGCACTTGGACCGTAGAAAACTTCAGCTTCAAAACTGTAAACGGAACTGCTCCGGGTGCAACAGATACAGCTACTGTTATGGCATCTGCATCTTCTTCAGGCAGCCTTTGGTTCTCACCAGATCAAATGTATACAGACAGCATGTATGTGTTAACCTTTAATATCAAGAGCCTTTCCGGTGCTCAGGAGTGTGTTTCTGATTTCCAAAGACATGTATATGTGGCTCCTTTACCTGAGCCTGATTTTGACACGGTAGGAAATTGTTTAGGTTACGCACTCACTATTAACAATACATCTTCTATTTTAAGAGGAGGTATGTCATACGAGTGGAACTTCGGAGATACTACCAGCAACAACACTTCTACAGATTATAAACCTTCGTATACCTTCAGCAGGCCCGGTGTGTTCACCGTTACTCTGAAAGCAACATCTGATTTAGGTTACAGTACAACCACAGTGAAACAGATTGAGATTTCTTATGAGCCTCAGCCTAACTTTACTGCAACAGCTGCTTGTACCGGAGATTCTATCTTCTTTACCAATACAACTACAATCGGTGGCCCTCAGGTGCCGTTGACCTATACCTGGAACTTTGCAGATGGTGGTGCTACCTCTAACGCTGTAAGCCCGTCTAAGCTATATGCTACGATTGGTGTATACAATGTGCAATTGAATGCTTCAACTGCCGGTGGTTGTAACAAATCAATATTCAAAAATGTAACTGTATTCCCTCGCCCTACTGCAGCATTTACTTCAGCTAATGCTTGCTTGGGTGATAACACATCATTCACTAACGGATCAACAGTTACTTATGGTAATATTGGAAATGAGTGGTTGTTCGGAGACGGTACAACATCAACAGATGCTAACCCAACCAAAAAATACACTACAGCTACCACATACACTGTTAAACTTCGTGTATATACTGAATACGGATGCAGAGACTCTGTCTCTAAATCAGTAACTGTAGTTGCTAAGCCAACAGCAGATTTTGCTACTGCTTCTTTCTGTGACAATGACAGCACAGTATTCAGCAACAGTTCATCTGCAAATGGTGGCCCTGCTTTAACTTACACATGGAACTTTGGTGACAATTCAAATTCTTCGTCAAATGCATCTACATTAAAACACATGTATGAAGATGGTAACTACACCGTAGTTTTAAATGCAACCAACGGTTCATGTTCTGATAGCAAACAAATGCAAATAACCATTGCCGAAGCTCCTGAAGCATCGTTTATGGTGAACAGCACAGTTTGTCAAGGTAACGCTACAAGTTTCAACAATACTTCGTCAAACGGTTCCGGTACACCTTCATACAGCTGGATGTTTGGCAGCACGGGAACTTCTGCGGTTAAGGACCCATCTTATACCTTCCCAGGTGCAGGTACATTTGATGTATGGTTGAAAGTAAACAGTGGCAGTTGTTCTGATTCAGTAAAAATGGCTGTAACAGTTAATCCTAATCCTACAGCATCATTTACTGCAGTTCAAACACCTTTGGTAAATCAGCGCCAAATGAGTTTTACACCTAGCAACAACACCTACAGCACTTACCTGTGGAACTTTGGTGACGGTAATAACAGCAACCAACTGGCTCCGGTATACAGTTACCTTTCTAACGGACCATTCCAGGTTACGTTGAACGTTACTGACGCTAATGGATGTGTAAACACCTCAGCACCTCAAACAGTAAGCTTCAATGTAAGTGCAGGTCAGGTAATGTCTAAATCATTCAGCTTCGATGTATATCCTAATCCTTTCCGTAACCAAGCTACTATTGCTTACAATCTGGTTAAAGGTGGAAACGTAGAAGTGAAATTGTTTGACATGACCGGCAAAGAGATTGCCGTATTGGCGAATGCAGCGCAGAACGAAGGTTCTTATGAACTGAGTTTCTCAGCAGCACAATACAACTTGGCAGCCGGAACTTACTTTGTAAGACTGAGCCTGAACGGTGAAGTTCAAACTAAACAAATTGTACAGGTGAAATAATCCCTGTTAGTTCAAATAGCTTAACGGCCCGCCTCGAAAGAGAGCGGGCCGTTTTGTTTAATATCCCCCTGTCAGTTGTTGCAACTGACAACAGTAAAAACAGTAAAGAAAAAAATGGTGAGGGAGGGAATTCATCCTCCCTTCTTCCATGAAACCTTCCAAGAAGCGGAATTTTCATAAGGTATTTCAGCTACCACGAACTAAGGTGGTGGAAACGAATACAGAGCAGAATAGATCTTTTGAAACCGACAAAAAACAAAAAACCCTCCAAATAGTTAAATTTGAAGGGTTTAAATCCTCTGGCGGTGCGGACGGGACTCGAACCCGCGACCCCGTGCGTGACAGGCACGTATTCTAACCAGCTGAACTACCGCACCGTTTTAGGGAGTGCAAATATACAGGCTTTCTTAAATGATGCAAACAGGGAATGTAAAAAAATGTAAAATGCACATTGTCAATTTTAAAGAGTTGAGTGGAGCCATGAACAGTGCCGATTTCACAAGGTTTTTTGGTTTCTATGTGTAAATTGCACGGCTTTTAATCGCATATACATGAGCACATTTTTTGATTTTGAAAAACCCATTGCCGAATTGGAGGAGCAACTTGCCGATATGCGCAAAGTGCATGAAAAAGGCAAAGTTGACATGACCGATAAAATCAAGGAGTTGGAAGCTAATATGCTCCAAACCAAGAAAGACATATACTTCAACCTGAACGGTTGGCAAAGGGTTCAGATTTCCCGTCACCCTGAAAGGCCATATACGTTGGATTATATAGAGAACATGTGTGATGGTTTTATCGAGATGCACGGAGACCGCAATGTAAAAGACGACAAGGCCATGATAGGTGGTTTGGGCCAAATAGACGGACAAACGGTAATGATAATTGGTCAGCAAAAGGGTCGTAATACTAAACAAAGACAGTTGCGTAATTTTGGTATGGCTAATCCGGAGGGTTACCGAAAAGCCTTGCGTCTGATGAAACTGGCTGAAAAATTTAATATTCCTGTAGTTACGCTTATTGATACCCCGGGAGCTTCGCCAGGTTTAGAGGCTGAAGAACGCGGGCAAGGGGAGGCCATAGCTAAAAATCTCTTGGAGATGAGCGTACTTAAAGTGCCTGTAATTTGTGTGGTGATAGGCGAGGGAGCTTCTGGCGGGGCATTGGGCATAGGTATTGGTGATAAGGTGTTGATGTTGGAGAATACCTGGTACTCGGTTATATCACCCGAGTCCTGTTCTTCCATTTTATGGCGCAGCTGGGACTACAAAGAAAAAGCAGCCGAGGCGTTGAAACTTACTGCGGGGGATATGCTCAAAAATAAATTGATTGACGGAGTAATTAAAGAGCCTTTGGGTGGTGCTCATTATGACCCTGCCGTTATGTATGCCACATTAAAATCGGAATTATTAACCTTGCTCTCTGATTTAAAGAAAAAGCCGGTAGACAAATTGATTGAAGAGCGGATTGAAAAATTTGCTTCGATGGGAGTTTATATTGAAGAAGGCAACGAGTCAACGATGCATTAAGTCATTAAGTCAACATGCTTTTGCAGGTAATCAGTTGAAGCGGGCCCCAAATTAAACAACAAATCTAATATACTTAATTCGGGTACAAAGCCGTATCTGTGTTCGAAAGTTTGCGGGTAACGGCTTAATAAAATAAGGTGTTCAGATCTTTTTTTGGCATCAAATATTTTGCGGTAATCCCCTATATCGGTATGGGGAATGTAGCTTTCTGTTTTACTCACCTCAATAGATAATTTAAGTTGTTTGTTTAACCATTGAATAAGCGCAAAGGATAATTCATGTAAAAAAACATACTCATTAAACAAAACAGGTTCTAACAAATAATCGTAATGTTCATAGAAAGGCGAAGAGCCGTAAGCCGATTGTAATGCCATACGATTTTTGAACATAAGGTTATGTGAGTAGTTTAATTTTATTTCATGCAACGGGCGATGAAAATTGCCTCCGCTGGTAGGCGCAGTTAAAGCTAAAAGACCGTTGGCCGATAAGATGTGCATGCGGTTGTGATAGCTTTGCTTCACAAAATATTCCTGCACATCAAGTTGTATGTTTTGTTCAGCAAGTGCATACACCCACCAACTGATGTTGCCCCCCAAATGTAAAGGGAAAATTGCTGGAGTAGAATTCGTGCTCATTACAGGTTTTGTAAATCTACACGTGTTATCCCCGGCTCGAAAGGCAGGTACAGCAGTTTATGGACCCTTTCAAACTGCTCCATGCTGTTGAGCATATCCATTGAACTGTTGTCAATAACCAAAATTCGTTGCTGGCTGTTTTTATTAAGGTAATCCCAATAGCCTTCCTGTATGTTAAGCAGGTAATCATCCTGTATGTTTTGCTCGTAAGTACGGCCACGTAATTGAATTTGTTTTTTTAATTTGGAAAGAGGAGTGTGCAGGTATATGAGCAAATCAGGCTGAGGAATTTGCAGGTTGATAATTTCAAAAAGTTTCAGGTATAAATCGTATTCGTCTTCTTTCAGATTATTTTTGGAAAAGATTAAGCACTTGTAAAAAATATAATCAGATACGATCGTGTTGTTAAATAAGTCTTGTTCAAAGAGGTGTTTTTTAAGCTGATTAAAACGAGATGCCAGAAAACTCATTTCCAGAGGGAAGGCATAACGTTCAGCATCTTCATAAAACTTGGGTAAAAACGAGTTTTCCTCAAACTCTTCCATAATTAGTTTGCTGCTTAACTCGCGACTCAGAATATTAGCCAAGGTGGTTTTGCCCGCACCTATATTCCCTTCAATAGCTATATAACGGTAGTTTACCATGCCTTAACCTCTAAATCATCCGTACATTCCAATAATAAATTATTGATAGATTTTTTTAGCAGAGGGTGAATCATATCCGGAGCAATTTCATTTAAAGGGACCAGAGTAAATCTTCTTTTATGCAAAAAAGGGTGGGGTACTTGTAAATCAGGCTCATTGATTATTTTATTTCCTGCAAGTAAAATATCAATATCAATGGAACGCTCAGCCCACTTTTGCGTGCGCACTCTTCCCATTTGTTGTTCAGTAGTTAAAATAATGTTGAGTAATTCACTGCCGCTTAGGGATGTTTCAAACTGAAGTACCTGATTTAGAAATGAAGGTTGATTTTCATTACCCCAGGCTGCAGTTTCGTAAGTAGCTGATTGTTTTACAGGATTACCCAGTTGTTGAGAAAGTAAGGTAGCTGCAGTTTGTAATTGTTTTGCCCTGTCGCCCAAATTGCTGCCTGTTAGAATAAATACTTGTGCTGTGTCCACTTTATTTTATCTTTGAACTGTACCGTATGGAAATCAAAACCATTTTATATATCGTTGCGGCTATTATTTACCTTTACAGCCGCAGCAAAAAAAAGGATAAAAATCCAACGGGACAAACACAACCTGAAGTTGAAGAAGAAGAAACCGATTTTGACTGGGAAGAAACCTTACGTAAACTTACAGGTGAAGAAGCAAAACTAAAACCACCATTACGTCCCTCATCTGATCCTTTTACTTTTGAAACGCCAAAGCCACTTGCTGAAACGTGGTCATACGAGAACACCAGCAAACCGGTGAGGGATTACGATGAAGAAGTTATTCGTAACCGAAAATTGAGGGACAGAGATGAAGAAGTAATCGCTCAGCAGAAACAAGTTAATATTGAGCAGATAGCTTTACAGAAACACAAGGCAAAAAATCTGGAAGAGATTGGCGTTCTGCGCTCCCTGTCTTCCGTTCATGCACCACTTAGTTTGGATGAGTACCATGCAGAGCCGATTGATGTTTCTGTTGAAGAGCTGCGTAAGGGCTTTATTTATGCTGAAATTTTGACTCCAAAACACTTTTGATTTCCAATAGGTCATCTATAAAAACAGAAAAGGCCGAATTTTACTTCGGCCTTTTCTGTGTATGAATCAATTGACTAAGCGTCTTTCTTGAACCAAGATTTGCAATACCCCTGAGGATTAATAGGACCTTTCATCAACTGGCATCCGCCACATGCATTCGGGTCGGTGGCATTAGGCTGCCAGAAACGACAATTACTGCAATTTTTTTCAGCCTCTGTGCTTTTGTCAACATAGGATAAATTTTCTCTTCCTTTTTTATCGGCATCGCTGAGTCCTGATAAGTCGGTACAATCAACTGTAGCTGGGGCTGTTTCGGTGGCCGGTGCTGTTTCGGCTGGAGTTGCTTCAGCTGGTGCGTTTTCAGCAGGAGCAGTTGTTGTGTTTTGCGCTGGTTGTTCACCTCCGCAGGCACTTAAAATACTTGATCCTACCAAAGTTACACCAGCTAAGGCCAATGCATTTCTTAAAAAATCTTTTCTGTCTATTTTTTTCATTTTTGTATCGGATTTAATGGTGCAAAGTTTAACGCGATAAATTCAACCCGCAATCACAAAAAGTAATTTAAATACATTCCAAATAAATATGTTTATACCCTTTGTTTAGGCAATATTTAAAAGGGGAAAAATATTCTTATATTTTATCAGTAATTTTATGAATGAATTATTTATTTTTGGGTTTTAAATAATTACCATATGAATATATTTTCTACAAAAAGAAAACATGTGATAAAATTTATGGCATTGGCTGTGTGTGTGGTGTTTGGCATCCAATCAAGCTATGCTCAGGTTTTTCACATTAATGAGAACTTTTCAACCGGTTCAGGTTCAACTCCTCCTTCCGGATGGAGCAACAACATTATCACTGGAAATGCAGGTTTCGATCAGTGGAGATTTAATAATCCAGGTGGTCGTGGAGCTACAACTCCAATATCAGCTCCATTTGCTATTTTTGATTCTGACAATTATTCATCAGGGGGCGGTGCAGAAAATGTAGCACTCGAATCCCCGGCTGTTAATACTACAGGACATGCGGTAGTGAAGTTAAAATGGGATCAGTTCTATTTTGGAAATTACCTGGCAACAGATAATATAAATGTTGAAGTCTTTAATGGTACAAGCTGGAATTCAGTTTATACTTATAGTTCATTTACCTCCACCAATGCTAGTCAGGATATTGATGTTTCAACTTTTGCCTCCAATAGAACAGGTGTAAAGGTTCGTTTTCGTTTTGTAGGTGATTGGTCATATTACTGGATAGTAGACAACGTTCAACTTTATACCCCTGTAACCGATGTGCAGGCTACAGCAGTTTTATCACCTGCTGCAGTTTGTGGAGCGGCATCTGAAAATGTTGTAGTTAGGGTTAGAAATAATAGCCCTTCTGCAATTTCGAATATTCCTGTAATAGCTTTAGTTAGCGGTTCATTCGGTTCTGCAACACTCAACACAACACTTACTCGAAGCCTGGCTTCCAATGCATCAGATACAGTAATTTTCACTGCAACTTATAACACATTAGCTGGGGGTACTTTAAACGTAAAAGCATACACCAATCTGGGTGCTGATGTAAACAGAGCAAATGACACAATAAATTATTCTGTTGCTGTTAGCGGATCTCCAACTGCCCCTACACCTACTAATGGTAGCCGTTGCGGTGCAGGTTCAGTTGCTCTTTCAGCAGTTTCAGGTTCAGCTCAGGATTCTTTGTATTGGTTCTCAGCTCCATCATCAACAACTCAATTAGGTGTAGGTGCAAACTTCAATACTCCATATTTAAATAATACTTCTACATTTTATGTAGAAGCAAGACGGGGTGGTATTGCAGACAGTCTAAGAACTACCTATGCTGCAGGAAATGGACAGAATGGTGCCATGTTTGATGTTATTCCAAATCAAGCTATGCGTTTAGATAGCTTAGCGTTTATATCCCAATCAACAGGCTCTATAACTGTTTCTGTTTATTACAGGAACGGTACATATGTTGGTAATCAACTTATTGCGGCTAATTGGACTTTATTACAAACTACAACTATTAGTAATGCAGTAGCCGGTGAAAACAGAATTGTATTAACAGGTAACAACAAACTTTCCATGAATGCCAATCAAACTTATGGAATGTATGTAACTTCTTCCGGAACAATTTCTTATACTACTGCAGCTAATACATATACGAATGGAAAAGTAACTATTAATGCCGGTGACGGTATTTCAGGGACATTTGGTGGAACATTTACCCCAAGAACTTGGAATGGAACCTTATATTTTGGTGGTGGCTGCTCCAGCAGCAGAACAGCAGTTACAGCTACTATCAATCCATTGCTTCAGGGAGTGTCATTTGCAAAAGGCACAACCTATCAGGGAAATTACCTTTCAGGAATTGTATCTGACCCTGATAATGCAAAAGCAGGATCTCAACTTCAATATGATATTACAGCTCCCGCAGGTCTTACTAATGCTGACTATGGAACTTTGTGGACCATAACTTCAACTAGTGTGCTTACTCCCTATGGTTTTGCAGCAGGGACATCTTCTTTCACACCGCCTACTGCATCAACAAACGGTAGAATAGATGTAACTACTGCAGCTTCAGAAATTGACAGTACGTTTATTGTTTCAATTACTGCTCGTAATATGGCAAATGGTTGTGATACAATTATTAACAGATACTATTACGTGGCTCCTGAACCGATTCCGGGATTCTCCAGCAATATTGGTTGCGCAGGTGCAGCAGTTAACTTTACGGACACTAGCAGCATTGTAAGAGGCACATTGGCTTACAGCTGGAATTTTGGTGACCCTAATTCTACATTGGATACCTCCAATGTTAAAAATCCTTCATATACATACAGTGTGGGTGGTAGCTATACAATTACTCTTAGAGTAACATCTAATTTAGGTTATTCAACTACTATAACTAAATCAATAGATGTAGGATACTTCCCAACTCCTTCTTTCTCTGTAGTGAATAAATGTGAAGGTGATTCAACAAGTTTCATCAACAAAACTACTCTTCAAGGACCTGTTTTGGCTATATCGTATTTGTGGAATTTTGGTGACAGCGGTCTATCAACTCTTCAAAACCCAAAATGGATGTACAACAATATTGGTGTATACAATGTTACACTTAAAGCAACTACAGCATTCGGTTGTTCCAATACATTCACAAGTAACTCAACTGTATTCCCTATTCCTGTTGCTGATTTCACTGCCGGTAATGCTTGTGAAGGGTCAAGTGTAGGTTTAACCAACAATTCAACAATTGATTTCGGTACAATGGGAGCCAACTGGAGTTTTGGAGATGGAAACAACTCCAATGAGTTTTCTACTCAACATACTTACGCTACCGCAAATACCTACTCCGTTAAATTAATTACCTACTCTGATTTTGGTTGCTCAGATACTGTTACAAAACAAGTGACTGTTTCAGCAACTCCAAAAGCTACATTCACTTCTGTAGGAAATTGTTCAGGCGATGATATTGTCTTCACTAACACAAGCACATTTGGTGGTTCATTTACCTCAGAATGGGATTTAGGAACTAACAGCTTCGTTCAGAATAATGCTACTTCAATAACCAAAATGTTCCAACCAGGTACATATACTGTGCGTCTTAAAGCAGTGTCAGGACTTTGTTCAGATATTGAAACGTTTGTTTTAACAGTTAAAGAAAGCCCAGTAGTAGGTTTTGCAGTTCCAGCATCAGCGTGTATAGGAACTGCTGTTCAGATAAACAACACTACTACAGGACCTGGCTCACTTTCTTATGGTTGGTCATTTGGAGATGCAACTACATCAACGAGCATGAACCCATCAAAAACTTACACCTCAGCCGGTTCGTATACTATACATTTAGGTGTGTTAGCAGCTAACGGTTGCGCTGATTCTACCAGTGCAAATGTTGTTGTAAATGCTTTGCCAAATGCAGCATATTCGTACTCTAAAAGTACTGTATTTAATTCTCGTCAAGTAACATTTACTCCCGGCAGTACTTCATTCTTTACATACGATTGGGATTTTGGTGATGGAAACGGAAGCAATCAATTAGCGCCTGTTTACACTTATCTTTCAAATGGTCCGTTTAATGCTAAACTGACTGTTACAGATAACAACGGTTGTATGAACACTACAACACAACCAGTAGCTTTCAGTGTATCTTCAAAGGCAATAACAGCTCAAACATTTAATTTCGATGTATATCCAAATCCATTTACTTCCACTGCAACCATTAACTACTCTTTAGTTAAAGGTGGAAATCTGGAAGTGAAAGTTTTTGATATGTACGGAAGAGAAGTTGCTGTTTTGTTTAACGGTAAACAAAATGCAGGAGGTTATGAAATCAGCTTTATAGCAGAAGAGTTCAACCTTAGTGCAGGAAATTACATGGTTCAATTAACTTTGAATGGTGAAACCGCCAGCAAACAAATTATACGAGTGAAGTAGTTCATAGTTCACTCTTTAACATAAAAAAGCCCGACCAATTTGGTCGGGCTTTTTTATTGAGTGTGTCCAATAATGAAAAAAGATGACACAAAGTGTCGCCCTATTATGGAAACACAGAAAACATCTACGTCATCGGAATTTCGTAGACCATAGTTTGCAGAAATTTAGCAGCAGCAACAATCTATGGTTGAAATGCTAAAGAAGGGTTACTTTACAAGAAGGAAAGCAGAAGGAATGAGAAGAGATGCGAAGCTGATTCTAAAATAGTTCTTTCATTACTTGTTTAGGCCTGCGATGTCCCAACCATTTGAACCCTTTGATACGTGTTTCCGGTTCAGGAAGGTTATCTACAGGGAAAATACTTCCTGCTGGTTTTTCATAGAAAGTGATTTTTTGAAGTTGATTTGAATCTAATCTGATGAGCATATGGCTGCAGCTGATGCGGTTCATTCCTATATAACCACTGCTGTCTTTGGCGTAATAGATGCTTTCCCCATTGCCGATAACAATTACTCTTTGAAGTTGCTGGTTGCTGAAAAGCCCTTTCATGTTGCGCCCTTTAATCTGATTAAAATGTTTGTCATTTTCTTTGGTCGCTATAAAAGCATTGCCCTGCATCAGCATGGAATCAAGTTGATTTTTATGAATGAAGAGGCGAATGGTATCAGCTGTAATCTGCTTTTCTTCCGACCACATGACCGGTTGATTAAAAAGTGTGATTACAGAATCACGCAGGGAGTACACAATGGAATCACTCACAGCCTGCAGGTCTTTTTTAAGAATACGCGAGTTGTAATATGCTTTTAATACACGATTGGAGTCTGTAGCCTGCAAATAATAAAGCGTATCGGCCAATAGATAAATAGAATCATTGCCCATCAGTTTTTTAGCCACGGGTTTTTGTGTGATATACGTGGTTTTTTTCAGTCGGTTAATTTCACCATAATTACCGCGAATGGTTAGCTTTTCGGCAGTATCAATTACCCTGAGGTTACGAAACCCGCGCCCGAGACCTGTTTTGCGGTTATACGTGAGACTATCGGCCATTACAATATTTTCTTTGCTGGTGAGTACCGCATTTCTGCTGAATTGCGATAATTCACGTTGTGTATCATACCAACCATTCTCACAATAAATGGTATTATCGTCACTTTTAATGTTGGTGGGTCCCAAAAACCAGGCAGTTTTAGAAACGGTGTTGTACAACAAAGTATCGCAATCAATGGTGTATTCAGGGTTCACAAGCAATACATCTTTTTTGAAGTACACCTGATTGGTTTTGGTATAAAAGTAACCAAAACGGCTGGTGAGTTTATTCTGATTGTTCAGAATGGTAGCTCCGTTGGTATAATACCCGATGTTATTATCCAAGTCAAAGTCCATTTCAGTTGTAGTGAGTTCCATGGAGGGATCGGTCATGTGCACGTTACCAATCATTCGGGCCCGTTTTATATCCCCTTCATAGCGTAAGAAATCTCCTGACAGTACAAAGCCGTCAGATCTGGTAATGCGCACTCTGCTATAAGCTTCAACCAGGTTTTCTTCATCGTAAAAATAGGCACTGTCACAAAACAGCAGAATGTCGTCTTGTTTAAACTGTACATCACCTATCAGACGTTTTACTTTTTCTCCCCTGCTTTTGTCAAATTCAAACGTATTGGAGTTCACAATTTGCACACGGATTTTTTTGTTGCCTTTTTTTTGTCCGAAAGCAATATTGGCAACGGGTATCAGGAGTATGAGTAAAAGAAGTAATTTTGTGCGCCTCAAGTAGTAAAGTTTACTGCAAATAAAGGCAAAACAATCAGCATAAAACATACCAACATGCACCAGCGGGTTAAAGCATTTATTGAAAAGCATCAACTTTTGCCATCAAAAGGTACATTGTTGGTGGCTGTGAGCGGTGGTGTTGATTCTATGGTGCTGCTTGACCTAATGCAGCAAATAGGAGTGGACGTGGCGGTGGCGCACTGCAATTTTTTATTGAGGGGAGAGGAGAGTGACGGAGATGAACAATTGGTAAAGGAGTATTGCCAGCTTAAGAACATTGGTTTTCACTTAGCCCGCATCAATACCCGTCAGTATGCTGAGGAGCATAAGATAGGCATACAGGAAGCTGCGCGTGAACTGCGTTATGAGTGGTTCCGGAAATTGGTAACAGAATATGGCTATTCAGCCGTAGCAACGGCACACCATGCTACAGACCAGGCTGAAACCATGCTGCTGCAAATGCTTAGAGGTACAGGTATCAGAGGCTTGCAGGGCATGTTGCCTGAAAACCACTTGATTATTCGTCCTTTGTTGGAAATAACACGAAAGGAGATTGTGGATTATGCCAGACAGTATAAAATTGTGTTTCGGGAAGATAGTTCCAATACCTCTGATAAATACAGCCGTAATTTATTGCGCAAAGAAGTATTGCCCGTGTTGGAAAAGATAAACCCGGCATTTGAACAACATTTTGTACAAACCTCTATGGTAGTGCAGCAACTCAACGGATGGTTGGAGTCGGAAGTTGAGAAGTGGGCTAAAAAACACCTGCTGTCTACCTCCCGTTCTGTTAAAATTCCGTTGAAGCCTTTACTCAAACACAAAGCTTCACAGGTTTTGTTGTTTGAATTGTTGCAGCCTTTCGGTTTTTCATCAGCTACTATAACACAAGTTTATAAGGCATTGCAGGAGCAATCTGGTAAATTGTTTTTTTCGCATACACACCGGTTGATTAAGGATAGGGAAGAGCTGATTATTTCCCGATTTGCAGCATCTGATAAAAGCGGAGTATTTTTTATTACAACGAAAAACGATGAACTCACTACCCCTGAATTCACTATTACCATTAATCATATTCCAAAGCCTGACAACCTTTTTGTGAACCCCGGAACAGCTTTGCTGGATAGTGATTTAGTGAAGTTTCCGCTGGTTGTTCGTCAATGGCAGCCCGGAGATAAGTTTAAGCCGCTGGGCATGAAGGGCTGGAAAAAAGTAAGCGATTTTCTCACCGATTTGAAACTGAGCATAGCGGATAAGGAACGGGTGTGGGTAATGGAATCAGACGGGGAAATTATCTGGATTGCCGGTTGGCGCATTGATAACCGCTACAAGATTACCAAAAAGACCAAACGTGTTATTCAAATGAACTGGACCCCGGTTGAGTGATTTTTACTTTGTAAGACTTCTTTCCCTACCTTTGCGGTCAATATGAGCAATTCAAAAACACCGTCACAATCCTATACCATTATGAACGAGTTGGTTTTACCCAACGATACCAACACCCTGAACAATTTGATGGGAGGGCGTTTACTGCATTGGATGGATATTGTAGCGGCCATTTCAGGACAAAAGCATACAGGTAAAATAGTAGTTACCGCATCGGTAGATAGTGTGTCTTTTGGTAAAAGTATTAAGCTGGGTGATGTAGTAACACTGGAAGCAAAAGTAACCCGTGCTTTTAATACCAGTATGGAAATACATATTTCTGTTATCGCAGAAAGTATTCCAACCGGAGAAAAGTTTAAGAGCAATGAGGCTTATTATACGTTTGTTGCACTTGACAGAAACGGCTCGCCAGCCAAGGTGCCCGAACTTATACCTGAAACAGAGGAGGAGAAAAAGCGTTTTGACGGAGCATTGCGAAGAAGGCAATTGCGCCTTATTTTAGCTGGTAAAATGAAACCGGATGACGCAACAGAACTTAAGGCTTTATTTATGCCTGATTTGAGTTCCTAGCCTATTAATGGCAGGATGATACGAAAGGTACTTCCTTTGTCTTTTTCGCTTTCTACTTCAATTCTACCATTGTGCTTGTGCACAAACTCTTTACAAATAAGTAAGCCTAATCCGCTGCCTTGTTCGTTTGCAGTACCCGTTCTGCTTTTGTTTGAACTTACCTGAAACAATGTTTTCTTTATCTCATTATCCATTCCTATTCCGGTGTCTTTTATTTCTATTACACATTCATCAGCAAGAATTTTTGTTGTGCAATAAACATTTCCTCCTAATGGGGTAAACTTAACAGCATTCGAAAGCACATTGCGTATTGCAGTCAACATCATATTGCGGTCAAGATTAACTGTTATATTTTCTTCTGCATTAAAATGAATGTTGATGGACTTTGCCTGAGCATTATTTTTAATGAAGTCAATTGATTCCTGAAGGATTGTATTAATATCTGATGGAACAGAAATCATGCTTAACATTCCGTCCTGAGTTTTTCCCCAGCAAAGCAAATCTTCAAGTAAAGTCATTGCCCTTTTTGCTGAAAGTTCAATCATTTTTATTATTTCTTCCTGCTCATTTTTGTCACTTATTTTTAGCAAGTCAATCAGCCCCGTAATTGATCCCATCGGACTTCTGAGGTCATGACCAATAATGGACAATAATTTATCTTTTGCTCGATTTGATTGTTCTAACTCATTTTTTGTTTGAACTGGAGTTGAAATGTCGTTGAAAATCAATAATAAATTCTGAGGTTGATTGAGGTTATCAAATATTATCGATACTGAAGCATCTATCCAACGTGTTTTTTTATTTGCGGTAATACACCTTTTGGTTAATCTGTAATGATTGGTCTTGCTTTTAGCCAGTTCTTCAAATTGTTTAGATTCATTTTCGATATCTTCAGGATGTGTGTATGCCTTGAAGTTTTTAGTACGGAGGTTTTCCTCAGCTTCTTCTAACAAATCACAAAATGCCTCATTGTATTCTAATAGGCAGCCTTCCATATCTGTAAGTGCGATTCCTGAAAAAGAGTTGTCAAATATGGACTTAAATCGTTCTTTTGTTTGAATAAAGAGTTTTTCTTTTTTCTGAAATTCAGTTATGTCCTTAATCAAAACGACAATCTCGCTTATTTCATCGTTGGCAGATTCTGTTGCTGGTTTAAATTCTGCTCTGTAATGCCGTAATTCTCCGGCAATAGTTAAATCATATTCTGCATACACTGATTTATTGCTGTTAATCACTTCACTAAGTTTAGAAGTGAATAAGGCTGCTTCATTTCCGGAGAAAATGTCAATTATTTTTTTACCTAAAAATGTTTCAGGCGGGGTGAAAAGAAACGATTTGTTTTCAGCAAAATAACCCGTTAATGCAAAATCTGTATTGACAAGAAAAATTATATCCGTAAGATTTCTTTCGTATAACATAGGTAAGCATATTTTGTCTGTCATTTTATGTAAAAGGGTGCAAAGTTACATGTCTAATTATTGGAATCATAATATGTTTAACTTCTTGATTTAAAAACGCAAAGCATTATTCCTGTTAGTTATCTATTCTCATTTCGGTTTACTTACCCACTTGTTTCCTTTTATTCTGAATCTGTATGGTCTCAACGCATCCTCTGCGGCATAGGCTACCCCAACTCTGGGTGAGGCTATGATGTCTTGCTCTGCGATGGTTTGCGCTGCATCATTAATCCAAATAGTTTTGTTTGTTAGTTGTAAGCCGCTATGAATGGTTTGAATGCCCATGGCTACAGACAGAGCTCCCGGTCCCTGAGTGAGGGCAGGTTTCAGTTCTTGGTGTCCCCGCCTTTTCATCATCAGCGGTATCCCTTTAATAGGTTCTACACCTCTGATTAATACTGCATCAGGCACTCCTTCTATATTGGTTACCACATTGAATAAATGGTGTATTCCATAGCAGAGGTACACATAAGTATGTCCGCCCCGCAGATACATGGGTCGGGTGCGGGTAGTTAAACGCCCTCCGTAAGCATGACTGGCCTTATCTGTAACTCCGGCATAAGCCTCTGTTTCGGTGATAATGGCCTCGCACCGTTGGCCCTCAATACTTGTAACCAGTACTTTACCAAGCAGTTCCCGGGCTATTTGTACCACATCGGTACGTATGTAAAACTCAGTTTTCAGCTTCATTTTTAGGATGTTGAAAAAAAGGTAAGCCTATTTGTAAGGATTTATTTTTTATATGTACGAAAAACGTAATTTTGCAGCGATTTTTTAGAACACACTATTTATCAAATCTACAATCATTTATGTCAAATAATATCGGAAAGATAGCTCAGGTAATCGGGCCGGTTGTTGACGTCAGCTTCTCAGGGGATGGCGTAAAACTTCCAAAAATTTATGACGCACTGTACGTTAAGCGTCCTGACGGAACAAGACTGGTGCTGGAGTGCCAGCAACACTTGGGTGAAAACATTATCCGTGCCATCTCCATGGATTCTACAGACGGTCTCGTTCGCGGTACTGAGGTAGTTGACAGCGGTGCACCCATTCAAATGCCGGCTACAGAAGAAATCAAAGGCCGTTTGTTTAATGTGGTAGGTGAGCCTATTGACGGTTTAAAAGAGGTTGACGTAAAAGTTGGTCGTTCTATTCACCAATCAGCTCCAAGATTTGAAGACCTTTCTACAAAAGCAGAGGTTCTTTATACCGGTATTAAAGTAATTGACCTCATTGAGCCATACTCTAAAGGGGGTAAAATCGGTTTGTTTGGTGGTGCGGGTGTAGGTAAAACCGTATTGATTCAGGAGTTAATCAACAACATTGCAAAAGCATACGATGGTTTATCAGTATTTGCGGGAGTAGGGGAACGTACCCGTGAGGGAAATGACCTGCTACGCGAAATGATTGAATCAGGTATTATTAAATATGGTAAAGAATTCGTTCACGCCATGGAAGAAGGCAAATGGGATTTGTCAAAAGTGGATTACAACGAACTGGCAAAATCTCAGGCAACCTTTGTGTTCGGTCAGATGAACGAACCTCCGGGTGCCCGTGCACGTGTAGCCCTTTCAGGTCTATCTATCGCTGAGTACTACCGCGATGGAAATGAGCAATCAGGCGGACGTGATATCCTGTTCTTTATTGATAACATTTTCCGTTTCACACAGGCAGGTTCTGAAGTATCGGCTCTTTTAGGTCGTATGCCTTCAGCGGTAGGTTACCAACCTACACTGGCATCAGAGATGGGAACTATGCAAGAGCGTATCACATCAACCAAGCGCGGTTCAATTACTTCAGTTCAGGCTGTGTACGTACCTGCGGATGACTTGACTGACCCTGCTCCGGCTACTACTTTTGCTCACTTGGATGCGACTACTGTATTGAGCCGTAAAATTGCTGAGTTAGGTATTTACCCAGCGGTAGATCCATTGGATTCTACCTCACGTATTCTTACTCCGGCTATTTTGGGCGATGCACACTACAACTGTGCTCAGCGTGTAAAAATGATTCTGCAACGCTATAAAGAATTACAGGATATTATTGCCATTTTGGGTATGGATGAGTTGAGTGAAGACGATAAACTTACTGTAGCCAGAGCAAGACGTGTTCAGCGTTTCCTGTCTCAACCTTTCCACGTAGCAGAGCAGTTTACCGGATTAAAAGGAGAGTTGGTGCCAATTGAAGAAACCATCAAAGGCTTTAACGCTATTATGGATGGTAACTACGATTACTTACCGGAGGCTTCTTTCAACCTGGTTGGTACTATAGAGCAGGCTGTAGCTAAAGGAGAGAAAATTTTAGCTGAAGCAAAGTAATATAAATTATAGCCGGAAGATTAATCAGAAGTAAAATTGCAAGTCAGTTTACTTTCGCCAATCTCCGGTCTTTAAATTAAAAACCATGCAAGTAGATATTTTAACACCGGATAAAGTACTTTTTTCAGGCGAGGCTACCTCGGTAAAACTACCGGGTTCACTGGGCCAGTTTGAAGTACTCAACAACCACGCACCCTTGGTTTCCAGCTTAAATGC